>CAIVJW010000363.1 GCA_903906315.1 uncultured delta proteobacterium | reverse complement strand
GGCGGCGGCGCGGACCGCGACGGCGGCACCGGCGGCGGCGAGGCGCGCGAGCATCCGCGGGCGGATGCCGACGGCGCGGGCCTCGTCGGCGCGCGCCTCGGCGGCCAGGTGCGCGCGGCCCTCGAGGACGGCGCGGGTCACGGGCGAATGCGGGGAGGTGTTCTTGAACATGTTCGGATCTCCTTCGTGTGCGGGTGCCGCTACGCGGCGGCGGGGTTGCCGGTCGACGTCGAGCGCGCGCGGCTGGCGGCGACGAGGGCGTCCTCGGCGGCGCGCTCCGCGTTGAACTTCGCGACCATCGATTCGTGCTGCGCGGCGGCGCGTTTCGCGTCGTCGGCGGCCTCGCGCTTCGCGCGCTTCGCGTGCTCGGTCGCGCGCGCGTTCTCCTCCTCGACGAGCCGGAGCGCGACCTCGTGCTCGGCGCGGAGGCGGCGGGCCTTCACGTCGAGCGCGTGGATCTTCGCGGCGTCGACGTCGACCTCGTGCGGCGCTTCGACGGCGGCGCGGAGCGCGGCGAGCTCGGCGGCGAGCGGCACGGGGTGCGAGCCCGAGAGGGCTGCGACGCCCAGCGCGGCGGGCGCGCTCGCACGCGGGAGTCGGCGCGGCTCGGGCAGCCCCGCGGCGCGACGAGAGGCGGCGAGCCGGGCGTGCGCCTCGCGAGCGGCGAGGAGGCGAGCGCGGGCGCTGGCGTCGAGGTCGGCGGCGCGGCGGCGCAGCTCGAGCGCCTCCTCGACGCGGGCCTCGACGTCGCCGAGGACGTGGGCCAGGTCGATGACCAGCGCCTCCTCGTCGCCGTCCGCCAGCGTCCGCGCGTGTAGCTCGGCGTCGAGGTCGCGGCCCGCGGCGGCCAGCGTGGCGCGGGCGCGCAGATCGTCGGCCTCCGCTTCCACGGCGGCGATCTCGATCTCGGGCGGCGTGTTGCGGTGCGCGCCGGCGGCGGCCTCGGCGGCGCGCACCGCGGCGCGAGCGACCTCGAGCGCGTGCGCGGTCGAGGCGGCGGTGCTCTTCGCGGCGTCGAAGGCGACGCGGGTCGGGGACGTGGTCGAGTCGTTGGCGATCTTCTTCGGGGCCATGGTGTCTCCGTTCAGGTGAGCGACGACCGCGCCACCGTGGCGCGAGCGTCGAAGGTCAGAGCGAGCGCCCGCGCAGCTCGCGCGAACGCGACGAGCTCAGCGCCGGCGAGCGTCGTGGGCCTGCCGCGGGTCGAGCCGTCGAGGGCGAGCGCCAGCACGACCGCGCGCCCGGTCGAGGTCGCGACGACAGACCACGCGCCGCCGCGGTCAGGGACCGAGCACGGCGGCGTCGTGCGGCCCTCGAGGGCGGCCTCGACGACGAGCAGCACGGCGGCGGCGTGCGGCGCTCGGATGCGGATCGCGCCGAGGCACGCGCCCTTGGAGAAGCGCGAGACGGCGAGGCACGCGGCATCGCCCGGCCGCGTGAGGATCGCGATCGTGCGGGTCGTGTCCGCGTCGAGGCGGACGGCCGAGAACTCTTCAACCTGCGACGCGGTCGTGCTCGTGCGCGCCGGGGGGCGCGGTGCGCGCTCCGGCTCGCGCTGGCTCGTGCGCGCCGGGCGCCGAGGGAGCGACGGGTGCGGCGGCGCGTTCACAAGCGGCTCCGCGGGTCGGTAGTCGCGAGCGCCCGAGCGAGCCCCTCGACGAGCGTCGACGCCTGCGACGCCGCGGAGGCATCGCGGACCATGCGACCGACGAGCGCCGAGGGCGTCACCTTGGCGCGGGCGGCGAGCTGCTCGAGCAGCACGGCGACGTCGTGCTCGAGCGCCAGGTGGACGGCCACCGGCGGCGCCGAAGCGGGTGCGGGCGCGAGGCTCACGACAGCGCCCCAAGGCGGTGCGCCCGCTCGGCCGCGAGGTGCAGCGCGAGCTCGTCGGTCAGGGCGTCGAGGTCGCGGACCACGTCGCGGAGTCGGCGCGCACCGGGCGCCCGCTCGGCGGCGCGCACGAGCTCGTCGCCGAGCGGCTCCAGGTCGTCGAGAACTTCGGCCTCGAGGCGCATGACGGTGACGACGGGCAAGCGCGGCGGCAAGGCATGAACGGTGCGGGTCTTCATCGGGTGTTCTCCTGAGCGGCAGCGCGGATGGCGCGGGCAACGGCCGGCGCGCCGTGCGCCTCCGCGATCTCAGCGGCGCGGCGCAGCCCGACCGCGACGAGGCTGTGCTCGTCGGCGACGGCGTCGACGCCGCGGGCCTCGAGCGCGCGAGCGAGCAGATCGTGCAACTTCGTGCGCGCGCGCTCGGCGGCCGCGACAAAATCAGGATGCTCGTTCGGGTCTTGCGGCGGCGGCGGGCGCATCGCTGCGCGGCGCGCGATTGCGAGGATCAAGAGCCGCGAGATCGAAGCGAAGCCGGCGAGGTTGTCGTCCTCCTGAGACTTGGCGAGCAGCCCTTGGGCCGTAGCGATCCAGGCGTCGAGCGTCGCCAGGTCCGCGGTCGTCACGTCGACGCCGGCGAGCTCGGGAGGCGTCGAAGGCGGCGCCTCGGCGCGCGATCGGGCCGACAGCTTCCCGCCCTTCGCCGCGCGAGGCGCCGGCGGCACCTTGCCCGCACGCGAGGTGAGGCTGGCGCCCCCGCCCTGCGGTACGCGCTGGCGCCCGAACATCTCCGCCTTGCGCCTGGAGAGCGTGGCCGCGCTCGGGCACGGGACGCCCTTGCGCTTCGCCCAGGCGACGATCTCCCACGGCGCTTGGCGCGCGCGCAGACGGGCGTCGATCTCGGGCGAAACCGGGGCGCGTCGTGCGCTCATGTGCGCACCTGTGAGCAAGTGAGGTAGAGAATTACAGTGCCACTTGCAGGCCTAGCCCCAACGCTGGGTGGGGTGGGGGGGGGTGGGTATACCCCCCTGTAGGCTCGCGCGCCCACATGTAGCATCCTCGCGAGGCGCTCGCGCAGGGCGTCGAGGGGGGTGGTGTCTGGTGACACTGGTGACACTGGTGACACTGTTGCGGCCACAGGGCGTGAACTGTCACCACCCCCGCTGGTGACGTTCTGACAGTTCAAGGCTCTTGGGTTAAACAGTGTCACCAGTGTCACCAGTGTCACCAGTACGGCAGCTCCACCTACACGCGTCACGGGTCACCTCCGGCGCTCGACGTAGCCACGTAACCACGCGAAACAACGGTCCATCTCATCGCGCCGCCGTGGTCTGTGCTCGTCGTGTCGAGGGCCTTCCCGCCCCGCACCGAGCGCCGATACCGACGGAAGACGTCGTAGACCCGGCGGGCGTCCGGAGCCCTTCCGGAAGGCGTACCGGCGAGCGTCTCGAGGGCCTCCCGGAGGTCGTCGAAGCCGTCGGGGGGCAGCACCTCACCGCGCATCCGCTCCCTCGGGTAGAGGGCGGCGAGGGCGGTCTTGATGGCCAGGCCGCGCGCTTGGGTGTCGAGCTTCGGCCAGTCCCGGAGCACGACACCAAGGAGCCGCTTCTCGGGGTTCTCGGCGTCACCCTCCGGCCTGCACTCGAGCGGGTCGGCTCCGCCGGCCCACACGATCGCGTTCGCGACGAGGGCGGTCCACGCCTCGTAGCTGGCCCACTGCTTCGTCCGCTTCACCTTCGGGCGGCCGGCGACGTGGTAGCCGCGGAGGAGCGTGAGGGCGGAGGCGACGAGCTCTGCGCGGTGCGCCTGGACCCAAGGCACGAGCCCGAACGCACGCTCCGGGTGCTTGAAGTCCTCGAGGGGCCGAGACTCCGGACTCTCGTGCGGCGTCTCGATTGTGATGAGGAGGACGCGTCGTAGCGCGTCTCGCCCGACGACGATGTTGTTGCCGCTGCCGAAGATGACCGTTCGCCACGGGACGGCCTTGATCGTCGACTCGCCGAGCACTCGGAAGTCCGCCGTGTCGGCTGCCGTCAACGGCCCCTCGATCGCCGACCCACCGAACGCGACGGCGCCCGAGTCGCTCACGTTGTCGAAGTTGATGAGCGGGGCGCCGGACATCGCGTAGGCGCCGAGGACCTTGTTCAACTCCTCGTCTGCGTTCCGCTCGTCGGTCGGGAAGTTCTTCCGGCCCGCGTGCCGACCGAACGCGATCATACTGGCGACGTCGGTCTGGAGCGTCTTGCCGGACCCAGGAGACGTCGCGTTGAAGAGGAACGCCGGAGTCGGCCCGCGGATCGCGGCGCGCGCTACGAGCGTGAGCACGGACGCGACGGCGGCGGAGCGCCCCGCGTCGAGGGCGTACGGGAAGTCGGCGAAGACGTCACCGAGCGCGGCGAGCGCGTCGCGCGCCTCGTCGGGCGTCGGCTGATCGGCGATCTTCGGGAACGCGATCGCGGGCGCGTAGAGGTACCTCGTCTGCGGGTCGTAGCCGGGCACGTCGACGATCCGCCCGTCGGGGCGCATGAGCGGCGCCTCAGCGATGCCGACGAGCTGGCGGAGTCCTGGCCACTCGCCCCGGCGAGCGATCGCGCCGAGCACGGGTGAGGGGGGCACGCACGCCACCCAGTCGCCCGCGCGGGCGTCCCACTTGCGCCAGCGCGTGAGCCTCGCGAGGCGCTCGCGCAGGGCGTCGAGGGGGAGCTCGCGAATGCGCGGCGAGCCCTCGGGCGTGCCGGGGTCGCGGTCCTCTTCCTCCATCGTCGTGGTCATGACGTGGGCGAGGTCGTCACCGCGCACGTAGAGCGAGGCGTCTCCGCGGAGCGACGCGATCCCCGTGTCGATGCACGGGCCGAGCTGGTCCGGCTCGAACTGGACGACCGGCCGCGCGTCGTCGTCCTGGTCGCCGTCGTCCTCGCGTGTGCGGCGGGGCCGCTCGCGGCGAGGCTTGCTCGGGCCTGCCGCGCGCGAGCTCGGCGCGTCGTTCGCGCCGGAGCGCGTCTCGACCTCGACGAGCTCGCCTCTGGTCTCGTGCGGCACGCGCGCCGGGCGCCGGCCGTTGGCCTTGCGCGGTCCGGTCGCCGGAGGCGGCGCGAGGTCCGTCTCGTTCCAGGGTGCGGAGCTCATGATGCGAGGGCCTCCGCCCAATCCTTCGCGCCTACGGGTGCCGCTCGCCGGACGCGCAGCGCGCCCGCATCGAAGAGGTCGCGCGCGACGCCTTCGACCGCGTCCTCGCCTGCCTTGTCGCCGTCGAAGGCGACGATCGCGTCCCTGCCTCGCGCGAGCTCCGCCCACGCTGGGCGCCATCCGCCGAGCCCAGGGATGCCCAGCACGACCCGCGCGACGCCGTTTCGCCGGTACAGGATGCGCAGGGCGAGCACGTCGACGGCGCCCTCGACGAAGGCGACCGGGGCATCGGGCCCGAGCTCCGCCAGGCGGTCGACGCCGTACGGCGCCGAGGGCGCGCGGCCGCTCGGGAACACGTACTTCGGGACGCCTGCGTCGAGGCGGCGACGCTGGATCGTGGCGACGGTGCCAGCCGCCGTTCGCCAGGGGATGACGACCCGAGCGGCAGGATGCGAGAGGGTCCGCCCGCCCGGAGCGAGCAGCCCGGAGCCCTCGAGGTCCGCCTGCGTGAACGGCGGCGCGTAGCCCTCGGCAGGCTCCGCGACGGCGCGCAGCATGTCGACCCAGGCGACGAGGGCGCCAGGCTCAGGGAGGCCCGTCCAGCCGTCCGCGCGGGCCTCCTCGATGAGCCCGCGGGCCTCGAGGTAGCGCTCGACGTCGGCGACGAGGGGCGAGCCGTCGAGGCGCCCGGCGTAGAGCAGCGGCGCCACGATGGAGGCGAAGGTCGCATCCGGCATCGGCTCGGGCTCGGGCTCAGGCTCGGGCGCTGGGCGTCGAGGAGCCGGGCGAGCTCGCCCCTCGACGCGCTGGCCATCGGCGCGCGGCTCGAGCCGGACGCCGGCGATCGCGGCGGCCTCTTCGAGGACGTCGCGGAAGTCGCGGTCCATGTCGAGGCCGAGCGCGACGGCGACCAGCGTCAGGGCGTCGCCCGACCAGCCGCACCCGTGGCAGCGACAGGCGATCGTCCCGTCGCGCCCGAGCCGCACGGAGCACGAGGGCGTGCTGTCCCGATGGTTCGGCTCCGGGCACTTGATCACCATGCCGCCCCGCTGGCGCGTCGCGCCCTTGGCGAGCCCGAGCGCGAGCACGAGGCGCCGCGGGTCGTCGAGAGCGCGGCGAACCTCGAGGACTTCGTCTGCGCCGGTCACGATGCGCACCCGAGCTCGGCTGCGCGCTCGCCGGTCGTGAGACGCTCACGACGACGGGCCTCGAGGCGCTCGTACGCCTGCGCGGTGGCGCGGGCGCGGAGTTCGGCGAGGAGCTGCTCGACCAGGTCGGCGGCGGCGGACCATGCCCCGGTGTGCTCGGCCTCGTTCAATGCTTCCTGCAGCGCGAGGAAGAGGGCACGGACGGGCGAGCGGGTCATCGGGCCGCTCCCTTCGCCGCGTCACGCAGCACCCGGAGCAGCCGCTTCGCGACGGCCGCGTGCGGCATCGGCTGGTAGCTGTCCGCGGTCCACTGACGGCGTTGCGACCGCGGGAGAGCGCGGTAGCAGGCGAGGCAGAGCCCGCGGGTACGTCCTCGCCGCGCGACCGCGGCCGGCGGCACTTCCTTGAGGTCTGGCGCGTTCGGCGTGTAGCTCCGCGGCTGGTAGCGCCCGCCGAAGACGCGACGCGCGCGAGCGAGGCAGCCCGCGCAGCACGGCATAGCCCAGAGCAGATCGAGCGCCTCGGATGCGCCGATCTTGATCTTCGGGGCGCTCATCGTCGGCCCCCGGCGACACGGCGCGTCCCGTGCTGTGCGAGGATGCGCTCGATCTCGTCGTCCTCGGCGGGCGCATCGTTCGCGGCCTTCGCCGCGCGACCTCGACGAGGCGCGGCCGGGAGCTCGCCCCCCTGGACGCGGAGCCACGCGTCGAGGTCCTCGACGGCGACGACGCGGAGCTTTCCGACGTTCGCCACGGGGATCCCTGCGGCGCGGAGCGCCGGGACGACGTGCGCAAGGAACGCGGGCGGCGTGATCCCGTGCGTCGCGAGGATCGTGCGCTGCGACGTCGCACGGGGTGCGGCGACGATCTTGGCTCCGGGCGGGAGCATGAGCGTCGCGAGGACGGCGCCGGCCGTCGAGTCGATCTTGGTTCGGCCGCTCATCGCGACACCTCGAGGGGTGCGCGGCGCGGCGCGGTCAGGATGCTACGTCGTGGTGGCGATGGCGCGTCTCCGCTCGGCGGTCCCGCCGTCGTGTGCGTCACCCGTGCGACGCGAGCGCGTCGAGGGGCGCGGCGCACTGTGCGGCGAACAAGCGCAGGCGCGACCGTCGGCGCCGAGCTTGGAGCCTTCAGCGCGCGACGAAGCGATGCTTGCGCACGGCGAAGTGGGCGCACGTACAGAGCGTGATCGCCGAGCGGCGGATCCTCGCCGGTTATCTCGATGCGCTCGCGTCGCATGGAGTCGAGGTTGATCCGCGCCTTCTCCGCGCGCGCCGCCTCGGCGAATCTTGCTGCTCGATCGTGTTGCCAATGTCGGGCTGTGCTGGCATCCATCAGGTGTCCTTTCGAGTGCCTTTCGAGAGGGCAAAGCGAGCGGTCGGGAGTCGAGCCCCGGCCGCTCGTGCTTTGTGGGTCAGACATGGTCTGTGAGCGCGCGCCGAAGTAGCTCATCCACGAGCCGCGAGAGCGTGACGTGTCGTCGCTTCGCGAGCACGTCGAGGGCAACGCGGATGTCAGCATCGATCGTGGCGACAAGCATCGGTCGGCGGCGCCAGGTGCCCATATGGCGCAGCTATACGTGCCGATTGGGATGCCTGTTCGCGCAATCGTCACCACGCCGGGCGGATGTGCGAACGCGTGAACACGTTCGTACGTGCCCGAAGGGACCGATCCATCTGTGAACACGCGGGCACAAAGCGTGGCGAGCAGCGCAGTAAGGACCACGTACGCGGCGCGGTTCACGAGGCGCCAACCTTCCGCTCGCCGGCCGCTCGCCCACCGTGGAGGTCGCCCTCTCCGATCTCGCCCGTGAGCCGCTCGAGGGCCTCAAGCCCGATCCGTGCGGCGACGGCGTCGCCCTCGGCGAGCGCCTCTGCTACGACGTCGGCCAGCGCACGCGCGAGGCGCGTTCTCGTGGACGATGATGGTACGTCCACCGCACGACCATCCGCGCACTTAGGCGCGCCGTTCGGTGCTTTGGAGCCACCCCGATCGCCCTTGTTTCTGGGCAAATCCTCGTGTAGCCCGGGATTGTGGTTCCAGTTGTCGCGGGTTCGATCCCCGTTACTCACCCCGGATTCAGCCCCCCTCGGGGCTTCTCGGCGGACAATCTGTAGAGCGAACGAGCCGGCCGATTCGGCGGCGATCGCGTCTTGTTCACCCAGCTGGCCCGCATCCGTGCTTCCTCGCGACCGCGAGGCGTACAGAATGCGGCCTCCCTCGCGCCGCGCACAGCGTTCGTTGACCGCGCGACGGGCCGCGCGTTAGCTGCCGGTGGTGGGCCTCGCGAGGCGGCGAGCCGCCCCCCCGGAAGGACGCTTCGCCATGACGTTCCACGCGCCGGACGGGACGGTGCTCGCCGAGGCGCTCGGTGCGGGCGGCTTCTTCGACGTCGCCTTGGTGCGCGACGGTGACGCCTTGCTCGTCTGCAAGCGCCTCGCTCCGCGCATGCTCCGCGAGCCCGACGGGCGCGCCTCGCTCGTCCGCGAGGCCGAGCTGCTCGCCGCCGTGCGCCACGCGGCGCTACCGATGCTGGTTCGCGTCGGTGCGGACGCCCAGGGGCCCTTCGTGCTCGAGACGTACGCCGAGGGCGTGAGCCTGCGCGCGCTGTCCGATCGGTGGGCGGAGCGCTCGGGTCCGGTGCCACCATCGCTCTTCGCGCATGTGGCGCAGGCCGCCGCCGAGGCGCTCGCCGACCTCGCCGACCTCGCCGACGCAGCGGGCCCGCTTGGCTTCGTCCACGGCGATCTCGGCCCGGATCACCTGATCTTCGGGCCGATCGGCGAGGTGCGCGTCATCGACCTCGGCGCCTCGCGGTTCCGCGACATGCGGGCGCTGCCCTCGCCCGCCGAGCGCGGCACCTTGCCCTACGTCGCGCCCGAGATCGCCCGTGGCGAGGCGCCGCCGTCGGCCGCGGGCGACGTCTACTCGCTCGCGGCCACGCTCCTCTTCCTCGCGACGGGCGCGCCGCCGTGCCATGCGCGCGACGAAGCCGCGAGGCTCGTCGAGATCGGCGAGCGCGGCGTCCGGGTCGACGCGATCGACTCCGTCCCCTGGATCGGCCGACGATCGCGGGACGCGTTGCGCGCCGCCCTCGCGTTCGATCCGACCACGCGCCTGTCGCGCGCGCGCGACCTCGCCTCGGCCCTCGCGCCCGCGTAGCACCGTTTGACGCGCCTCGCGGGCCGGGACAGCCTCCGCGCGCCATGTCGAACACCTCGAAGAAGCCGCTCGCCCTCGACACGCTCGCCATTCACGCCGGGCAGCAGCCCGACCCGACGAGCGGCGCGGTCATGACGCCCATCGTCCTCGCCAGCACCTTCGCGCAGGACGGCCCGGGCAACCACAAGGGCTTCGAGTACTCGCGCACGGGCAACCCCACGCGCAAGGCGCTCGAGGACTGCCTCGCCGCGCTCGAGGGCGGCGCGCGCGGCCTCTGCTTCGCCAGCGGCTCGGCCACCACCGCGACCGTCATGCACACCCTCCGGCCCGGCGACCACGTCCTCTCGGGCGACGACGTCTACGGCGGCACGTTCCGCCTCTTCGACAAGGTGATGCGGCCGATGGGCATCGACTTCACCTTCCTCGACATGAGCGACCCCGCGGTCGTCCGCGCCGCGGTCCGGCCGACGACGAAGATGATCTGGATGGAGACGCCGACCAACCCGATGCTCAAGGTGTTCGACATCGCGGCGATGGCCGAGATCGCGCGCGCCGCCGGCCTGGTGCTCGTCGTCGACAACACCTTCGCGACGCCGGTCCTCCAGCGCCCGCTCGATCTCGGCGCGACCCTCGTCGTGCACTCGACGACCAAGTACATCAACGGCCACTCCGACGCGGTCGGCGGCGCGCTCGTGACCTCGGACCTCGGCCTCGCGGACCGCCTCGCCTTCCTGCAGAACGCGATCGGCGCGGTGCCGAGCCCGTTCGACAGCTACCTCGTGCTCCGCGGCGTGAAGACCCTCGGCGTCCGCGTTCGCCAGCAGTCGGCGTCGGCCGCCGTGATCGCCGAGCGGCTCGTCGGGCACCCGCGCGTGCGCCGCGTGCACTACCCCGGGCTCGCCTCCCACCCCGGGCACGCCCTCGCCGCCCGGCAGATGAAGGGCCCGGGGGCGATGATCTCGGTCGACCTCGCGGGCGGCCTCGACGAGGCCAAGCGCTTCCTCGCCCACCTCGAGCTCTTCGCGTGCGCCGAGAGCCTCGGCGGCGTCGAGTCGCTCGCCGAGCACCCTGCCATCATGACCCACGCCTCCGTTCCGGCGGAGACGCGCGCCGCCCTCGGCATCACGGACGGCTTCGTCCGCCTGAGCGTGGGCCTCGAGTCCTGCGACGACCTGTGGGACGACATCGACGCCGCGCTCGCGGCGATGTAGCGCGCCCGGCGCCGCGCCCGACCGGCGCGGGCCCGTTTGCTAGGGGCGCCGAAGTTGCGCTAGAAGCAAGCTAGTCGTCTCCTGGAGGATCCACCGATGCGCCTCGCCCACCTTGGCTTCGTCACGCTCGCCCTCGCCGCCTCCTGCAGCCTGTTCGCCGCGATGGGCTGCAGCTCCCCCGTCCCTCCCACCCCGAAGGGCGCCTGGCAGGTGACGTTCTTCTCGGGCGCGGAGACGTCGGCGTGCCACATCAACCAGCACAACGCCGCGGTCGGCGTGATCAGCAAGAACACGCGCGGCGACGAGGTGACCGATGCCCTCGACGGCGCGTCGGTCTCGTGCACGGTCCAGGGCACGGGCGGCTTCAAGGTGCAGGGCAGCGCGAGCCAGAGCGGCAAGAGCCTGTCGATCAGCATCGGATCGCTCAGCAAAAGCGCGACGGTCGACCAACCCGCCACCGGCAGCCTCTCGTACGCATCGCCGAACACGGCGGGCAACGCCTACGTGAACACTTCGGATTCGCCCTGCAAGTTCTGGTTCGAGCCGAGCACGAGCCAGGACGTCTCCGCGGGCAAGGTCTGGGTCGCCTTCGCGTGCGACGCCGTCCGTGACGACGGCCACGACTCGACCTGCGGCATCAAGTCCGGCTACGCGATCTTCGAGAACTGCTCGGACGGCACCGCCGCCGAGTGACGCCACGCCGCTCGTGACGGGGCCGATCGCGGCCCCGACGGGGGCGAGCTACGCGCGATCGGAGCAGGGGGCCAGGCGGTGGGCGGCCGCTATGCTGTGGTCTGCTGGCTACGGCCGCGACGCGGGGTCGCCTTCTTCGAGCGGCGGTGCGGGCGACGTGGGTCGCTTGCTGTCGGGCGAGGCCTCGGCCTCGCCGTCGTCGAAGCGGACGACGAGCACGGTGATGTTGTCCTCCCCGCCGCGGTCGTTCGCGCGCGTGATCAAGCGCCGGCAGATCTCGTCGGGATCGCCGCTCGAGGTGACGACGTCGAGGATCTCCTCGTCCGAGATCATGCCGCTCAGCCCGTCCGAGCAGAGCAGGTAGACGTCCGATGACTGCGGATCGTCGCTGACGAGGTCAATCTGCACCTGGTCGTGCATGCCGAGCGCCCGCGTGATCACGTTGCGCGGCAGCTCCGCCCGCTGCTCCTCCGACATCCCCGGCATCGCGAGCAGGTAGTCGTTCACGAGCGAGTGATCGCGGGTGAGCTGGGCGATCTCGCCACGACGCACGCGGTAGCAGCGGCTGTCGCCCACGTGGCCCACGAAGAGGCGGTGCTTCTTCCGCGAGAAGAGCGCACCGACGATGGTGGTGCCCATGCCGGAGTACTCGCGCGAGCGCAGGCTGCGCTCGAAGATCTGGCGATTCGCGACGCGGATGCCGGCGACGAGGCGGTTCTCCTCCTCCGTCAGCGTCAGGTCGAAATGAAAGGGCCAGGTCGCGTCTTCCGCGGACGTCTTGCGGAAGAAATCCGCGATCGAATCGGTCGCGAGCCGGCTCGCCACGTCGCCCGCGCGGTGCCCGCCCATGCCGTCGGCGACGACGTAGAGGTCGTACTGCGCGAGGACCGCGTAGCTATCCTCGTTGTGCTCTCGCTGAAGACCGACATCGGTCATGCCGGACGCCATCGCTCTCATGACCTCGGTGCTCCTTCAGCATCCCGGGTGCGCTTCCCGATCCGCTACTACGTCCCACGCACCGGAGAACCATGTCAAGGCGTGATTTCGGCGCCACGGAGGCGACGGCCGAGCGCGACCGATCGGGGTCGCGGGCCATCCGGCCACGGCGCGCCGCTCGAGCGCGCCGGCCGGAGCGCTCGATCAAACCTCGAGGATGTCCTTCTCCTTGGAGGCGACGATCGCGTCGACGTGCTTGATGCCGTCGCCGACCACGTCCTCGACCTTCTTCTTCGTGCGGTCGGCGTCGTCCGCGCTGACGTCACCGCCCTGATCGAGCTCGCCGATCATCTCGTTGGCGTCGCGGCGGTGCTTGCGAATGGCGACCTTGCACTCCTCGCCGTACTTCTTGGCGAGCTTGACCATCTCCTTGCGCCGCTCCTCCGTGAGGGCGGGGATCGGGATGCGGATGAGCTCGCCGTCGACCTGCGGGTTCAGCCCGAGATCGGTGTCGCGGATCGCCTTCTCGACGTGCTTGGCCTGGCCCTTTTCCCAGGGCTTGACGGTGATCATGCGGGGCTCCGGCACGTTGACGGTCGCCATCTGGCCGAGCGGCGTCGGCACGCCGTAGTAGTCGACGCGGATGCCGTCGAGCATGCCGGCGTGGGCCCGGCCGGTGCGGACCTTGAACAGGTCGCGGCGCAGGGCCTCGACGGCCTTCTCGATCCCTGCGTGAAGCTCCTTGAGTACGTCCTCGAGCATGGCGGTCTCCTGAGCGAACCGACCGGCGGGCGGGGTGCTCCGCCGGAGAGCGCGTGACACGGCCCGACCTCGCGGGTGCGGCGAGCGGTTGCACACTCTGGGGGCCCTCCGTGGGAGGGGTCAAGCCCCAAGCACACGGCAGGCTGCGCCACGGCGGTGTCCCCGACCACCGGTCGACCGGACGCCGCGTGCGCCGGGGCCGCCCGACGGGATATGCTGCCCGCGGGGCCGTGATGAAGGAGCTCGACTGGAAGGCGTTCGACGTCCTCGTCGTCGACGACGAGGAGGACAACCTCGACGCGTTCCGTTTCGCGTTCCGGAAGTCGTTCACGCTGCACTACGCGCTCGGCGGCGAGAGCGCGCTCGCCGCGATCGAGCGGCTCGACCCGGCCGTGATCGTGAGCGATCAGCGCATGCCGGGCATGAACGGCATCGAGCTGCTGCAGCGCGTGAAGGAGCGCCGGCCGGATGCGTTCGGCGTGCTGCTCACCGCGTACGCGGACCTGTCGGTGCTCATCGAGGCGGTGAACTCCGGCGCGGTCGACCGCTACGTGCAGAAGCCCTGGGACTCGAAGGAGCTCGGCGTCATCCTGCGCCAGGGCATCACGAGCTTCGCGACCGTGCGCGAGAACCGGCGCCTGCGCGAGCAGCTCGCGCTCTACGCGGGCTACCTCGAGCGCGAGCAACGCGACAGCTTCGACTTCGGCGAGCTCACGGGCGAGAGCGCGGCCATGCGCCTCGTCGCGATGCGCCTCGCCGAGGTCGCGCCGACGTCGACGCACGTGCTCATCGAGGGCGAGCCCGGCAGCGAGAAGGAGGTCGTCGCGCGCGCGGTGCACGTCGGTTCGCCCCGAGAAGAGCGCCCGTTCGTGAAGGTGACGTGCGCGGCCTTCCCCGCGGACGCGCTCGAGCGCGAGCTCTTCGGCTGGCAGAAGGGCGCCTTCGACGGCGCCTTCGCGGATCGCGCCGGGCGGATCGAGCTCGCGCACGGCGGCACGGTGTACCTCGACGAGCCAACCGGGATCACGCCGCAGCTGCAGGCGCGCCTGCTGCGACTGCTCGCGACGGGGGAGGTCGAGCGCCTCGGGGCCACCGAGCCGACGCGGGTGGACGCGCGCCTCGTGGTGTCGCTGACGCCGAGCCTCGCCGGCACCTGGAGCCGCACCGGGGTCGAGGCAGAGCTCGTCGAACGGCTCGCCGTGCTGCCGATCCGCCTGCCGCCGCTACGCGAGCGGCAGGGCGACGTGCGCCTGCTCGCCGAGCACTTCCTGCAAAAGTACGCGCGCCGCAACCCGCGCGCGGCGACGGCGCTGTCGGGCGAAGCGGTGGCGAAGCTCGCGTCGTATGCGTGGCCGGGCAACGCGCGCGAGCTCGAGAACGTGATCGAGCGCGCCGCCATCCTCGCCCGGGGCGATGTCATCCAGCCGGAGCACCTGCAATTCGCGCTCGGCGGCGATCGCCCTGCCCCGCCCGCCGAGGCCGCGCCCGGGTCCCCTCCCCCGTCCCCTCGCGCACCGGAGGCGCGCGCCGCAGCCGGCTCCCCCATCGACCTCGACTCGCGGCTCGACGACATCGAGCGGGGCGAGCTCCTCGCGGCGCTGGCCCGCTGCAGCGGCAACAAGGCCGAGGTCGCGCGATCGCTCGGCGTGCAGCGCACGACGCTCTACTACCGGCTGAAGCGCCTCGGCATCGACGTCTGAGGCGGCGCTCCCCGGCGATGTCGACGGATCGCGGCCTCGACCTCCCGATGCCTGCCGAGCCCGGCGGAATCGTGGGGCCACGCCTCCAACGCGCGTTCTTCGCGCGCCCGGTCCTCGAGGTGGCTCGGGCCTGCATCGGCAAGGTGGTCGTCCACGCTGGGCCGGACGGCGTCGTCGCCGGGCGCATCGTCGAGACCGAAGCGTACCGAGGCCCCGAGGACCTCGCGGCCCACAGCGCGGGAGGCCGCCGCACGCGCCGGACGGAGGTCATGTACGGCCCGCCCGGGCGCACCTACATGTTCCTGCTCTACGGCATGCACTGGGCGCTCAACTTCGTCGTGGGCGAGCCCGGCGAGCCGCACGCGGTGCTGGTGCGCGCCATCGAGCCGGTCCTCGGGCTCGACGCGATGCGCGCGCGACGCGGCCCGCGCGTGGGCGACCGCAACCTCACCAGCGGCCCGGGCAAGCTCTGCCAGGCCCTGGGCCTCGACGGCGCGGCGTACGGCGAGGATCTCTGCGGATCTCGCCTGTGGCTCGAGGACGGCCGGGCCGGCGCCGTGGGGCGCTCGTCGCGCATCAACGTCGACTACGCAGGCGAGTGGGCGAGCCGCCCGTGGCGGTTCTTCGAGCGGGGCAACCCGCACGTGTCGGTCGCCCCGAGGACGTGATCCGACCGGACGGCAGCCCCCGGCGGCCGGAGGAGTTTTCTGACGCCCACGCGCGCCGGGGGCTTTCGGCACGAGCGGCGAGCGTGCTACCTCCTATCGTAATAGACGCATGGGGTTCTGGCCGTTCGGGCGAAAAGGGGAAGGCGTCGAGGTCGCCACCCGCATCGTGAGCGCCGCGCCACGCGACGGGGTCACCGTCCGCGGAAAGCTGACCCTCCACTTCGCGTCGCGCGAGTCGAAGGCCACGGCCGACGTGATCGCCGACCAGCTCGCATCGCTCGTCGAGGCGATCGTGCGCGAGGCCGACGACAAGAGCCAGGTCGTCGGCAAAGAGGCCGAGGTCCTCGGCGAGCTCGAGGCGCGCCTGCCCTCGAACATGCCCGCGACGCGGTCGATCGAGATCGCCGCGCTCCACGCCGTCGGCGACTTCGGCCCGCGCCCCAGCGGGGAGTGGAACGGCCTCATTCCGTCCTCCGGGGGCCCCGACCGCCCCCGCTCGCCGGCCCCGAGCCGGCCCGCCGGGCCGCCAGCGGGGGCTGCCGCGATGGGCGCGGGCTCGTCGCGCCCGCCGCCCCCAGCATCCAAGGTGGGGGGAGCCAAGGCGCCCTCCGCGCGCCCGCCGGCGGACGACGAGCTCGACTTCTCCCTCGACTCGATCCCGCTCGACACGAGCCGCAGGCCCCTGCAATCGACGACGGACGGAAGCCCTGCGGACGGGTCGACGATCGACCTGCATCCGGGCAGCAGCCGGACGATCGACCTCGACGACGCCGCGCCTCCGCCACGTTCCAGCGTGCCCGCCGCGGCAAAGCCGGTCCAGAGCGCCTGGCCTCCCACGCCCCCGTCGTCGCCCCCGAGCAGGCCGCAGGCGCTGGACCTCATCATCGACCTGGATTCCACGCCCGAGGAGGACGCCGCGCGGGCGCGCCCAACCGGCGCCTCGAGCGCCCCCACGCCACGGGTCCTCCCCGCGCTCGACGAGCGCCCGTCGCAGCGACTGCCCGCGGCGGAGCAGCGGCTCGACGACCGCAAGCCACCGCGCGCGCCCGCGCTCGACGAGCGCCCGTCGCAGCGACTCCCGACCATCGACGAGCACCCCTCGCAGCGACTTCCCCGCCAGGACGAGGGGGCCTCCCTGCGCCGCGCCGCCATCGGAGCGCCGATCGAGGAGCGCCCGTTCGAGCCTCGACCGTCGGAGCGCCTCCCGCGTCACGAGGATCGCCCCTCGCAACGCCTCGACGCGCGGCCGGCCTCGCCCGGCGCGCCTTCCTCGCGCGA
This sequence comes from uncultured delta proteobacterium, assembly GCA_903906315.1. Lineage (GTDB taxonomy): Bacteria > Myxococcota_A > Polyangia > Polyangiales > Polyangiaceae > CAIVJW01. The sequence continues at coordinate 19,254 of CAIVJW010000363.1, read as the reverse complement.
CGCGATCCCTGCACCGCGGGGTTCGTCCGCGGGCCGCTCCGCGCGCGACGAGCGGCCGTCGCCGCCCGTCCCGGCCGCGGCCCCTTCGTCGGGCGGATCGCGAGGGTCGCGAGCATCGCGCCCCGTCGCCGTCGGCGGGGTGCCCCCGGTCGGGTCGTCGCCCGAGGTCATCGGCGGGGCAGTCGCTGGCACGCTGCGCGACGCGGCGAGCCGGTTGCTGCTCGGCGCGCTGCGGGCTCACGACACGCTCGGCGTGCGCGGCGTGAGCCTCGACGAGTGCGGTCCCGACGTGCTCGCGACCTTCGCGCCGGCGGCCGACGGCCGATCGGGCGCGTTCGAGTCGACCCGCGCGGGCGAGATGACCCGATGGAAGAACACGTTCGGCGCCGACGCATTCGACCGCATCCGCGCCGAGACGGCGGTGTGCTCCACGTTCCTCGCCTACGCCACCATGCTCGAGGCCGACGTCCCGCAGAACATCACGCTCGAGGTGCTCCAGGCCGCGTGCGGGGCGGCCTTCGCCAACGTCCGATCGCCGCTCGCCTCGATCGGCCGATACATGGCGCCGAAGGAGCCCTCGCTCGCGGAGGAGCTCGCCTCGCAAATCGGCCAGGTCCTCGGCGTCACGCTCGACGTCGCCGCGACGGGGTACGCGCTCGGACCGCTGATGACCTCGATCGAGGCGAATCTGCGCGCCTCCGCCAAGATGGTGAAAGACGCCAGTGGCCTCTGAGCGACGTGACGGCCGCCGGCTGCGCGTGCGGCTCGCCCCGTTCGCGCTCGCACTGTCGATCGGCGGGTGCCTCGCGCCCGCACACCGCACCCCTTCGGCCGCGACGACCGCCCAGCCCGCGCAGGCCGCTCCAGCGAGGAACGCCCCGATGCCGACGACGTCCCCCGCCCGTGCGTTCGACGATCTCGCCGCGCGATTCCTCGCGGAGTACCTGCGGCTCGAGCCCGTTCGTGCCACGGAGGCGGGCGCGCACGCCCACGACGCGACCTGGCCCGACGTCACCGTCGCGGGCGACCGAGCCCGGCGCGCCTTCGCCGAGTCGACCCTCGCCGCCCTCGCGGCGCTGCCGAAGGACGGCCTCGACGAGCCTCGCCGCGTCGACGCCAAGATCCTCGACAATCAGCTCCGCTACCGCCTCTTCGCGGCTGAAGAGCTGCGCGAGCTCGACACGAGCCCGCTCGCCTACACCGGGCTCATCGGCGACGGCCTCGACCCGCTCGTGACCCGGGATTTCGCGCCGATCGAGGCCCGCATGGCGAGCCTCCTCGGTCGCCTCCAGGGCATCCCCGCGATCGTCGAGGCCGCGCGCAAGCGCCTCGCCCACCCCGCGCGCCTCGTGACCGAGACCGCGATCGAGCAGAACCGAGGCCTCATCGCCCTCTGCGAAGCCGACCTCGGCGCCACGTTCGCGAAGGTGCCCGCGCAGCGCACCGAGCTCGAGGCGGCGGCTCGACGCGCCACGTCCGCCTTGCGCGAGCTGCAGGCGTTCCTCGAGAAGGACCTGCTCGCTCGCAGCGACGGCGACTTCCGGCTCGGCGCGACGCGCTTCGCGAAGAAGCTCGGCTTCGAGCTGGACGACGACGTCGACCCGGCCGAGATCGTGCGCGGCGCGCGCGCGCTCCTCGCGCGTACGCAGGAGGAGATGGTCGCGACGGCGCGCGAGGTCGCCCCGGCGCTCACGCCCGCGAGGCCCGTCCCCCGCCTCGACACGGCGGCCGAGAAGAAGGCCTTCGTGAAGGCCGTGCTCGATGCGTGCGCCGCGGACCACCCGACGGACGCCACGATCGTGTCCGAGGGCAGGCGCCTGCTCGCCGAGGCCACCGCGTTCGTTCGCGCGCACGACCTCGTGCGCGTGCCGGACGAGCCCTGCGGCGTCATCGAGATGCCCGAATACCGGCGTGGCGTCGCCGTGGCCTACTGCGACGCCTCGGGTCCGCTCGAGCAGAAGCAGGAGACCTTCTACGCGATCTCGCCCACGCCGGCCGGCTGGAGCGCGCCGCGCGTCGCCTCGTTTTACCGCGAGTACAACCGCGCCATGCTGGCCGATCTGACCGTGCACGAGGCGATGCCCGGCCATTTCCTGCAGATCATGCATGCCAATCGGTTCCGTTCCCACGTGCGCGCCGTTTTCTCGAGCGGGCCATTCGTGGAGGGCTGGGCGGTCTACGCCGAGGGCGTGATGGCCGCCCACGGCTTCGGTGGGCCGCGGGTGCGCCTTCAGCGACAGAAGATGGTCCTCCGCCTCGCCGCCAACGCCATCCTCGACCACGAGACGCACGCGGGCGCGATGGACGAGGGCGCGGCGATCGCGCTGATGACGCAGGAGGCCTTCCAGGAGGAGGGCGAGGCCATCGGGAAGTGGAAGCGCGCGCGGCTCACGAGCGCGCAGCTGACGACCTACTACTTCGGCTTCACCGAGATGACGAAGCTCCGCGCGGAGCACGAGAAGCGCCCCGGCTTCCGCGAGCGCACCTACCACGACCGGCTGCTGTCGTTCGGATCTCCGGCGATGCGCCACGTGCGCGAGCTCATGGCAGGCCCTGCCGACGCGCCGACCAGGTAGCCGCGCGCGCGGGGGGGGCCTTCGGCGAGCCGGCCGCTCCGCCGTGCCGGTCGCGCTTCCCCCCGGCGCACGAGCCTTGGCGCAGCGGCACGCGGTCCGGTAGGCTTCGAGGGGTCGGGGGGAGAGGTCCTGTCATGAAGCGAACACTGGAAACGGTCCCGAGCGAGCAGAAGGTCCAGTGCCCGCGCATCGACCGGGCGCGCACCGTCGACGAGCACGAGGACTGCCCGTACTGCTTCGGCTCGCCCGAGGACGTGGCAGCCGGCCGCCGCGCGAAGTTCTGCGACTTCGACCCGGAGAAGGATCCGCTCGTCTTCGGCTTCCCGCAGGACTCGAGCCACCTCACCAAGGGCTGATCGCCGCGCGCTTCGCGTCGGCGGCCCCGCGAGCCGCGCGCGTCGGGGGCTTTCGCCACGGGAGCCACAACCCGCGACCGGGGGCCGAGAGTGCGACGGACTCGCGACGTCCGGGCCGCGCCCCGCGCGATCGTCGCCGTGATAAGAGCGGGGCCGCCCCGCACGCGCCTCCGCGCCGTGCGTCCGACGAGGTCCTCATGCGCTCTCCGCTCCGTCTCACGCGCCGCGCGGCGCTGTCCGTCGTCCTCGCCTCACTGCCGCTCTTCGCCTCCGGCTGCGCCGACGAGCGCGCCCCGATCTCGCGGGTGCAAGCGAACGCGCTCGCGAAGAGCTTCTTCGTCGGCGCGCTCGACGACCCCTCCGACGACCCGGAGTTCTACCAGCGGGTCACCGTGGTCGACGCGCAGACCGGCGCGGGCAACGACGGCCTCTACACGAGCTCCGACGCCCAGCCCACGGCACGCGTCCGCTTCGAGGTCACCGAGAAGCTCCTCGTCGCGCGGCTGACGTACGAGCTCGTCGACGACACCGATCACCACGGCCTGCGGCGCACGCCCGACGGCCAGATCGTCGCCGCGTACACCATCGACAAGCACTTCGACATCCGGCGCGACTACAACGCATCGACCGGCGAGGAGAGCAACGTCGTCGTCGAGAACGACTCGGAGCGGACGTGGAACCAGCGCGAGTACATGCGCGTCGACTGGTCGAAGAACCTCATCACCGACGCCTACGACCTCGACGCCCTCTCGCAGCTCGGCATCTTCTACGGCGTCAAGATCGACCCTGTCGCTTACTACGTGAACGACCCGGCGCACCCCGACGCGCCGCGCTTCGATCTCGACCGCGGCTACTTCGACGTCACCACCAAGGCGCTCGCCTCGCCCGAGATCATCCACGACGCCGAGTGGGGGGACTTCCCCGCATGCTGGCTCGTCGGCGAGTTCCCCACGCTGAGCTGCAACCCGAGCGAGCTCACGCTCCGCCAGTCGTACCTGCGCGTCGTCGACCACGACTACGAGCCCGTGGACTGGGACGGCACGAAGATGGACATGTTCGGCTACTTCACGGCGGACCGCTTCGGCTACGACCGGCGCTACGGCGTCGTCGACGACAAGTGGCACCGCTTCGCGACGCGCTGGAACGTCTGGGAGCGGTCGCACGCCTCGCCGCTCGTCGCGTGCGGCACGAAGGAGACGACGCCCATCGGCAAGAACGTGCACCGCGACGACGACGGCGACGGCACAGAGGACGAGTGCGCGAGCGTGGGACGCGGCTCGCGGTGCGACGAGTTTCGCGCCGAGTGCACGATCCCGCTCCGCGACCGCAAGGTCCGCACGATCCCCTGGCACGTGAGCCCCGGCTTCCCGGAGGAGCTCTACGCCGGCACGAAGCAGGCGCTCGACGCCTGGAACCACGCGCTGCGCGTCGCGGTCGTCTCGGGCCGCATGTCCGAGTGCCGCCGGACGGGCGCCGAGGGCTGCGAGGCCGAGCTCCGCTGGCCGGCGGTGTGGGCCGACGACTACGTGCCCCCGGTCGGGTCGAACGGCGCAGGCGAGGTGCCCAACGTCTTCGTCCTCTGCCACAACCCGGTCGACCCCGCGAAGGGCGACGACGCGGCGTGCGGCGCCGTCGGCACCGCAGCCCGCCTCGGCGACCTCCGCTACAACTTCGTCAACATCACCGACGCCCCGCAGCAGCGCTCGCCGTGGGGCATCATGGTCGACGCCGAGGACCCGCTCACGGGCGAGAAGATCGCCGGCAGCGTGAACGAATGGGGCGCGGTGCTCGACCGCGCGGCGTCGACGCTCGCCGATCTCCTCGCCCTCATCGACGGCGACATCGCGCCCGACGCCTACATCGCCGGGCAGAACGTCTCCGACTGGGTGCGCGCTCAGCAGCCCGGCGGCCCCGCGGAGCGAGGTGGCGCGCCCATGACCGCCGCGGACGTCGCCTCGCGCCGCGGCGCGTTCGATCCGCAGGCCGTCGCGCCCTACGCGAGCGGCCTGCCGGCGGCGAAGCCCGGCACGCCGCCGCAAGCGCGCCACCGCGCCAAGGTGCAGGCGCTCGTCGATCAGGGCCGCCTCGGGCCCGGCAACGCCGCGCTCATGCAGCGCATGACGAAGCTGCGCGGCACCGCGCTCGAGGCCACGCTCGTCTCGCCGGAGATGGCGCAGGCGGCCGGCTTCGACCCCTCGGCGAGCCTCGGCGCGGACGCGCGCAGGCGCGGATCGCCGTTCTTCCGCATGAACCCGGCGGTGCGACGCCTGGAGGAGCGCTCGGCCCGGGTCGGTCGGGCCAAGCGCCACGCCTGCCGCGTCGAGAGCCCGGAGCCGGACAACCTCCTCGGCTTGGCGCGGGCCGCGAGGAAGCTCTTCCCTGCCCCGGATCCGACCGACCGGGCGGCCGTCGAGCAGCACCGTGAGCAGGTCTATCTGTGGGCCCGACAGGAGTACAACAAGGGCGTCATGGCCCACGAGATGGGCCACTCGATGGGCCTGCGCCACAACTTCGCGGCCTCGTTCGACGCGCTCAACTACGAGCCGCAATACTGGCAGCTCCGCACGAGCAACGGCACCGTGACGAAGGCGTGCGCGGACGGCACGGAGGACGGAGCCGCGTGCGTCGGGCCCCGCTGGCGCGACCCGCTGAGCAAGGCCGAGATCGAGGGCGACCTCGGCAAGTACGCGACGAGCAGCGTCATGGACTACCCCGGTGACCAGTCGCAGGACCAGAACCTGCCCGGCAAGTACGACCGCGCCGCGCTCCGCTTCGGCTACGGCGGGGTCGTCGACGTGTGGCAGAAGCCCGGCCTCACCGTGAAGGGCAAGGGAGCCCAGAAGGCCGAGGCGTACGCGCTCACCGCCTTCGACTCGAGCCCAGGCCTCTTCGGCGTCTACTACTACCCCGCGGTCGACCCGGCCGACGGCTACGAGTTCCACCACTACAGCGCGCACCAGCAGCGCTTCGGCCTCATCGACTGCAAGGCCGCCGGGTCGGGCGCTGCCGCCCTCGACTCGAAGTGCGCCGAGCACCCCATCGACGTCGTCGACTACCGCGATTTACAGGACTTCGCCCCCGACCCGGCCTACGCGGCGTTCTCGTGGGCGGTCGCGCCGAAGGCCGTCGACGCGAGCGGGCGAGTCCGCCGGGGATACCTCTTCTCGTCCGACGAGTTCGCCGACACCGGCAACGTCCCGTCCTTCACGAACGACGCCGGCGCCGACGCCTACGAACAGGTGCGGTTCCTCGAGCAGGCCTACGAGCACCGCTACCTGCTCGACGGGTTCCGGCGCAACCGGGTGCAGTTCAACTCCTGGGACACGACCGCGCGCATCCAGGCGCGCTACCTCGACACGATCGAGCAGATCGCCAAGACCTTCGCCTTCGGCGCGGTGCTCGACGGCGACCCGGCCAATCCGACCGCCGACTTCCTCGCCGACGGCTACTACGGGCCTCTGGCGATGAGCGGCACGGTGGCGTTCGACCTGTTCGCTCGCATCCTGACGCGACCGGAGCCGGGCTACTACTACTGCCTCGATCGCAGCGACCCGAACTGCGCGGGCGATCAGCCGTGGGGCGTCGACGAGGCCATTCACGTCGCCGACACCGCCCCGCAGCCGGAGGTCTACCTCTACGACTTCCGCGTCGGCCTCGGCGACGGCCGGTACCTGCACAACGACTTCGACTACTCCAAGGGCTACTGGTGGTCCGACTACCAGTCGCAGGTCGGCTCGTACTACGAGAAGGTCTGGGCGACGTACTACCTCGCCGAGGCGTACGACTTCTTCGTCTCGAACTCGAAGGACGACTTCACCGACTCGCGCTACAAGAACGTGAACTTCGCCACCGTGTACCCCGAGCAGGTGCGGCGCCTCTATAACGGCCTCCTGACCGGCGACTACGCCTCGTACGCGCCCTGGGTCGTGACGCTGCCGAACCCGTCGGACACGCCCGAGGTGACCCTCGCCTACCCCGACTGGCACGCTCTCGAGGGCCCGGCCAAGCGGCCCTCGAAGGCGAAGCTCGCCGACCCGAACTACGCGTGGAACGAGCAGATCTACGCGATGCTCTGGGGCACGATGTACTTCCCGACGAACTGGTCGTACGGCTTCGTCAACGAGGCGCGCATCACGGCCCTCCCCTCCGAGAAGCCCGACTGGCCGGAAGCCGAGACGGTCGTCTTCCACGATCCCGAGTCCGGGCTGACGTACCGCGCCCACGCGACGGGAACCGAGACCGTCCTCGGCGCCGTCCACCAGCGGGGCGCCGGCGCGCGCATGCTCGAGTGGGCGAACAAGCTCCTGACGGTCGCCTACGTGGTCGAGCGCGACGCGAAGGGCGAGCCCGTGCTCGGCCCCGACGGCGCGCCGATCCTCGTCCTCGACACCAGCGGCAAGGCCGTGAAGGACACGGACCACGCCGGCGCCGACTCGGTGCTGCGCAAGTACGTCACGAACCTCGACATGATGCGGCAGCTCACGGCGACGTTCCTCCAGCCGCTCGACGGCGGCCTGCCGCAGCCCTGATAGCGGGCGCCCGCGACTCCCGCTCCACGCACGGCACCGCGAAACGAAAGCCCCCCTGATCCCGCGAGGGAGAAGGGGGGCGGGGTGAGCGGCGAGCGCGAGGCGCCTCGCGGTCGCTACTCGATCGGGGCGAAGCGGCCCTGGAAGAAGCGCAGCTTCTCGGGCTCGTAGACGAAGCGCAGCCCCTTGATGGACGCGCGCCGCTCGTAGAGGCGGATGATGCCGTCGGCGACCGCCCTCATGTGGTCGTTGGAGTAGACGCGGCGCGGGATCGTGAGCCGCACGAGCTCGAGCTGCGGGCGGTAGTTCTTGCCGGTCTTCGCGTCGCGGCCCTTCGAGACGTTGCCGCGCTCCATCACGCGGACTCCGGTCTCGAGGTAGATCTCGGCGGCGAGCGACTGGGCGGGGTACTCGTCCTGATCGATGTGAGGCAGGAAGCGCTTCACGTCGACGAACACGGCGTGGCTGCCCGTCGGCATCACGATCGGCACGCCCGCGTCGCGCAGGCGCCGGCCGAGGTAGGTCGCCTGCTCGACGCGCGTGCGGATGTAGCGGTCCTCGAGCATCTCCTGGACGCCGACCGCGATGGCCGCGAGGTCGGCCGCAGGCAAGCCGCCGTCGCGCACGCCGCCCTCCTGAATGCGCAGCATGTCCTCGGCGCGACGCGCCCACTCGGCGTTGTCCTTGAACGCGAGCAAGCCCCCCATGTTGATCAGGAAGTCCTTCTTGCCCGAGACGGTGCACCCGTCGCCGTACATCATCATCTCGCGCAGGATGTCCCGGATCCGCGTGGTCTTGTAGCGCGGGTCGCGCTTCTGGATCATGTAGGCATTCTCGACGGCGCGCGTCGCGTCGAACAGCACGGGGATGCCGTGCTGCGAGCAGTACGAGTAGACCTCCTTCATGTTGTCCATGCTGACCGGCTGGCCGCCGGCCATGTTCACGGAGTGCTCGAAGGAGATGTAGGCGATCTTCTGCGCACCGTGCTTGTCGACGCAGGCCTTGAGCTTGGCCATGTCGATGTTGCCCTTCCAGGGAAACTCGCTCTCCGGCGAGTGCGCCTCGTCGACGATGATGTCGACGAACACGCCGCCGGCGAGCTCCTGGTGGAGCTTCGTCGTCGTGAAGTACATGTTGCCGGGCACGATCTGCCCCGGCTTGATCATCGTCTGGCTGAGGATGTGCTCGGCCGCCCGGCCCTGGTGCGTCGGGATGACGTGGTCGTAGCCGTAGATGTCACGAATGGCCTTCACGAACGCGTGGTACGCGTCGCTCGTCGCGGGCGTCGCGCGCGCGGCGTCGTAGGCGGCCCACTGGTCCGTGCTCATCGCCGACGTACCCGAGTCGGTGAGGAGATCGATCGTCACGTCGGCCGAAGGCAACAGGAAGGTGTTGTAGCCGGCGACGCGAATGGCCTTCTCGCGGTGCTCGCGCGTCGATCCGGAGATGCGCTCGAGGGTGTGAATGGTAAACGGGAAGCAGTCGAACTCGTAGGCCTCGAGGTCGGCGAAGATCGACCGGAAGCGGAGGTCGTCGTGCCACTTGGCGCCGCTCTGGAGCTCGAGCCCGGCGACGCGGTCGCGCTGCTTCCAGACGTTGATCACCGCGTCGGCGATCTGGTCGAGCTGCCACGTCGTCATCGCGAGCCGCGGGATCTGGATCGGCACGACGCCGTCGCGGCCAACCATGCCGGAGACGGTCGCGCGCACACCGGACGTCTGGTAGAGCGCGGCGGCGAGGGCGTGCTGGCCGTGCTCCTTCACGTGCGGCAGGAACTCGCTGGCGACGAGGTACGCGCCGTCGCAGCCCACCTCGAGCGGCACGCCCGCCGCGCGAAGCTTGTCGGTGAACAGCTGGGTCTGATGCATGACCCACTGCACCTCGGCCTCGTCGCACATCTCGTCGATGCCACGCGCCAGCACCTCCATCGTGCGGCCGGCCATGCCGCCGTACGTGTGGAGCCCCTCGTACGCGACGACCTCGCTGACGAACTTCTCGTGGTCGGCCGGGTTGTCGGTGCTGATGAGGCCGCCGGTGTTGCACTTCGGATCTTGCGCGCCGTCGAGCATGAGCACGTGCGAGGTCTTGACGATCTGCCGCACGATCTCGGCGATCGTCCGCGTCGCCTGGCCCGGCTCGTTCTGCTGGATGAACCAGGCGTTCTCGATGATGCGCGAGCCGTCGAGCAAGAGGCGCACGCCGCGCTGGTCGACCGCAGCGCGCACGGCCACGATGTTCGCGAGGCTGAACGGGTACCGGCCGTCGGCGAAGGCGTGCATGCTGACCGCGGAGACGTTGTCCTCGGCGAGGATCGCCTTGAGCGCGCCGAGGTCGACGTTGCCCGTGAACTGCGCCTGTTTCGCGTCGCGGACATCCTTCACCGTCAGGCCGCGCGGACGGAGGACGTCGATGCGGCCGTTCGCGTTCGACGGCACGACGGTGCCGGGCGGGGTGAGCGTCGCGGCGACGAGCTTCACGCTGCCGAGCACGTTGTGCGTCGGGCACACGTAGGTGTGGCCGAGGACGCGATTGACCACCTTCTCGAGCGTCTCGAAGTTGCGCGCGCCAGCGTACGCTTCATCGCCGACGAGCTGCCCCGCGACCTGCTCCTGGCTGAAGGCGCTGGTCCCGATCGACGCCATGTCGAAGCTGACCTGTGAGGGTGTCAGGTTCCAGACGTTGAAGTGCGCCTCCATCAGGTGGCGCTTGCGCTCCTCGAGGGCCGGGAAGGCCACGTGGCGGATGGTCTTGATCTTGTGGGGCTCGTGGATCGGCTTCGGCGTGGGCATCGGGGGAGCTCCTGCGGGGCCGCCGGCCCGTCGCCGGGCGCACCGCTTCGCGGAGTTCGATAGGGAACCGCGACGCCGGGTCAATGCGCGACCCCCCGCCGCAGCCGGTGCGCACGAATCAGCCCATTTGGCGCATGTTCCGCGCGTTTGGAGGCGGTGACGGGCCGCCCAAGGGGAGGAGCGCGCCGGCGCTCACCGGGGAGCGTCGGCGCGGCGCTGGCCAGATCCCAGCACTACGGCTGCAACGTTGGCTCGACGAGTAGGTCTGGACGCGCAGCAAGGCCACGAAAGCCCGGCCGAAACCGGTGGTTGAGCCCGTCGCCTGCGGCCCAGGCCGCGCAGCGCCGAAGGAGGCCAAGCCCCCCGGCATGCCCCGCGGCACGATCGCCCAGAACCGTGCCGTTCACCGGCCTCGCCGGTCTCACGTGGCCGCCGCTGCCCCCGCCCACAGACCCATCCGCCAAAGTCTCCAGCAGTAGTGCTAGGCGCCGAGCTCGACGAACTGGGTCCGCGGGAACGCCTTGGCGCACGTCTCGAGCTGCCACTCGCCCTTGAACAGCACGACCGGGTTGCCGTGCACGTCGAGCGCTCCGTAGCCGAAGAGCTGCCCCTCGAGCTCGGCGAGCGGGACCGCCTCGCCCTGCACCCAGCGCGCGAGCGAGAAGCTCAGGCGATCGAACCGGATGTCGACCGAGTACTCGGCCTCGAGGCGCGCCTTGACCACCTCGAACTGCAGCTCGCCCACGGCGCCGACGATGGCGTCGCCCTCGCGCCCCTCCGGCGGCCGGAAGAGCTGGATGGACCCCTCCTGACCGAGCTGCTCGAGGCCCTTCTTGAGCTGCTTGCGCTTCATCGGGTCGAGCATCGCGACGCGCGCGAAGTGCTCGGGTGGAAACTGCGGGAGCGGCTCGTACTTCAGGTTCACGCCCGACGTCAGCGTGTCGCCGATGAGGAAGATGCCCGGGTCGAAGACGCCGATGATGTCGCCCGCGAACCCGTCCTCGACGAGCGTGCGGTCCTGCCCCATGAACTGGACCGGGTTGTTCAGCCGGATGTCGCGCTCGAGGCGCACGTGGCGCACCTTCATGCCGCGCTCGTAGCGGCCCGAGCACACGCGCAGAAACGCGACGCGATCGCGGTGCGATCGGTCCATGTTCGCCTGGATCTTGAAGACGAACGCCGTGAAGCGCTGGTCGTCGGGGGCGATGGGGCCCTTGTCGCTCACGCGCGGCGCCGGCGGCGGCATGAGGTCGACGAAGGAGTCGAGGAACTGGGGCAGCCCGAAGTTCGTCAGCGCGCTGCCGAAGTACATCGGCGTCACCTCGCCGCGCGCGAACTTGCCGGGGTCGAGCGCGTCGCCGGCGGCGTCGAGCAGCGCGACGTCCTCCTCGAGCTGACGTGCGCCGTCCTCCTCGATCGCGGAGACGAGCTCGGCGTGGTCGAGCGAGTGCGCGTCCATCGGCGCGATCTCGGCGCCGTGCGCGACGACCTGGAACAGGAACACCTGGCGCAGCAAGCGGTGGTACACGCCCCGAAAGCGCCCGCTCACCGTGATGGGCCACGTGATGGGGTAGACGCCGATGCCGAGCACCTCCTCGACCTCGCCGATGAGATCGAAGGGGTCGCGGCCCGGCCGATCCATCTTGTTCACGAAGGTGAAGATGGGCATCTTGCGCATCTTGCAGACGCGAAAGAGCTTCTTCGTCTGCGTCTCGACGCCCTTCGCGCTGTCGAGCAACATGATGGCCGCGTCGGTGGCCATGAGCGCGCGGTACGTGTCCTCGCTGAAGTCCGCGTGCCCGGGCGTGTCGACGAGGTTGAGGTTTCTGCCCCTGTAGGGGAACTGGAGCACGCTCGACGCGATCGAGATGCCGCGCTCGCGCTCCATCTCCATCCAGTCGCTGACCGCGTGCGACCGCGCCTTCTTGGCCTTCACGGCGCCGGCGAGCTGAATGGCGCCGCCGTACAGGAGGAATTTCTCCGTGAGCGTCGTCTTGCCCGCGTCGGGGTGGGAGATGATGGAGAACGTCTTGCGACGGACGATCTCGCGTTCTAGCTCTAGGTCGGGCACGGCGGCGCGGGAGGGTAGGCCGTTTCGGCGGTCCGTCAACCGGCGCGGGCGCTTCCGGCTCGAAGCGCGGTCGATCCGGCGCGCGAGCCTTCTCGCGCAAGCGGCGGTCGGCTAGCCTGGCGCGCATGCGCATGCGTTCTTCCGCTCACTTCGCCTCGGTCCTCGCGATCACGATCACCGTCGGCTGCCAGAGCACCCCGGAGGTGACCGGAAACAAGCAGGGCAGCGGCTCCGACACGACGTCCGCGGGCGGCGCGGGCGGCGCAGGAGGCGCGGGAGGCGCGACGGCGGCGGGAGGGGCGGGGGGCACGACGACGGGCGCGGGTGGCTCGGGCGGCGCGCCGGGGTGCGCGGACGCCTCGGAGTGCCCGGGGAGCGACTCCGAATGTCGGACGCGCACCTGCCAGGCCGGGGTCTGCGGTGAGACCTTCGCGCCCGCGGGCACGGTGCTCGCGCAACAAGCGCCGGGCGACTGCCAGAAGGCGATCTGCGACGGCAGCGGCAGCGAGGCGGCGGAGCCGGACGACGCCGACCTCGGCGACGACGGCAAGGAGTGCACGACGGACGGGTGCAGCAACGGGTCGGCGACGAACGTCCCGGTCGCCGAGGGCACGGCGTGCAGCCAGAACGGCGGCCTGTTCTGCAGCGCGGCCGCGAGCTGCGTCGAGTGCCTCACCGACGGCGACTGCGCCACCCAGGTCTGCGACGAAGCGACGAACACCTGCACGATCGCGAGCTGTCAGGACCAGGTGAAGAACGCCGCCGAGACCGACGTCGACTGCGGTGGTGGCCAGTGCGGGAAATGCGCGCCCGACAAGGCGTGCGCCGTCGACGACGACTGCCTCGGCGGGTCGTGCGTGGCGAACACGTGCGCGCCGACCTGCACCGACGGCGTGAAGGACGGCGCCGAGACCGACGTCGACTGCGGCGGCGGCGCGTGCGCGGCCTGCGGCTTCGGGCAAACGTGCTCGGCGCCCTCCGACTGCTCGACGGGCGCGTGCGCGGGCACGTGCACCTGCGCCCCCGGCGATCACCTCGTGCTGAGCGAGATCAGGAGCCGCGGGCTCGGCGGCGCGAGTGACGACTTCGTCGAGCTCTACAATCCGACGGCCGCGCCGGTCACGCTCGACAGCGAGTGGAAGCTCGAGGTGCGCAGCGCGAGCGCCGCGAGCTACTCGACCCGGTTCACGGGGAGCGGCCAGGTCCTCCCGGCGCACGGCCACCTGCTCCTCAATGGCAGTGCGTACGCGGGCGCGGCAGCCGGCGACACGAAGCTCTCGTCCGGCATCACCGACGCGGCGAGCGTCCGACTCACGAAGACGGGCGCCGTGGTCGACGCCGTCTGTTACTACTTCAACCCGACGACGCTCGCCTCGCTGACCGACCCGGTCAAGGCGTACAGCTGCAAGGGCACTCCCGTCAGCAACCTTCCGCACAACGATGCGTCGAGCGCCAAGAGCAATGTCGACACGAGCCTCGAGCGCAGGCCCGGCGGCGCCGCGGGCAACGTCTGCGACACCGGCGACAACGCGAAGGACTGGCTGCCGCTCACCCCGGCCGCGCCGCAGAACCTGGCCAGCGCGCCCACCCCGTGACGCGCGCCGCCGCCCACCCCGATCCCGATGGCCGCCGAGGCCTCGGGTCGGGCGTCGGGCGGCCCCCGACACCGAGCCTTGGCGCGGGCCTGGCGCCTCCTGTCGGGCCGAGGCGACTCGATGACGATTCGTTCCTTGTGCCTCACGGCCGCCTTCGGCCTCGGCGCGACCGCGTGCGGCGGCGCCGACGACGCGGCGTTCCGACGCAGTCCGCGGGGAGCTCCGTCCTGCCGACGCGGAGCTCGCAGTGCTTGCGGGCGATCTGGCAGGCTGGCGCGTGCGTGCAGGGCGGGAGCGGAGCACTGAACGGATTTCAGTGCTCCGCAGCCTTCAAGTGACGGAGAGGTGGAGAGCCCCGCGCGGACTTCGACGTCGTCGGACCGCGCGTGAAGTGCCTCGCGGGCGCGGCTGCGGCTCAGAGAAGGTGGTTCGTTCCGCCCGAGCGCACCAGGTGCACCGGCCCCTCGCCCTCGCCCGACGGGCAGGGCGACTCCGCTAGCGCGCGCGGTCCGCGTGCGCCTGTCGAACGGCCTCCTCGTCGATCGACACCCCGCGGTCGGCGACGAACTCGCCGAGCTGCTGCGCGACGTACAGGACGGCGTTGCTCTCGGACTCGCCGAACGCGGCGCCGTCGCGTGGGTTCGCGAGCTCGATGAGGCCCAGCGTGCGACCTCCGGAGGCGACCGGCGCGCAGACCAGGCTGCGGGGCGAGACCCCGAGCGCCTCCCAGTGCGCCACGTGCACCCTCGCGTCCCCGGCGGCGTCCGCCACGAGAACCGATCGCCTCGTGCGGTGCGCGGTGTCGGCGAGCTTGAGGTGCTGCCCTTGCCGGTGGAGCAGCGCGCTGCCCGAGCCGCCGTGCTCCGCGACGACGACGAACTCGCGCCGCGCGAGGTCGAAGAGCGACACGAGCGCTCCGTCCACGTGGAGCTTCTCCCGCAGCAGGGCGAGCACGAAGTGCGCGCCGGCCACCGCGTCCGGCTCGAAGTGCAGATCGACCATCGCCTCGAACAGCTCGGCGATGAGGTCGTCGGCGGCGACGCGCCGCGCGAGTCCCGCCTTCGGAGGCTGCGAGGACCGCTTGCCCTTGGTCGTCGAAGCGGCGCTTGGCCTCGCGGCGACCCGGGCGACGAGGGGCAGCTCGCGCACGCCGCCCCCGGGGGTCGAGAGCTCCGCGGCGTCCGGCCGCCAGTCCTTCCACGTCACCACGGCGCGCGGCACGCCCTTCGGCCGCCCGCCCTCGAGGCCGTCGAACGCGGCGAGCACGACGAGCCGGGCCGGCGCCGCCGCGAGCTTCCCCCGCAGCTCGGCCAGGCGGTCGAGCAGGAACGCCTCGATCGTCGGCGCGTCGCACCCGGACGGGGCCGAGAACGCGCGCTCGCGGTAGAGCAACGGCGCTCCTTCGGACGGATCCGTATCGCGACTCGCGACCAGGCGGAAGCGACCGGCGCCGTCCCCTGTCGCCGAGCCGGTCGGACCCGCGGAGTAGGTCGCGTCGAGATCGAGCTCCAAGCTCGCAGCGCTCATGAGCCGATCTCCCGTCCCGTGTCGTCGAGTCCCCCCATGGACCGCAGAGCGTAGCGCAGCGAACCCCGGCGTTCGAGGCGAACCCGACGCGGACGGCGCTCGCGGGCACAATTCGAGGCAAGTCCAGGCAACGCGGACCCCGTCCAGTCAGAGCGGGAAGGGTTTGTTGAGCCGCCCGCCACGCCCGCGGGCTCCTTCCAACAGGTCATGCGCAACGAGCAGCACGGCGCCGCCCCGCAGGACCGCGAGGCCACCTCGCGCGAGGACGACCGGCGGGCGAGCGGCACCCACGTCCGCGTCCGGCCGGTCGCGAGCGCCAACGACGCGCAGGCAGGCCAGGCGCCCGCTGCGCGGGCCGACGGGGAGCTCCCGCCGGCGACCGACGTGGTGCAGGCGCGCCTGGTCGCAGCACGGCCTCGTGCAGCCGCCGACGAGCGCGAGGCGGAGTCGCAGCGGAGAGCGAGCGCCTTCGCCCGCCTCGTGCTGGCCGTGGCGCGCGACGCGGCCTTCGGCGCCGACCGCGCGCTCATCGAGCCCGTCTGGCGCGCCGCCTTCACCGACGTGTCCCTCGACGAGTTCAAGCAGCTGCTCTTCGCGACCCACAAGCGCGGGCTGCTCGTGCTGGGACGGGCGGACCTACGCAGTCACCGCTACCCTCGCGCGGAGCTCGCGGCATCCGAGGTCGCCCGCTCGAGCCTGCGCTTCCACTTCATCCTCACCGACGTCCCGCGCAGGCCGTCGCCCACGCTCCGTTGACGGGTTCGGCGGGCGACAAGCCCCCGGTCGGGCCCCGCCGCGTCACTTGCAGACGCCACCGATGCAGGGCTGCTTCGCTGGACAGGCGGCGCCGCACGCACCGCAGTGCTCGGCGTCGGTCTTCAGGTTGACGCACCCGCCACCCTCGCAATAGGTGAACTGCGACGGGCAGACGCAGGCGCCGTCCTGGCACGAGGCCTTGCCCGCGCACACCTGGTCGCACGAGCCGCAATGATCGTTGCTGCTGAGCGCGTCGACGCAGACGCCGCTGCAGGAAGCGAGGCCCGCGGCGCACACGCAGGCGCCTGCGACGCAGGTCGTCCCGCCGACGCAGACATGGCTGCAAGAGCCGCAGTCGGTGTTGCTCGTCTGGGCGTCCACGCAGACGCCCTCACAGTACGTGTGCGCGGCCCCGCACGAGCAGATGCCGCCCGAGCAGGACGTCCCGCCAAAGCACACCACGCCGCAGGCGCCACAGTTGAGGTTGTCGGCCGAGGCATCGACGCAGCCGCCGTAGCACGGCTCGAGGCCGACCGGACAGGAGACCTGGCACACGCCGAGGGCGCACACCTGCCCCGGCGCGCAGGCCGCCCCGCACGCCCCGCAGTTCGCGGAGCTCGAGGCCGTGTTCGCGCAGAACCCCGAGCAAACCTCGGCCCCGACCGGGCACACGCACTGGCCCACCGCGCAGTAGGTGCCTCCCGTGCACGAAGTCCCGCAACCACCGCAGTTCGCGCTGCTCGTGCGCAGGTCGACGCACGCGCCCCCGCACGGAGTCTCGCCCGGGCCGCACGAGGACTGGCACGCACCGGACGCGCACACGCCCTGGAAGCCGCACGCATTCCCGCACGCGCCGCAGTGCCGCGGGTCGTGACCGAGGTCGACGCACGCGCCGTCACAGCTCCCCTGCCCCGCAGCGCACTGGCAGACACCGGACACGCAATGCGCGTCAGGCGAGCAAGCTGCGCCGCAGCCGCCGCAGTCGGAGGCGTTCGTCTGGAGATCGACGCACGAGCCGCCACAGTCTGTCTCGTCGCTCGCGCACGAGCCCGCGCAGCGCCCCTGACTGCAGACCATGCCAGCGCCGCACGCGACGCCGCACGCGCCGCAGCTCGTGGGGTCCGCGCTGAGCACCACGCACGCCTCCCCGCAGCGCGTCCGGCCGCCGGGGCAGGCGCACGCCCCGGCGACGCACGTGAGCGGCTCGGCACAGGCGGAGCCGCACGCACCGCAGTGATCGGAGTCCGATCCGAGATCGACGCACGCGCGGGCACACGCGACAAGCCCGCCAGCGCAGCGCTCCTCGCACGCCCCGAGCGAGCAGACCAGCACCGCATCGCACGAAGCCCCGCACGCGCCGCAGTTCGCCGGATCCTCGCGCACCACGGCGCAGACGCCGCCGCAGTCGCTCTGCCCCTGTCGACACACCGGCGGGGCCGCGGCGTCCACGGCGCCTCCGCCGACCACCGCATCGAGGTACGTCGTCCCGCAGGCCCCGGCGATCACGACCGCGACCGCGACCGCGACGAGGACGAAGGCGCGGGGCGCGGCGCTCACGGCCTCACCTCGAGGCCCACCGCCGCGAGGACCGCGGGAGATCCGAACGATGCCAGATCGGCGCCTGCGACGCGGAGCACGGGCTCGGGCCGCAACAGCCCCGCGATCAGGTCGAGTCGGATCCCGACGCGCGGGCCGACCGCGACGCCGGACGCGAGGTGCGCATACGGCAGAGCCGCGGCGCGCGCGCCCGACACGGGCTGGTAGGGCGGCGTCCCTTCACCAGCGAAGAACAGGAGCGCCAGCCCGGCGCCGATCCCCGCCGTGACGAACACTCGCCCGCGCGGAGGGGTGAGCTCCACCGCGCCACCGAAAGCGATCGCGGCGAGGCGGAGGGTGGCTTTGCCGGGGGCGTCTTCTGCGGAGGCACCGACCGTGGGGACGATCGCGAACGCCTCGATTTCGGCGCGGTCGATCAGGCGCGCTCGACCGCCGAGGAGGACCGCCGGCGCGGGCGGGAGACCGCCGGGACTCGCGAGGATCGCCGGCGCGACGAGAATCGAAGCGTCGCGCGACCACCCCGCGACAGCATGCGTGGCGACCGGCCGGGGCTCGGAAGCGGGCGCGGAGCTCGGCGCGGGCGCGATCTTCGACGCCGGCGGCGCGGCTTCGCCCCCCCCGTCGATCGGACGTGCGTCGGCCGGGGCCGGCGGCGCGGAAGGCGGGGCGGGGACCGGCAGCAGGCGACCTCGGACGAGCTCCACTGCGCGGAGAGCGAGCAGCCCCGGGTCGCTCGTCCCGGTCAGCTCGGCGTCGACCGTGAGCTCCACCGGCATCGGGGCGGCCCCGGCCCCGGCCCCGGACGTGGCCGGGTCGAACCAGAGCGCGATCGACGGTGGTGTCGTGCTCACGCGCACGACGGCGGCGGCCTTGCGGAATCGACCGATCGCGGCGAGCCCCCGCCCCGCGCGCTCGGCCGGCACTTGCTCGACCTCGAAGCCGATGACTCCGAGCTCCTGCCGCATGCGAACGACCGTCGGATCGGCGCCGAGGCCGACGAGGACCACGCGCGCGCCGTCCGCCTGCGCCTGCGCCGCGACCGCGATCGTCGCGCACAGCGAGAGGCCCACGAGGGAGGCGCGAGCAGCCACCGCGCCCGAGCACTTCCCTGCCCGCGCAGCGCTCAGAGCTCCGTGGGATCCACCTTCACCGGAGCCACCAGACTCGCCGCCAGCTTCGAGTACGCCCCCCGCGGATACGCCGCGAGGTAGCGCTCGGCCACCGCCCGCGCCGCCCCCGGCGCCCCCCTGCGACGCAGCTCCATCACCCGACCGAGCGCCTGCTCGGCCAGCGAACCGCCGGGCTCCTCGCGCAGGTAGGTCTCGAACCACGTCACCGCCTCGCCGGGTGAACCTTGTGTTAACGATCGCGCAAATCCGTAGAAATTCGATCGTTGCGCGCAGACCCCGTCGACTGCGCGTCCGGCCGCGGCGCGGCCGGACGTTCATGTTCGCCTACTTGACCCGAGGCTTCTTCGTGGTTGATGCGTTGGCCGCGG
>CAIVJW010000362.1 GCA_903906315.1 uncultured delta proteobacterium | reverse complement strand
CGGTCTCCTTCGCGGCGCGCTCGGCCTCCTTCGCGGCGCGCTCGGTCTCCTTCGCGGCGCGCTCGGCCTCCTTCGCGGCGCGCTCGGTCTCCTTCGCGGCGCGCTCGGCCTCCTTCGCGGCGCGCTCGGCCTCCTTCGCGGCGCGCTCGGCCTCGGCGGCCGTCGGCCAGAGGCGCTCGCCCACCTCGTCGTCCGACACGCGGACGCGCCTGCCCTCCTCCACGATCTGGATCCACGCGCCGAGCGACGGGGAGAACGCGGGGCCCTCCCCGGCGTGAGCGCGGGCGAGCGATCCGTCCGCCGCGCGCGTCCAGACCTGGAGGAGCGTGGGACCGCCGAGCGAGCGCGGCCCCACGAGGAGCGGGTCGAAAATCCAGAGCTCCCCCACGCCGCATGCGGCGTAGCGCTCGGGGGCGGCGCGGTAGTCCTTGTACGGGTGATTCTTGCTGACCACCTCCACCGCGAGCGCGGGGGCGCGGTGTCCGGGCAGCCACGTGCGCAGGCTGTCGAGCGCCTCGGCGTCCGGTGGGCGCGGGACGACGAGGCAGAGGTCGGGGTCGAGGCCGGTGCGCGGCGCGCGAGCGTCCCAGCGGACCGCCAGGTTCGTCGCGACGAGCGCGTCGAGCCCGGTCGCGGCGATCCAGCGCAGGAGGACGAGCTGCAAGACATCGACGACGCTGGCGTGAAGGACGGACTCGGGCACGGGCTCCTCCGGGAGCGTCCAGTCCGCTCGGGAGCGAGCTTCGTCGGCGTGGAGGACCACGCGGGCCGGGGTCGACATGGACGTCATGGTAGCCATTCATCGACCCGAGGCGCGCCGCAGTTGCGTGGCATCGAACGCGAACGCAACCCGGCCCCCCCTCCGCGCACGCCGCCCCCCGGACCGGGAGCGGGCGCGGGCGTCGTTCGACGGCCACGGCACCCCACACCCCGGCGACGCCTCGGGTCCACGCCTGCGGCCCCCTCGGTGGCGCGGCGATCCTCCGCGTGCTGTGATCTCGCATGCTCCAAGCCCGAACCCCCGCCCCGGTCGCCGTCGCCGTGGCGGCGGTCGCGGCGCTCGGCCTAGCGTGCTCCCGCCCCTCGCCGGACCCAGGCGCGCTCTCGCCCCCCGCAGCGCCCGCGGGCGCGTTCGCCGGGGCACAGCCGATCGCGCCGTCGCGCGGCGCCTCGGGGCCCGCGAACGAGGTCGCGGCGACGAAGCCGCCATCGGCCGGCGCCCGCACCTGCCCGGCCGGTGTCGCGCTCGCGAGCGCCATCGTCCCCGCCGAGGGCGCCTCGCGCGCGCTCACCGTGCGCGCGAGCCCGGGGTGCGCGTGGACGATCGCGAGCGCGAGCGACCTCGTGAAGGTCGCGACGCCCACCGGCGCCGGCGACGCCGTCGTCCGCCTCGAGGTCGCGCCGAACCCGGGCCCGGAGCCGCGCACGGCGGCGGTCGCGCTCGCGGGCCGCACGGTCACGATCTTCCAGGACGGCACCGCGAGGCTCGTGCACCCGCGCATCTGGCTCGACCCGGCGGTCGTCGAGACCCTGCGCGCGCGCGCCGTCCCGTCGAACCCGGTATACGCCGCGCTCCGGATGGCCATCGACCGGAGCGCCGCCGACTTCGACGCCCGCTTCCCGAAGGCGTGGCGCGACAACGGCGGCGGCACCTACAGCCCCGACGTCTCGGAGTCGAACGCCGAGCTGTTCGCGTTCGGATCGATCCTCGCGCGCACCCCCAAGGAGGCGGACGATCTCGCGGCTCGCGCGCGCACCTTGCTGCTCCACGCGATCGATCAGGCCGCGATCGGCCCCGCGGCGGGCGTGCCGTTCCGCGACCCGACCTTCGCGTGCCACGACCGCGGCCGCTGGTGGGGCGAAGGCTTCGCGGTCACAGTCGACTGGCTCGCTCCCCGCTTCTCCGAGGGCGAGAAGGCGAGGATTCGCAAGGTGTTCCTGCGGTGGGCGGCCGAGTGCACGAAGACCTTCTACGCACCCTGGAACGTCAAGGAAGACGGCCCGGGTCTGCGCGCCGCGGCGAACAACTACTACCTCGGTCACCTGCGCAACCTGACCCTCGACTCGCTCGCCATCGACCCGGCCGACGACCCGCCGGTCGACCCGGCGAAGCCGCGCACCGCGGAGGGCAACTCGCTGCTCGCCTACCGCCGCGAGGCCACCGACGTCTGGCTGCGCCTCGCGCGAAAGCTGTTCGTCGGCGGCGACGCGGGCGGCGGCCTGCCGGTCGAGGGCTGGCTCTACGGCACCTCCGTCGGCTTCCTGCACGAGGCGCTCGAAGCCTTGTACTCGGCCGGCGTCGACGGCCCGCACCAGGCCGCGCTCGTCCACGACCGCTACTGGGACGACCTCGTCGCGGGCTTCCTGCACTCGATCGCGCCGGCGCCGCGCACGCTGCCGGGCCTCGGCTACGTCGGGCCCGTCCACACGTTCTCCGTCTACGGCGACTCCCAGCGCGCGTGGGCGACGGGCGACTGGATCACCCTCCTCGGGTCGATGGGCGCGCTCGACGCGCGGCGCGGCGAGCCCGGCCGCCTGGAGGCCCTGCGCTGGATCGCGACGGAGGCCCTGCCGGGGGGCGCCGCCACCCTCGCCGCGCGCGTCGCCGACGTGAGCTCGAACTCGACCGCGCTCCAGTCGATTCGCTACTTCATGCTCCTCGACCCTGCCGCCGCCGCGCCGAAGGACCCTCGCCCCGCGCTGCCGCTCTCGTTCGTCTCGAGGCCCATCGGCCGCCTCCTCGCGCGGTCCGACTGGACCGCTTCCGCCTCGACGTTCGCGTACCTGTGCAGCTGGACGCACATCGCCCACCAGACCGGCTCGTGCAACTCGATCGCCCTTTATCGCAAGGGCGAGTGGCTCACGATCGAGCGCGCCGCGTACCCGGTGAAGAACCTGAGCAGCACGACCGACTACAAGAACACGCTCTCGATCGAGAACGACCGCCTTTCGAGCCCGCCTCTCGAGTGGTTCGAGGGCGAGATCAACGCGCGAGGCAGCCAGTACCTCAATGGCATGGCCGCCGGCGACCCGCGCGTCACGCTCGGCCCCGGGGACCGCTTCGCCTTCGCCGAGGCCGACTCGACGCCGCTCTACAACCGCGTCTCGCCGCGCGGCAGCGCCACCGACGTCAAGCACGCCAGCCGTTCGGTCGTGTGGCTCGCCCCCGACCGCGTCGTCGTCTACGACCGCGCGACGACCGGAGCGGCCGGCCGCTTCAAGCGCTGGAACCTCCTCGTCCCGGCAATGCCCACGATCGAGGGCGGGATCGCGACCGCGACCACGGCCGGCGGACAGCGCCTCTTCGTGCAGCGCCTCCTCCCCCCGACGGCCACCCTCACCGCGTCGCCCTCGGAGGCCGACGGCACCGCCGAGGGCGACACGATGGCCTTCCGGCTCGTCGTCGAGGACCCGGCCCGGCCGCGCGACGTGCGGTTTCTCCATGTGCTCGAGGGCGCCGACGCGGACGCGAAGCCGGCGCCGGCCGAGGTGGTCCGGTCGACGGCGGGCGCGCGCTACGAGGGCGCGGTCGTGGGCGCGACGGCGGTGCTGTTCCCGGTGGACCTCGCGGCGACCGCGGCCAGGGCGGGCGTGACCTTCGTCGTGCCCGCGCGCGCCACCGCGCACGTCGTCAGCGGCCTCGCGCCGGGCGGTGACTACGAGGTCCTGCGCACGCCGCGCGGCGACGCCGTCGAGGTGGCCATTCGCCCGGGCGCCGGCGCGAAGGCCGACGCGGCCGGCGTCGTCGCCGCCGGCCTCGCGCGCTGATCAGGGCAGCGCCCCGTCGAGCCAGTCGCAGGCGTCCTTGCGCAGCCCGGATCCTGCCTCGATCGTCAGGTCGAGCCCGAGGTGCCGGTCGCTCGATGGGGCATACGCCGGCCACGCGACGGCGCCCCCGCCGTTCGGATCGCCGGCCGCCGCGAACCGAGTCCAGTAGCCCTGCACCGCCGCCGACAGCGGCAGATCGTCCTCCTGCAGGTTCGCGAACAGGAACGGATTGCCCCACACGAACGGCAGCTCCGCGCTGTGAAACACGCCAAGATCGGGGATCAGCACCTTGTACGGCCGAGTGAAGTGATAGAGGTAGACGGGGTTACCGGCGGCGACGTGCAGCCGCGCCGTGCGCCGCGCGTCGCAGACGAAGGCGTCGCCGAGCAGCTCGATGGCGACCGCGTCGAGGTCCTTGGCCGCGGCGAACTGGTACCGATCCGCGAGCGCGCTCGCGAACGCCGGCGAGAAGGCCTTGGCCATCGTCGCCTCGATCGCGGCGGCGTCCTCGAAGTGCGCGCCGAGCACCTTCACGAACATCGTGCCTTCGTCGCGGTTCGAGCCGAGCAGCAGCGGCACCTTCGCCTGCTGCTTCGCGGCGAGCGCTTCCCTCGGCTGGCTCGGCAGCTCGACGCCGTCGACGTTCGGCCCCCAGGAGACGCCCTCGCCGAAGATGATCTCGGCCTTCAGCGGCAGCGCCGTGACGAGCTGCGCGGGCGTCTTCGCGCGAAGGCACGAGCGGATCGCGGCCGCGTCGCCCTCGCAGCCGAGCGCGGCGGCGAGGGCCTTGCCCTGGGCGAGCTCGGCGTCCTTCGTCAGGAGCGGGAACACGGGGCAGATCCCGCTCTCGGTGATCGCGCGGTGGTAGAGGCCCGCGCTGCCCGGCGCGACGAGGTGCATGCACACGCTCATGGCGCCCGCGGACTCGCCGAACAGCGTGACGTTGCCCGGGTCGCCGCCGAACGCCGCGACGTTCTTCCGCACCCACGCGAGCGCCGCGCGCTGGTCGAGGATTCCGTAGTTGCCGGACGTCGGGTGGGCCGCGTCCTCGGCCGAGAGCGCCTCGTGGGCCGCGAAGCCGAGGGCGCCGAGGCGGTAGTTCATCGTGACGATCACGACGTCGCCGGCCTCGGAGAGGCTCGTCCCCTCGTAGACCGGATCGCCGCCCGACCCCGACTGGTAGCCGCCGCCGTGCACCCAGACCATGACGGGGCGCGGCGTGGCGATCGCGGCCGGCGCCCAGACGTTGAGCGTCAGGCAGTCCTCGCTCGTCGTCTCGTCGAACTTCGCCTCGCCGGAGCCGAGCGACGACTTGAACTGCGGGCACGCCTTGCCGAGCGCCTTCGCGTCGCGCACCCCGCTCCACGGAGCCGCGGGCTGCGGCGGGCGAAAGCGGTTGCCGCCGGTCGGCGGCGCCGCGAACGGGATACCGCGGAACGCGCGGGTCTTCTCGCTCGCGGCCTCGCCCGCTACCGCGCCTTGCTCGACCTTCACCTCGAGCGGCTGCGCGACCGGCGCCGCGACGCCGCCTCCCGCGCCCGATTGGGCGGCCCCGTCGTCCGCGCTCGACGAGCAGGCGGCGAGGACGGCGAGCGAGGCGAGAAAGGCCGATCGGGCAAGGTTCGCGGTGCGCATGCCCGTCACGGTAGCGAGGAGGCCAGGCGCGCCGCAACGTCCGACGCGCAGCGCCCGGGGGCGCCTCGCCTCAGCGCGGGCGCGGACAGGCCGTCTCGGCCTGCTCGAGGCAGTGGATCATGCACTTGTCCTTCGCGGCCTTCAGGCGATTCTCGTCCTTCTCGGTCTGGATCGCCCTCGCCTGGCAGGGCATCGCGCAGTTCGTCGCGTACTTCTTCTTGCAGAGGTCGCGCGCCGAGGTCGTCTCGAGGGGGACGCCGGGCTGCCCGGGCACCCCGACCGGCGCCGGCGCCGGGGGCGGCGGATCTTCCTTGTGGCAGGCGCCGAGGGGGACGAGGGCGAAGAGCGACAGCGCGAGCAAGCCTGCGGTCATGGGGCGCGTCATCCCTTTCGCGTATCAGAAAACGGCCGCGACCGCCCCGCACGACCTGCACCCCGAGGGCCCGTCGCAGCCGCACGACGACGACCGTGGTATCCGCCTCGGACCCGTGAGCCCCTCCACGCCCGACGACGCCCCGAAAGCCTCGCTCGACACGCCACCCGCCGGCACGGTCGAGCGCTGGGCCCACGACTACATCCTGAGCGTCGATCTCGCGCACAAGCTGTCGCCGCCTCCGCCGCCCGACGCCTGGGAGCCCGTGCCGGTCGTGCGCCGCCTCGCCGCGCCGGGCCGGCCGCCCGAGCTGCGCGTCGTGCGCCGCGCCCCGAAGGCGCCCGGCCCCGAGGCGATCCGCGTGCCCGCTCGCCGCGCCGAGCTCGTGCACACGTTCCTGCACCACGAGCTGCAGGCCGCCGAGCTCTTCGCGTGGGCGATCCTCGCCTTCGCCGACGCGCCGCCCGCGTTTCGGCGCGGCCTGGTCGGCATCTTCCGCGACGAGATCCGGCACATGGGCCTCTACGTCGATCACCTCGCGCGGCTCGGCTGCCGCTTCGGCGATCACCCGGTGCGCGACTGGTTCTGGTCGCGCGTGCCCGCCGCCTCCACGCCCGCGCACTTCGGCGCGGTCGTCGGGATGGGCGTCGAGGGCGGCAACCTCGACCACGCCAAGCGCTTCGCGGAGCGGCTGCGCGCGGTCGGCGACGACGAGGGCGCGCGCATCGAGGCGGTCATCGGCGAGGAGGAGATCGCGCACGTGCGCTTCGGCCTCCACTGGTTCCGCGAGCTGACGGGCGCCGACGACTTCGAGACGTGGCGCGCGCACCTGCCGCCGCCGATCTCGCCGATCCTGATGCGCGGCGCCCCGATCGAGCGCGCCGATCGGCTTCGCGCGGGCTTCTCCGAGGCATTCCTCGACGCGCTCGAGCGCTACGAGCCCGAGCCGCGCGACGGCTGACGTGACGGCCTGGCCGGATCGGGCGCGCGCGATCGCGTGGCTCGCGAACCTCGACGCCGACGACGAGCTCGCCGCGCCCCGCGGCTACACCCCGCGCCCCGCGCTGCTCGCCGCCGCGACCGCGCGGCTCCCCGCGCTCGCCGCGCTGTTCCGCCCCGGCGACGTCGTCCTCGTCGAGGGCGACGTCCTGCCGGCCGAGGGCGCGCTCGGCGCGGGCGTCACGGCCGTCCGGGTGCGCGGCGCGCGCCTCGATCCCGATCGCTTCGCGGCGCGCGCGTGGTGCCCGACGCCGCGCGCCGCGCGGGTGATCAAGGGCGCGGGCCTCGCGCTCGCCGGGCCGCCGCTCGCCGTGCTGCGCGCGGTGAACGGTCGACGCTTCGCCGCCCGCTTCGGCCAGCCCCTGCCCGGCGCGCAGCTCGTCTCGACCTTCGCCGACCTCGAGCGCCTCGTCGCCGCGCCGCCGGCCGGCCGCGCGTGGCTCTGCAAGCGCGAGCACGGCTTCGCGGGCCGCGGGCGGCGCCTCATCGACGCGGGCGCGATCGACGACGCCGCGCGCGCCTGGGCCCGGGCGAGCCTGCGCGAGGGCGGGTGCCTCCAGGTCGAGCCGCTCGTGGCCCGCACGGCCGATTTCGGGCTGCACGGCTTCGTCGCCGAGGACGGCGTCGTGACGACGGGCGAGCTCACGGCGCAGCGCTGCGACGACCGCGGCGCGTGGCTCGGATCGCGGCGCGCGGACGCCGGCGAGGTCCTCGGCGAGGAGCTCGCGGAGCTTCGTCGGGCGACCGACGAGGCGGCCACGGCGCTCTCGACCGCGGGCTATGCGGGCCCGTTCGGCGTCGACGCCTACGCCTGGGTCGACGGCGCGGGGCTGCGCCGGATGAACCCGCGCTGCGAGATCAACGCGCGCTACTCGATGGGCTGGGCGGTCGGCCTGGGCGAGGCGCGCCCCGACCGCGCGATCTAGAAACGTCTACGCTGCAGGCGAGATCGTCGACCGCGGGGCGCGCGCCGGGATGGGACCGTCGCCCTTCGCGGCGCGGATCAGCGGCAAGCGGCGTCGCCCTCGTCCGACCCGACCACCACGCGCACGGCCTCGATCGCCCCGTCGATCCCCTTCAGTCGCGCGTCGTAGCGCTCGCGGATCGCGCTCGCGTCGAGGCGCCCCGCGGCGATCGCGGCGTCGGCGAGCGCGCGCGTGACGACCAGCTCGCCGCCGCGCGCCTCGCCCTGCAACCGCGCCGCGAGGTTCACCGTCTGCCCGAAGTAGTCGAGGACGCCGTTCGCCGTGACCGCGTAGCAAGGGCCGCCGTGGACGCCGATCTTGAGGCTCGTCCCCGCGCCGTTCGGCGCCCGCCCGCGGAACGCCTCGAACGCGCGCAGGATCGACAGCGCCGCGCTCACGCCGTCGATCTCGTCGGGGAACGCGGCCATGATCGCGTCGCCGATGGTCTTCACGAGCGCGCCGCCGTGCGACTCGACGATCTCGATCACGAGGTCGAAGTGGTCGTGGACGAGGCGGAACGCGGCCGCGTCGCCGGCCTTCGCGTAGAGCTCCGTCGACCCGGTCAGGTCGCTGAAGAGCAGCCCGACGCGCGACACGCGCAGCGCGGTCCCGGGGCGCAGCACGTCGGCGGAGAACTCGCGGCGAAACTCGGGCATCGCCGTCACGATCCGCGCCGTGGCCGCCGTGTGCGCGAACGCGGCGCGCTCGAGCTTCGCGTGCCGCTCCTCGGCCGTGGCGTTGCGCACGACGACCGCGCCGCCCGGCGCGATCCAGAGCGACTCGTCGCCGGCGCCGGTCGCCGCGACGACCTCGCGCGGCGCGCCGCCCGCGACGACGATGGGCCGCGCGCCGAGCCCGCGCACGAACAGGCGGTAGCGCCCCTCGTCGTCGGGCGCGACGAGGCGCGCCTCGCCGTGCGCCGGCAGCAGCGCCTGCGCGATCACGTGCGGCGTGCGCGCGGGGCCGCCGATGCAGTACGGGCCGAGGTCGAGCCGGCGGATGGCGGGCGCGATGGCGAAGGTCGCCTCGACGGCCTCGTCGAGGTCGAGGGCGAACTCGAGCTCGCAGAGCTGGCAGGTGCCGTGGTCCGACAGCTCCGCGAGCGTCGACCGCGCCTCGGTCCCCGTGCGGCAGCTCGGACAGACGACCTCCCAGCGCAGCTCGAGCAGGCCCGCGCGCACGCCCTGCAAGCACGTCGCGAGCACCGCGCGCCGCGCCTCGCCCCACCCGTCGGCGAGATCGAACGGCCGGAGGCGCGCGACGTCGACGTCGGCGCCCGCGCGCACCAGATCGACCAGCCGAAAGGCGACCTCCCCCGGCGCGCGTTCGCGGAGCGCCGCCGCCGCCCGCGCGAGCGCGGCGGGCTCGGCCGGGGTCACCTTCGCGGGTGGCCGCTGCTTCGCGGCGAGGGCGCCGTCGATCCTCACGATCTCGCGCTCGAGGCGCTTCACGGTCTGCCCGGCGCGCAGCCGCAGCACGGGCGACAGCACCGGCCAGCGCGGCGTGAGCTCGACCCGCGCGCCGACGTCGGTGCCGCCATCCGCGCGCGGAGCGAAGGTGAAGCTCGTCACGAGCCTCGTGAGCGGCCCGGTGCGCATGCGCCGCTCGCTGCGCCACCGCTCGAGGTACTGCCACTCGAACGGCAGCTCCTCGTAGGTCACGGCGAGGCCGCCGAGCACCGTGCGCACGAGGTAGCGCGCCGCGGTCGCGTCCGAGCTCCGCTCGAGGGAGAGGCGATCGAGGCCGAGGGCGCGGTTCAGGCGCTCGGTGTCGGAGATCGCGTCCCAGATCGAGGCGCGGTCGCCCCGGCAGGCGACCGTGCGCTCGGCGACGACGGCGGTCACCGGCGACGCCGCGGGGCGCGGCGGATCGGGGGGAGAGGGGCGCGCATGGCGGGGCCGATGGTAGCCGAAGAGGGTGTCCCGCGCCGGCGCGAGAGCCGCCTCGACCGGTCGCGCGGCCCGGAGACGGTGTCGGGCGAGGCCCCGGCGAGGGGCGACGGGCGCCCCCCCGCCCGCTCACTTCCCCAGCAGGTGCGTCTCGAAGAACCGCAGCACGTGCCCCGTCTGCAGCACGATATTCCCCCGCTTCTGCGCCCCATGCCCCTCGTCGGCGAACACGATGAGCGGCGCGTCGATCCCCTTCCCCTTCAGGGCCTCGTGGATCTGCACCGCTTCCCCGACGGGCACCCTCGGATCCGAGGCCCCCTGCACCAGGATCATCGGCGCCTTCACCCGATCGACGTACGTCACCGGCGAGAGCGCCACGAGCGCCTCGGCGTCCTTGTCCGGGTCGCCGTACTCCGAGATGCGGAGCGGCCGCCGATAGGGCGCGGTGTTCCGGAGGAACGTCACCAGATTGGCAATCCCGACGACCGACGCCCCCGCGTCGTAGGCGCCCGCGAACCTCGTCATCGCCATCATGGCCGAGTAGCCGCCGTACGACCCGCCGTAGACTCCGACCTTCGGCGCCTTGCCGCCGACCGCGAAGGCCGCGCGCACGTGCTTGGCGGCGTCCTCGATGTCCGTGATCACCGCGAGCCGCTTCGCGCCGTCGTCGGCGTGCAGCCACGCCTTGCCGTAGCCCTCGCTGCCGCGCACGTTCGGCTCGACGTAGACGAAGCCCGCGTCGACGAAGAGCTGCGCGCGCGTCGAGAAGCCCGGGACCGCCTGGCCCTCGGGGCCGCCGTGGAACGACACGATGACCGGGCACGGGCCGCCGGGGCAAGAGGCCGGGCGGCGCACGAACATGGGGATCTTCACCCCGTCGCGCGCCGGGTAGTGCTCGAGCGTCGCGCGCGCGAAGCGGCTCGTGTCGACCTCGGGCGCGCTCGGCGTGTGCCAGAGCGTGAGCTTGCCGGTCTTCCAGTCGAGCACGTAGCTCTGCGGCGGCGCGCGGCCCGTGTCGACCGAGAGCGTCACGTAGCGGCCATCGCGCGTCGTGGCGACGGGGACCACGTGGTCGGCCTCCGGCAACGTGGGGAGCGCGACGGGCTTCTTCGTGCGCGCGTCGAGCGCGAACGTCCGCGTCCGGCCGCCGTCGTTGACGGTGTAGACGATGCGCGTGCGGGCGCGATCGATCGAGAAGCTCGTCACGTCGGCGGGCTGCTCGGGCGTGATCGGCGTGAGCGCGTCGCCGACCCGGCGGTAGAGGCGCCGCCACTCGCCGAGCTTGGGCGTCAGCACGAGCAGCTCGCCCTCCTCGGCGCCGTACGCAGCGACGTAGTCCTCGCGCTCGCCCTGGCCGAAGAGCGGGCGCGGCGTCTTGCGCGCGGGGTCCCACTCGTAGATCTCGGCCATGTTGCTGCCGACCTCCTTCGCGAGGAGCATGCGCCCGTCGGGGCGGACATCCGTGACGCTCCAGAGCCCGTCCTCGCCGACGACGAGCTCCTTCTGCCCGCTCGCGAGGTCGTAGCGGTAGATCGCGTGCGCCGACGGCTTCACGTCGTTCGACCGGTAGTAGAGGGATTTTCCGTCGTCCGACAGCGCCTGGAGGTGCGTCTGCACGCCGGCCTTGTGCTGGATCTCGACGAGCGGGCCGCCCTCGATCTTCTGGAGGTAGAGCCCCGGGTTCTCCTCGCCGTTGCGGTCGCGCGAGAGCACGAGCTGCTTGCCGTCGGGGGTGATCGCGGCGACCGAGGTCGCGTCCTCGCCGCCCGTGAGCTGCACGGGAAAGCGCTGCGGCCCGTCGAGGCGCCACACCTGCCGCACGCCCGTGACGGCCCACGTGAACACGAGCGCGCGCGCGTCCGGCGTGATCATGCCCGCCCCCGGCGCGCGCACGTCGAGCATCGCCTGGATGCGGCGCGAGAGCGCGGGCGGCAGCGGCGGCGGCGCGAAGCGGGCGATCACCTCCGGCGGCACGCTCGCGACGCCGTGCCCCGCGTACGTCGACGCTGGCGCGGCGACGGCCGGCGCGGCCGACGACGCGGGCG
>CAIVJW010000361.1 GCA_903906315.1 uncultured delta proteobacterium | reverse complement strand
GCCGCCGCCGGTCGACGTGCCGCCGCCGCCCGCGCCGCCGGAAGCCGTGGTCGAGGCGGCCGAGGTCGCGCCCGCAGGGGGCGACCCGCCGCACCCGATCGTGAGGGCGGCGATCAGGGTCGAGAGGGTGAACGCGGCGAGGGAGACGGGCGTGCGCATGAGGGCCTCGATCCGGGCGCGGCGCGCGCCTCGGGCGGCGCCGATGCTAGTCCGATCCGCGCGGCGCATCACCGGCGCTGCGGGGCGCCGGCTGGCCTATGATCCGGCGCGTGTCGTCCTCCGCCGCCTCCTCGTGCGGCTCGCACCCGATGCGCGCTGCGGTCGCCCGCTGCCGCACCTGCGACGCGCGCCTCTGCAACGACTGCTTCCGCTTCCGCGCGGCCGGCGACCCCTGCTGCCCCGCGTGCGCCTACACCTTCGAGACCAAGCGCGGAGGGCGCCTGTCGCTGGCGATCTCGTTCTTCGGCCTGGCCGCCGGCGCGGTCTTCGTCGCGGCCCGTCGCTTCGATGCGCTCGACGACGAGCCGTTCGTCCTCGGCCTCGCGGCCGTCTCGGCGGTCGTGATCGCGCTCGGCATCTGGGCGTCGGGGCGGCCGGGCAAGCACGCGACGGCGCCCGAGGTGACCGTCCGCGACCTCGACGCGGAGATCGAGGCCGAGGCGCTCGATCGCGCCGCGTCCCCGTACCGCGGCCGCGCGCAGCGCATGATCGCGGCCGCGTCGCCGCGCGTCTCCGGCAAGGTCACGGCGCTCGTCGTCGGCGCGAGCCTCGCGCTCTCGGCGCTGCTCTTCCCGGCGTCGGTGAAGCTGCCGCGCTGGGTCGAGGCCGAGGGGGTGATCGGCCTCTGGTGGCTCGTCTTCGCGGTGACGCTCGGCGTCCTGCTCTACCGCGGCTTCAAGCTGCGCGACGACCTCGTCTACTTCTTCCCGTGGAACCGGCCCGCGAGCTCCGGCGCGGCGGAGGCGGTCGTCGACGCGGTCGGCGGCGGTGGCGGCGCGCCCGCGCGATCCTCGTCGCGATCGGCCGGCTGCGGCGATCTCGGCGGCTGCGGGGACGTGGGCTGCGGCGCGGTCGACGGCGAGGCGGCCGTCTTCGTCGCGGTCCTCGCGATCGCGGCCGCCGCGCTGTTCGGCGCCGCCTGGGTCGTCGCCGAGCTCGCGATGCCCGTGGCGATCATCGTCGTCTATCTCGTGACGCTGCGCGCGCTGGCGCGGGTCGCGAACGACCGGCACGGCTGTCGCGGGTCGATCGTGAGGGCGGCGGGCTTTGGCGCCCTGTGGGCGACGATCTACGTCGCGCCGCTCGCGATCGCGGCGCTGCTCGTGCACCTCGGCGCGCGCTGACCCCGCGCCGGCTCTGCGCCGATAGGCGACGCGAGCCTCGACGCGTCGATCGAGAGCCGGGTCGTCGCGCCCGCGGCCGCGCCGTCGACCCGGAGGGCGCCGTCGGTTGCGGCAACCGTCCAGACCCGGTGGGGAGGCAACTTCTAGTAGCAGGTCGCGATGGCCGCGCCGGCGCAGGCCGTCGACGGCGGGCCGGGGTCGATTACGCGCCCTCGACGCCCCGGTACGGTGAAAAATCCGAGGCTGAACGAGAGCGCGGAGCAGATCGTGGCCGCGTCGGGCGCGTCGAGCGCGTCGAGCGGGAGGTCGGCGTACCGGCAGACGGCGTCGCGGATCATCGGTAAGGCGAGCGGCTGCTCGCAGAGGGGCTTGCCGTTGACCTCGATCGACCCGAACTGCTCGGCCATCGCGGTGGTCTGCACGCGCCCCGCCAGCCGAGCGTGGTCCATGGCCCACCCGCCCGCGTCGCCCGGGGGCGCGAGGTGCGCCGTGAGCCGCGCGCCCTTCGCCGGGACGACGAGCCGCACGTATTCGACCATGATCGGCAGCCCGAGGTCGTCGAGCGAGGCGTAGAGCCACTGGTCGCGGACGTAGCCGGTCCCGGTGAACGTCGGGACCTTGCAGGTCGCCGGGTCCTTGCACGAGGCGCCGTTCACGGCCCATCGATCGCTCGGTTGCCAGCTCGGCGGCGCGGCGTCCTCGCCGCCGTCGACCCCGCCGTCCGCGTCGCGCTCCGGGCCGAAGAGGAGGAGGACGGTCACCGACACGTGGTCGTCGTCGGGCTCGCCGTTGTACGACGCGATCTGGAACATCATCCCGAGCTCGCCCTTCTCGATGCGTCCATCGAGCCAGCTCGGCTCGTGCCCCACTTGCTCGACGCTCGCGACCAGCAGGGCGGTGGTCGCGTTGTCCCGGCCCTCGGCGAGATCGCAGGTGTTCTGCGTGCTGGGCTTGTACGCGGCACACGGGCTCCCGGCCGGACTGCCGACGTCCTTGGGTCCCTTGCACGTGTAGACGCCGTCGAGGTCGAACGAGGACGCTCGGCACACGAGAGGGGCCACCGCGTCGGGCACCGCGCTGCTGCCGAGGAACGCCCGACGCATGACCGTCGTGATGTCGATGTTGCCCGGAAACGCGCTGGCTGGAGGCGACTCCGGGAAGGCCGTGCTCGCGCCGCACGGGTCGAAGGCGGGAGCGTCGGGGGCCGCGTCGGCCTGCGCGGGCGCGTCGTGCGCCGCGTCCGTGGAGCCCG
The DNA here is from genome assembly GCA_903906315.1 of uncultured delta proteobacterium. Classification (GTDB taxonomy): domain Bacteria; phylum Myxococcota_A; class Polyangia; order Polyangiales; family Polyangiaceae; genus CAIVJW01. Next base: position 24,310 of record CAIVJW010000361.1, on the reverse strand, counting down.
AGTCTGCCGTCGATCCGGTCGTGGAGGCAGGGACCTGGTCGACGGGCTCGATGCCGGCGAGGAGCTGGCAGGCGGCCGCGGGCGCGGCGATCGCGGCCGCCACGAGCGACGCGAGGGCGACCCTCCGCGCTGCGGTGAGCCGAGGAGCGAGGGGGATCGGGGCGGTCATCGTGCGGTCACCACGGCTGGGAGAGCTGGAGGACCGCGCCGTGGCCGAGCGCGACGGGCGCGGGCTCGAGGCGGGGCCGGGCGCGGCTCGTGGACGGGGCCGGCTTGCCGGACGTGACGAGGACGAACACGCCCGCGGCGGCGGCGACGACGCCGACGGGCATGGCGACGTCCGCGACCCAGGCGTACGCATTCGCCCGGGAATAGGCCCGATCGCTCTCGGCCGCCGCGGCGGATCCCTCGACGCACGGCGCCGGGCACGCCGCGCCGATGCCGCCCTTCGCGGCGACCGCGGCGATGCCGAAGCCGATGCCGGCGCCGAGGACGGCGGCGCCCGCGACGGTGAGGCCGATGCCGAGGTCGCGGTGCGAGCTCGAGGCCGAAGCGGGCGGAGGCTCGGAGGCCGCGGAGGCGGCGGGCGGCGGGGGCTCGGGCCTGGGCGCGTCGGCCAGCGCCGGCACCTCGAACGTCGTGCGATCGCCCTCGTCCTTCACGCTCGCCTCGAGGCGACGGTCGACCTTGCCGGGCGCGGTCGCCTCGACCACGTGCGCGCCCCCGTCGACCGGCAGATCGGTCTCCCACGCGGCCTCCTCGACGCGCACGCCGTCGAGCGTGACGACGAGGCCGGCGGCCTTGGCCGCGTCGGGCACGTAGACGAAGACCTTCGACAGGCGCGGCTCGAGCCGGGTGACGTGCTGCTCGGCGAGCTTGAGCCGATCGGGCCGAGCGGCGCGCGATCGCGCGGCGACGTCGCGGAACTGGCCCCACGCGGTGGCGAGCTTTCGCGCCTTCTCGTTGCACAGCGCGAGGTTGAGCAGCACGCCGGTCGCCTTCGGGTCGAGCTTCCAGCTGCCCTCGAACTTCGCGCAGGCCGCCTGCGTCTGCCCCGCCGCCATGAGCAGCTTGCCCTCGGCGAAGAGCGACTCGGCGAGCACCGACGACGACCGCGCGTCGCCCCGCGAGATCGGGCGCGGCTGCGCGAGCGAGGGCTTGGCGGCGGTGACGATTCCCAGGAGGAGGAGCCCGGAGGCGATCGCGCGCATCACTCTCGGTCGGCCGTGGGGTCGGGGACGCGCGGTCGGCGAGGTGCCGCGGTGGGGGTGGGGATGGCTCGGCTCACGGTCGACGTGGTCGCTTCGACCGCGTGGGGCGCGGCGCTGGCGGCGGGGGTGGCGGTCGGCGCCCCGGGGCGATCCGTCGCGGCGCTCGCGGCGGCCGTCGCCCTCTCCGTCGCCGCGCCGACGGTCGGCGCCGGGCGGACCTCGGCCGCGACCGCGCCGGCGGCGGGCTCCGGGCGCCGCGTGCCGGCGACCGCGACGACGACGATCGCCCCCAGCGCGAGGCCGAACGCGCCGATCGCGACGAGCACCCGGCCATCGCGCGCCCATCGCCGGGCGCGTGCTGGCGGCGCCCCGCCCGCGTCCCCGCCGATGCGCAGGATCTCCGCGACGAGCGCGCGCGATCCCGGGGCGAACGGCGCGAGCGCCCGCGCGAGCGCGGCCACGGACGGCCAGCGCCGATTCGCGTCCTTCTCGAGGCAGCGCCGCACGACGGCGGCCAGCGGCGCCGGCACGGCGGGCGGCAGCGGCGCGGGATCGTCGGCGATCACGGCGGCGAGCACCCCGGCGGCCGAGGTGCCGTCGAAGGGCAGGCGCCCGGAGAGCAGCTCGTAGGTCACCACGCCGATCGCCCAGACGTCGGCGCGCGCGTCGACGTCCTTCGAGCTGCGGACCTGCTCCGGGGACATGTGCGTGGGCGTCCCGAACGAAGCCGCCGTGTTCGTGAGGCTCTTGTCGAGCGAGCTCGACGAGACCATCCCGGCCTTCGCGATGCCGAAGTCGAGGACCTTCACCTGCTCGCTGCCGTCGTTCCGGCGCGTGACGAAGAGGTTCTGCGTCTTCACGTCCCGGTGGACGATCTTCATCGCGTGCGCCGCGGCCAGCCCCGCGCAGGCCTGCAGGATGAGCGGCACCACGTGGGCGAACGGCAGCGCCCCCTGCTCCTCGAGGCGCTGCTGGAGGTCCTGGCCGACGAGGCGTTCCATCACCAGGAAGGGGGCGCCGCGATCGGTGGTCCCGACGTCGAGGATGCGCACGACGTGGTCGCTATGGATCCGAGCCGTCGCCCGCGCCTCGCGCAGGAAGCGCTCGCGCGCCTCGTCGCTCGACGCGGCCTCGGCGAGCATCACCTTGATGGCGACGGGCTCGCCCAGGGTCGCGTGCTCGGCCGCGAGCACGATGCCCATCCCGCCCTCACCGAGGACCCCGGTGATGCGGTAGCGCCCCGCGACCACCTCTCCGACCGCGGGGATGCCGGGACGAGGGGGCGCGGAAGGCAGCGCGGAGGAGCCTTCGAGGGGAAGCACGAGTCTCTCGCAGGATACTCGCGCGGTTTGGGCGCGGCCAACCAGGCGCGCGCGCGAAAAATGTGCGCGTTCGCGCCGGGGCGGATCCCGGTGCGATCCTCGGGCCGACCGGCCTCGCCTCGTGCGCTTCCTATCCTGCCGACAGCTCCGCCACGAGCGCCTTCGCGAGCGCGAGGCCCGGCTCCTCGAGCTCGGCCTTGCGCGCGAAGAAGAGCGCCTTCTTCGCGTCGCCCTGCCGGCGCGCGAGCGTGGCCTGGTGCACGTAGGCCATCGCCTTCGACATCGGGCAGGCACCCTTCTGGAGCGTCACCAGGCGCAGCGCCTTGAGGGCGAGATCGTGGTCGTCCGACGCCATCGCGGCCTCGGCGAGCTCGGCGGCCACGTCGCCCGACTGCGGGTGCGTCTCGATCGCGGCGCCGAGCCAGGCGAGCCGGGTCGCCTCGTCGCCGGCGGCGCGCGCGAGCACGGCCATGCGGTGCTGCAGGACGGCGAGGTCGCGGGTGCGGCGGTTGCCGTGCTTGGCGATCGCGTCCGTCAGCAGCTGGCTCGCCTCGTCGAAGAGGCGCGCGCCGACGTATGCGTCGCCGAGCAGCACCAGGACCTCCTGATCGTTCGGCCGCAGCGCGCGCGCGTCGGAGAGCGGCCCGACCGCGGCGGCAGCCTGGTCGAGGTGCTCGAGCCGGATGCGGCCGGCGTCGCGCAGCGCCTCGAACCGGTCGTCCTCGCTCGTGGCGCGCTTCGCCTCGGCGACGAGCAGGCTCGCCAGCTCGCGGTGCGCGCCCGTCGCGGCGAAGAGCGCGCGCAGCCGCTCGCGGGCCGGCGCGGTCTCGGGGCCTTCGTCGCTCGCCGCCTCGAGCGCCGCGCGGGCGTCCGCGGGCCGCCCGAGCGCGGCGACCGCGTCGGCGAAGCGGATCGCCGCGTCGACGCGGTCGGCGCCGTGCGTGGCGGCGGCCAGCCGGGCGTAGCCGTCGGCGGCGGCCTCGTGATCTCCGAGCGCCGCGTCGGCCGCGAGCTTCGCCCGCAGCGCGATCGCGTCGGTGGGCACGCGCGCGATCCACGAGGCGAGCGCCCCCCGGGCGCGCGCGTGGTCGCCGCGCGCCGTCGCCTCGGCGGCGAGGCGGAGGGTCATCGCGCGCTCGATCTTCGCGTCGCCGACCTCCGCGGCCGCGCCGAGCGCGCGATCGACGAGCCCAGGCAGGGCCTCCACGGCCTCGCCGTCGCCGAGCGCTGCGGCGCGGTCGAGGTCGGACACCGCATCGGCGAAGCGCGCGACCGACGCGCTCGCCGCCGACCGAAGGCGGAACAGCTCGGCCGCGAGCGCCGGGGGCAGCTCCTCGGGCAGGTGCGCGAGGTCCTCGAGGGCGCGATCGACGTCGCCCATCCCGATCCGCAGGCGGGCGAGATCACGCAGCACCTCGCCGTCCTCCGGCGCGCGGGCGCGGGCCGCGGCGAGCACGTCGGCGGCGCGGCTCGCGTCGCCAAGCTCGGTCGCGAACAGGGCGGCGACCCGGCGCATCGACGCCACGCCCCCGTCGCCCGCAGACTCCTCGAGGCGCTGCTCGGCCAGGGCGCGGAGCCGCGCGGACAGGCGCGAATCGCCCGGGCGCTTGATCGCGGCGATCGCGATCGCGCGCTCGGCGCCGTCGGCGTCCCCGGCGGCCGAACGGAGATCGGCGAGCGACAGCGCGAGCCCGACGGCCTCCTCGCCCTCCTCGACCAGCAGCAGCTGCTCGCTGCGATCGGCGCGCTCCGGACTGCCTTCCTCGAGGCACGGCAACAGCTCGCGCAGGATCTCGCGGCTGTCGGGCGCCCACGCGAGCGCGGCGCGGTACACCTCGGCGGCGCCGGCGCGTGACCTGGGCGCGAGGACCGCGCCGAGGCGCCGCGCGAGGGCGAGGACGCGCGGGGCATCCTGGCGGTCGCGCGCGAGGTCGAGCTGCCTCTGCAGCAGGTCCGCGAGCTCGTCGGTGCGCCCGCGATCGGCGAGCACGTCGGCGAGGATCGCCCCCGCGGTCGCCTGATCCGGCTCCTCGTCGAGCGTGGCGGCGAGGACGGCCGCGGCCTCGTCGGGTCGACCGAGCGAGACCAGCAGGCGCGCGCGCTCGATCCGCAGCGCGGACCGCTCGGCGAGGTCGTACGCCGCGTCCACCGCCGTCGCGAGCACCCGCTCGAGGCGCGCCCCGTCTCCGAGCTGACGCACGACGTCGAGGAGCGGGCGCCAGACGGCGGCGTCGCCCGGGTCGTCCTCCCACAGGCGCTCGTACGCGTCGGCCGCCGCCCCCAGATCCCCGATCGGCCCGGCGTGCAAGCCGGCGATCTCGAGCGCGATCGCGCGCGCTTCGTCGGGAGGCGCGGCCCGCTCCGCGTCCTGCAGGAGCCGGGCGGCCTCGGCGTGATCGCCGTCCGCCCGCGCCTTCGCGGTGAGCCGGCGCAGCGCCCAGAGCGCGCCGGCGAGGTCGTCGCCTCGAGATCGTTCGATCTCGACGGCCCGCAGGAGGACCCGGCGTGCGCTGGCGTCGTCGGCGAGGTGCGTCGCGATCTCGACCGCCTCCTCGAGCACCTCCTGCGTCGCGCCGGGCCGTGACGCCGCGCGCTCGAGCGCGTCGAGCAGCGCAGCGGCGTCCTCGCTCGCCCGCGCCGCCTCGACGTGGGCGCGCGCGATCCCCTCGTGATCGGGCGCCGCCTCCGCTGCGCGGCGCAGGATCGCGCACGCCGCGGTCGGCCGCGGATCGATCTCTCCGGCCTGCGCCAGGGTGTCGAGGCCGAGATCGCGGTCGGCGGGCCGGGCGAGCTCGAGCGCGGCGAGGTCGTAGAGCACGGCCGCGCGGTCCGTCCGGGCGAGCCCCGCGTCCGCGAGCCGTCGCAGCGCCTCGACCCGCCCGTCGTCGTCGGCGCGCAGGCCGGCGACGCGCGCGGCGGCCCCCCAGACCTCGCGCAGCCGCTCGCCGGTGTCCTCCGCCCCGCGAAGCGCGTCGGCGGCCTCGTCGAGCGCGCCGCGCGCCTCGCGAGACCCCGCGAGCGCGATCAGGAGGTCCGCCTGCTCGGGCGCCGCGCTCTGGTCGTGCGCCCGCGCAGCGAGCGCCGCGAGGCGGTCCTCGTACCGATCGACGTGCCCGGCCCATCGCGCCGCCGTGGCTGCCAGGTCGCGAATCGCCGCGTCGCCCGGCCGCTCGCCGAGCGCGTCGAGCCTCGCCGAGAGCGCGTCGTAGGCGCGGCCGAGCCGGTCGAGCGCGCCCGCGATTTCGCCCAGGATTTCGGCACGCGCAGCCGGATCGGTCGCGCGCTCGCGCCGGGCCGCCAGCGATCGCAGGTAGAGATCGTCGTCGCCCGCCGCGCGGATCGCGCGCTCCAGCCGGCGCGCCTCGTCCTCGCTCTGCGCCGCCGCCTCGAAGGCCGACTCCAGGTTCTCGGCGGCGCGGGCCTCGTCGCCGCGCAGGGCGGCCACCCGATGGAGCTCGAAGAGCGCCTCGCCGAGCCCGACGAGGGTGCTCGCGCCCGGCCCGGCCTCCGCGTTGCGGGTCACGATCAGCAGGAGCGCGTGGAACGCTCGGTCCGCGCGATCGAGCTGGCCCGACCGCCGCAGCAGCTCGCCCATCCGGCGCTGGACGCCGGCGTGGCCGACGTCCATCCCCGCGGCGATCTCGAGCTCGCCGATCGCCGCGTCCGGATCGCCCTGCGCCTCGAGGATGCGCGCGAGGAGGAAGTGCAGCTCGGCGCGTTCGGGCGGCCGGCGCTTGCCGTATTCGGCCACGAGCTGTCGCACGAGCGCCGTGGCCTCCTCGAGGTGGCCCGCCGCGCGGAGCGTGTCGGCGAGGGCGGCCCGCAGCGCGCGATCGCCGGGGGACAGCGCGAGCGCCGGCCGCAGCACGCGCTCGGCCCCCGCGGGATCGCCGAGCGGGTCGAGCAGCACCGCCGCGGCCTCGCGTCGGAAGGCGACGACGGCGACCGGGTCGCGCAGGTGATCGATCCCCTCCGTGAGCGCGCGCGCGAGGTCCGCGTGGTCGCCCCGCGCCCGCAGACAGCGCGCCAGCGCCGACAGCAGCTCGACCGACGAAGGATCCTCCGCGCGCCCGCGCTCGAGCACCGCGCGCGCTCGCGCCGTCTGCCCCGCGCCGAGCAGCGCGTCGGCGAGCCGCAGGACCGTCGGCGTCCGATCGCCCGCGGCGGCTGTCGCGAGCCGCCGGTCGAGCCACACGACCGCGCGCGCGTGCCGCCCGCGGTCGGCCTCGAGCCGCGCCAGCGCGTCGAGCGCCCCGGCCCGCTCGTCGACGGCGACCGCGCGCTCGAGGCAGCGCACCACCCGCTCGACGTCCCCGAGGCGGGTCTCGGCCACCTCGGCCGCTTCGGTCCACAGCGTGGCCGCGCCCGGGCCGTCGCCGGCCTGCTCGACGGCGACCGCCTCCGCCGAGTAAAGGTCCGCGCGCTCCGCGTCCCGCCCGGCGCCGCCGAGCAGCTCCGCGAGCGCTTCGACCGACGGCCGGTGCCCGCGCGCCTCGGCGAGGTTCTCGCGCAGCACGGCCTCCTCGCTGCGCGCGTCGCGTGACCCCCGGAGCAGCCGCGCGAGCTCGAGCCGCAGCGAAAGGCGCCGCTCGATCGATCCGCAGATCGACAGCTCGTGCCGCCGCAGCGCGCAGAGCTCGGCCTGCTTGCCGCTCGCCTCGTAGAGCGCCGCGAGCGCGCCCATGGCGGCCACGTCGTCCGGCCGCGCCGCGATGAGCGCGCGGTAGAGCGCCTCGGCCCGGTCCGGCCGTTCGAGCCGCGTCGTGCCGAGCGACGCCGCCGCCTGCACGAGGCCCCGCGCCGAGGCCTCGTCGAGCGTCAGCGCGAACGGCCCCGCGGCCATCGCGCCGCCTGGCGCGAGCAGCGCCGCGAGCGCCGAGTCGTCCCAGCGCGTCGGGTCGAGCACGATCAGCGCGGCGAGGTGAGGGCGCGCCGCGGCCTCGGCCTCGCGCGCGAGCCACCGCCGCACGATCTCGGCGTGGAGCTCCGCGCGGCCTCCGGCCGCCGTGAACGGCAGCACCGCCTCGAGCACCTGGGCCATCTCGTCGAAGCGCCCCGCCGCGTCGTACCGCTCGCGCAGCAGCGCGACCGCACGCGCGCGCACCTCGTCGTCCGCCTCTTTCGACACGACGATCCGCGAGAGGAGCTGGCAGACGGCCTCGCTCGATCGCGGGTCGTCGAGCAGCGGCGTCGCGGCCTCGATCGCGCCGCGCGGATCGTGCAGGCGGTCGAGCCACGCGACCGCGATGCTCGCGCGGAGCGCCTGCGCCTCGGCCTCCGCCAGGAGCGGCAGCCGCTGCGTCCACAGGTCGATGAGCTCGCGGTGGCGGCCCTGCTGACGGAGGAGGCGCTCGAGCGCGCCGACCACCTGCGCGTCGCCCGGGCGCAGCGCGAACAGCAGCTCGAGGTAGCGGATCGCCCGATCGGGCTCGCGCGCGCAGTCCTTCGCGATGCGCGCCGCCTCCGTCAACAGGCGCGCCCTGCGAGGCGAACCGGTCGCAGCGAGCGTCCGGTCGTAGAGCCCGAGCAGCTCGTCCCAGCGCGCGCCGACCGTGTAGAGGAGGCTCAGGCGCTCGAACGCCCACTGCGCAGACGGATCGATCTCGGTGACCCGCGCCAGCAGCTGAAGCATCGCGCCCGCGTCGGCCACCCACTCGTCGTGGAAGGCGATCGCGCGCTGCGCGACCCGCCTCGCCACGTCCACCGGATACGGCCGCTCGAGCACGGCGCGGTAGACCGCCGCCGCGTCCTCGGCGCGCCCCTCCCGCCGGGCGACCGCCTCGAGCTCGACCCACGCGCCGTCGTGCTCCGGCGCGCGCCCCGCGGCGTGCGCCGCTGCCGAGAACGCATCGCGCAGCTCGCCGCGCAGCGAGACGGTGTCGTCTTCTTCCGGCGTGCGCTGCGGCGTACCGGCCTTCGGCGGGACCCCCATCCGGCGAGCATACGGCCCCGCGGCGCTCCGTCACAGGCGGAGCGCGTGAGCCGTGGCTCGCCGGGGGGCCGCCCGTCGATCAGAGCCGCGCGCGCAGGTTCTTCAGCGCGGTCGCGAGCTCGGCCGCCGTCTGGCGGAGGGCGTGCGCCGCGTTGCCCGACGCCTCCTTGGCCTGCGCCTCGAGGGCGCTCAGCCGCGGCTCGAGCTCGCTCCACGAGTCCTTCGCGTCCATGCCCGCGAGGTGGACCCGGACCCGGATCTCGTCGCGCAGCGTCTGAAGCTCGGCGAGCACGTCCTGGATCGGATGGCGGCCACCGGACGGTGTGTCTTGCTGCGTTTGCATCGATCGCTCCTGGGGTTCACCGCCTCGGCGGTGGTCTCGACCGGCGCGTGGGCATGGCGCGCCGTGGCGAGGCCAACGTAATCACGAGGATCGCCCAGCGGAAGGGTCCGCGGCGGGGCCGAGGCGCGCAGGGCGTGCGTCCTCGCCGGGGCCGATCAGGACAGCGCCATCATCCGGTCGATCGCGACCTGCGCCCGCTCGCGGAGATCGGTCGCCAGCTCGATCCGCGGCGCGAGGTCGCGCAGCGCCAGATACACCTTCTCGAGCGAGTTCAGCTTCATGTGCGGGCACTCGTTGCACGCGCAGTTGCCCTCCGGCGGCGCGTCGAGAAACTCCTTGCCCGGCGAGGCCTTCTTCATCTGGTGCACGATGCCCGGCTCGGTCGCGACGATGAATTTCCTCGCCGCGTCGTCGATCGTGAACTTCAAGAGCGCGGTCGTGGATCCGACGAAGTCCGCCAGCCGCAGGACGGCCTCCTCGCACTCGGGGTGCGCGACGACCTTCGCGTCCGGGTGCCGCTCGCGCAGGGCGACGATCTTCCGCTCGCTGAACGTCTCGTGGACGATGCAGCTCCCCTGCCAGAGCGTCATCGGCCGCCCGAGCTTCTGCACGAGAAACCGCCCGAGGTTCTTGTCGGGCGCGAAGAGGATCTCCTGGTCGGCAGGGATCGCGCGCACGATCTTCTCGGCGTTCGACGAGGTGCAGATGTAGTCGCTCTCGGCCTTCACCTCGGCCGAGCAGTTGATGTACGTGATCGACACCGCGCCGGGGTGCCTCTCCCGCCACGCGCGGAAGCGATCGACCGGGCAGCCGTCGGCGAGCGAGCAGCCCGCGGCCAGGTCGGGCACCACGACGATCTTCTCGGGATTCAGGATCTTGGCCGTCTCGGCCATGAAGTGGACGCCGGCGAAACAAATGACGTCGGCCTGCGTCGCCTTCGCGGCCTGCGCGAGCTGCAGCGAGTCGCCGAGGAAGTCGGCGACGTCCTGGATCTCGCCTTCCTGGTAGTAATGCGCCAGGAGGACGGCATTCCTCTCCCGCTTCAGGCGCTGGATCTCGTCGACGAGGTCGAGTCTCGGGTCGATGCGCGGCTCGTTCATGGCTGCGCCATAGCCTAGCGCCACCGCGGCGATCGTGGCGGATGGAGTCCGTCGATCCCGCGCGGCGAGGCGCGCCGCCCGCAGTCGAGGTTTGCGCCGCGCCCGACCATGCCGTACTCCTTTCTGTCGATGCCCGACGACCCCAAGGCGAAGGACCGGCCGCCGACGTCGAGGCTCGGCCGCCTCGCCCGGCTCGCCGCGCTCGCGCCGCGAAGCATCCCGCTCGCCATGGAGACGGCCCGGCGCGCGCTCGGCCCGTCGGTGCGGACGGAGGAAGAGGAGCGCGAGAGCCGCCGCCGCGTGACCGAGGAGGTCAAGAAGACCGGCAAGGCCATGCTCCGGACGCTCGGCGAGATGAAGGGCCTGCCGCTGAAGTTCGGCCAGATGGCGAGCTACGTCGACGGCCTCGCCCCGCCCGGCTACGAGGAGAAGTTCCAGGCCGAGCTGAAGAAGCTGCTCGACAAGGCGCCCCCGCTCTCCGCGCAAGCCGCCATCGACGTGGTCACGGCCGAGCTCGGCGCGCACCCGACCGAGATCTACGCCGAGTGGGAGCGCCAGCCGTTCGCCGCCGCCAGCATCGGCCAGGTCCACCGCGCGCTCACCAAGGGCGGCGATCGCGTCGCGGTGAAGGTGCAGTATCCGGGCATCGACAAGGCCATCGAGAACGACCTCAAGACGTTCGGGATGCTCGAGTCGATGATGTCGCCGATCACGCGCAAGCTGAACGCGAAGCAGACGCTCGACGAGCTCACGCGCGTCTTCAAGGACGAGCTCGATTACACCCGCGAGGCGCGCATGGCGGACGTCTTCCGGCGCATCCACGCGGGCGACGACCGCATCGTCATCCCGGAGGTGCACCACGGCACCACCACGCGCCGCGTGCTCACGACCGAGCTCGTCCACGGGCAGAGCTACGCGGAGTTCTGCGCGACGGCGTCGCAGGAGGACAAGAACCGCGCGGGCGAGACGATCTGGAGCTTCACGTTCCGATCGCTGCTCCGCTACGGCGTCCTCTACGCCGACCCGCACCCGGGCAACTACCGCTTCCTCGAGGGCGGTCGCGTCGCGTTCCTCGACTTCGGCTGCGTGAAGATCATGCCCCCCGATCTCGTGGGCGGCATGAAGCGCTACATGCGCGCGGCGATGGACGCCGACTGGCACGAGCTCGACCGCGCGCTCGTCGAGGTGCTCGGCTACGACCCGCACGACGAGACCTGGGACCTCTACCGCAGCTACACGATCGAGCTGCTCATGCCGATCGCGACGCACGACGTCTGGTGCTGCTCCAAGGACAAGGCGCGGGAGACGGTCGCCTACCTCGCGCGCGGCATTCGCGGCATCGCCTTCAAGGACGGCGAGACGCTGCCCAACCTGCCCAAGGTGCCAAAGATGCCGCAGGACTTCACGTTCGTGAATCGCCTGCAATGGGGCCTCGCGTCGGTGCTCGCCGGGCTCGAGACGCAGGCGCGCTTCCGGCCGATCGTCGAGCCGTGGGTGCGCGCGCCCGACGTGCTCCCGCCGCCCGGGTGGGAAGACCCGTAATCGCGACCACAGGCGGGGTGCCGGCCGCCCTCGGGCGCGAGTCCCTGTCTTGATTGCTCCCTCGGTCGTCGGATAGCGTCGACGACCGAGCATGGCGGCGGGGGCGAAGATGCGGGGCAGGCGGGCGTGGCGTGGCGGGCACGTGGGGGCGGCGATCGCGGCGATCGCGGCGATCGCGTCGGGGTGCGAGGGTCAGCGCGCGGGCGAGGGGCCCGACGCCGCCGCGGCGAGCGCCTCGGCCCCTGCGTCGGCGAAGCCGCCCGACGCGTTCGCCGAGCTCGAGAGGAGCGAAGACCTCCTCACGCGGCTCAACCGCCGCCTCGGCGGCCTCGAGCGGGACGTCTTCAACCTCGCCGTTCCGGCCGAGGGAGGCTCCGCGCTCTTCGCCGACGAGGTCGACGTCCAGGACCTCGAGCCGCTGCCCGAAGGCGCGCTCACCGAGGCGCTCGGCCCCAAGGTCCGCGCCGGGAAGTGGCCCGTCGCCGCGCAGTCGAGGCGGCAGAAGCTCGCCGACCTGCGCCTGCTCGACGCGCTCGTGAAGGACGCGCGCCTCTTCGAGCACGCCCACTTCGCGTTCATCCGCGGCACCTTTCAGGAGGGCGGGCAGGCCTTCCAGACCGACGTGAAGCTCGTCGCGCTCGCCGACCGCGGCGACGGCAGCCTCGTCGCGGTCAAGGCCAAGCTCGACTGGCTCTGGCGCCGCGACGCGCAGCCCGACGGCGGCGACGAAGGCGACAAGTGGCGCATCCACCGCTGGAAGATCGCCTCTTTCGAGGCGACCTCGGCGCCGAAGACGCTCTTCTCCGAGGTGATGGAGCGCGCGATCCCCGACCCTGCCACGCGGGCGAACGCGCGCGACTCGTTCATCGAGCGCTTCCGCCTCTGGATGGTGCTGACCCAGCGCCCGAGCACGCGGCGCGAGGCCAGCGACACGATCGTCCTGCTGCAAAAGCAGGCGCCGACCGACACCGACCACGGCGCGATCGCGGTCGTCGACCTCGACGACGACGGGCTCGACGACCTCTACGTGATGCCGTTTTCGCGCAAGAACCTGCTGCTGCGCAACAAGGGCGACGGCACCTTCGAGGACGTCGCGAAGGAGCGCGGGCTCGACCTCTCCGGCGTGGACGCGGGCCTCTTCGTCGACCTCGACAACGACGGCGACAAGGACCTCGTCGTCGGCGGCTTTCTCGACCGGGCGCGCTACTTCGTCAACGACAAGGGCAAGTTCACCGACAGGTCCTCGCGCCTCGTCGACGGCGCGCTGCCGTACTTCGTCTCGTCGATCTCCGCGGCCGACTACGATCGCGACGGCCTGCTCGACGTCTACTTCTCCACGTACGCCGCCGCGCCGTTCCTCTTCGAGATGTCGAGCGGCCATACCTTCGAGCGCATCATCGGCATGCACGCGGCCGGCGATCCGGTCCCCGGCCCCGTGCCGCCGGGCCACGTGCTCGCGACCTGGCTCGCAGACAAGGAGTCGCGGCAGCTCTACGACCTTGCGATGAAGGACGACGTCCACGTCGTCTTGAACCGCCCCGGCCCGCCGAACGTGCTCTTCCACAACCAGGGAGGCGGCAAGCTCGCGCGCGCGAGCGTGCCCGCGCTCGAGGTCTACGCCAACACGTACCAGTCGCTGTGGACCGACTACGACAACGACGGCGACCTGGACGTGGTCGTCGTCAACGACTGGGGCAAGAGCCGCCTCGTGCGCAACGACGGCGACGGCAAGTTCACCGACGTGAGCGAGGCCTCGGGGATCGGCGCCATCCCGAACGGCATGGGCGTCACCGCAGGGGACTACGACCACGACGGCTGGCTCGACCTCTACGTCACCAACATGTTCAGCAAAGCCGGCCAGCGCATCACGCGCCAGCTCGGCGACAAGGCCGCTCGCTTCGCGCCCACGGCGGAGGGCAACTTCCTCTATCGCAACGACCGCGCGGGGCACTTCGAGAAGGTCTCCGGCCTCGAGGCCGACAAGCTCCAGGTGCAGATGGCCGGCTGGGCCTGGGGCGGCCAGTTCGTCGACGTCGACAACGATGGTTTTCAGGACCTCTTCTCGGTCAATGGCTATTTCACGGCGCCCAGGCAGGTCGCCTTACCGGACGACTTGTGAAGCCAGTACTGGCGCACGGTCGTGCGCACGAAGGACTTGAAGGACGCCCGCAAGGACCCGAGGCCGGCCAAGGCGACGACGGCGACGCTCGCGCTATCCGACATCACGAGCGGCGTCTCGTTCAGCGGTCACGAGCGTGACTGCCTGTTCCTGAACCGCGGAGGCACGTCGTTCGGCGACCTGTCGGGCGTGTCGGGGCTCGACGACCCGTCGGACGGTCGCAACCTCGCGGTGTGGGACTACGACCGCGACGGCTGGCCCGATATCGCGACGACCAACCTGAACACGCCGACGCTGCGGATCTACCACAACGATCTCGGCTCGTTGCTCCCGCAGGACGACCACCGCATCCTCGCGATTCGCTTCGTCGGCGGCAACCGCGCGGGCAAGGTGTCGCGCAAGGTGAGCGCCCGCGACGGCTACGGCGCGCGGGTGACGGTCGCCGTCGGCGAGACGAAGCTCGTTCGCGAGCATCGCGCCGGCGAGGGCTTCGCGGTGCAGAACAGCGACACGATGATCGTCGGCCTCGGCAAGCAGGACACGGTCGACAGCGTCACGGTGCGCTGGCCCTCGGGGCAGAAGCAGACGATCGAGCGCGTGGCGGCCGGCTCGCTCCTCACGGTCTACGAGGATCCCGAGCAGGCGCCGAAGCGCGAGGCCTTCGTCACGTCGAGCTACCAGCGCGCGAAGGCGCCGCCGACCAAGCTCCTGCCGAGGCCGCGCCCCGCGCCGGACTTCGGCCCGCGCTCGCTCGACCTCGGCCGGGACGCGGCGGGCAAGGCGCCGCTGCGGCTCTACGTCACGATGGCGACGTGGTGCGCGCCGTGCGCGCGCGAGGTGTCCGCGCTCCAGCGCGTCCGCGCGGCGATGCCGGAGTCGGAGGTCGCGATGCTCGCGATCCCGGTCGACCCGCAGGACCACGGCGGCAAGCTCGACGCGTTCGTGGCCGCGCAGCGACCGCCCTACAAGGTCCTCCGCGAGGCGAGCGCGGCCGACGTCACCAAGGTGCTGGAGATCGTCAAGGGCGAGCTGCTGGCGGACGGGCTCCCGGCGGCGATCGTCACCGACGCCGAGGGCCACGTCCTGCGCGTCCAGTTCGGCGCGCCGACGATCTCCGAGCTGCGCGCGCTGCTCGCGCGCGTCCGCCCGTGATCGCCCTCGGTCGGGCCCCGACGCCTCGATTCGCGCGGCGTCCCGCCCGAGGCGCCCCGGCGAGCGTGAGGGCGGCCTGCGGTCACAGGACCGGGGCCGTCACGCGCCCGCGGCCGCGCCGATCACCGCGACGGCCTCCAGCTCGACGAGCAGATCGTCGCGGCAGACGTCCGCTCTCACGCTGATCCGCGGGAAGGGCGGCACCCGCAGCAGGCGGCTCACGCGCTCCCACGCCTCGAAGGCGCGATCGTCCTTGCAGTACAGCGTCGCAGAGGTGATGTCCGCGAGCGACCCGCCGTGCTCCTCGAGGATGGCCGCGATGCTGAGCAGCGTCTCGACGCTCTGCATCTCCGGGTCGCCGAGGTGCGTCGACGCGCCGGTCGCGTCGATGCTCGCCGTCCCCGAGATGTGGATCGTGCGCACTCCGTCGATCGCGATCGTCATCCCGCGCGAGAAGGCCGACCCGTAGCGGAAGGACTGGTCCTGCCTCGGGCTGCGGTGAATCGGAGTGACCGAGGCCCGCCCGCCGGGACTGACCTGCACTGCGAGGACGTCCATCAGGCACTCTTCGGTCCCGGTCCTGCCCTGGATTCCCGTGCTCGCCGGGAAGGCGACGCGGCCCTCGCCGAGCCCCTCGGGCAGGTAGTGCGCCGTGCGAACGGCGTTCAGCTCGCCGTACCACTCGAGGAGCCGGGACAGGTAGATCCACGTCCGCGCCACGTCGCGGTACGCCATGCCCTGCGATCGGAGGCCCTCTCCCGCGTTGACGAACATCTGCCGCGCCTGGTCCGGGCCCGACTCCGGCCGCGTGCCGTCCGGGCGCGCGCCCGTGACCTCGGCCAGGTGGAGCACGCGGAAGCCCTCGCCCTCCCAGAGGCGTCCGCGGCCGGTGCCCGCGCGGATCGTGCGCACCGTCGACCCGCTCGCCGGCTCGACGGCCCAGACCTGCGCGCCGACGAGCGGTTCGCCGGCGAGCGGCAAGCCCTCGATCCAGGTGAGGGGCAGCTCGGGATCGATCCCGCGCCGTCGGTACACCGCGTCGCGGATCCGCAGCACGTCGCCGCGCGCGGCCAGGCTACCGTAGAGCTTCTCCTGCAGGGGCGCGCCGCGGCGCTCCACGATCGCGCCGGCGAGCGCCTCGAGCACGGCCTCCGCGTCGCCGCGGCCGGGGCCCTCCGGCCTCGCCGTGACGTGGAGCTCGGTCCCGCTCGGGCGCGGGGACGCGCACACGTCGACCTCCGCGCCGCCCTTCACCACCGTCGTCCTGTTCATTTCGCGTCCTTTGCGCACCGAAAGCCCGTGTCGGGCTGTGCGTAGCCGGGGTTCGCCCAGAGCCTCCGTGTCGCCCTCGTGTTGAACGCGGCCTGTCCCGCCGCCTCGCCCGCGAAGCCGCCGCCTCGCACCACCTTGCGGGTCGTCGTCTCACGGCCCTGCTTGGGCGACCGGAGCTCCGCCACGCCGCCGTCGAGGCCCGGGAGGCGCCCGTCGTCGAGGCCCTTCGGACCCGTCGGATCGGAGACGACTCCGGTGCTCCGATAGGCCTCCTCGTCGTACCAGTCGGCCACCCACTCCCAGACGTTGCCGGCCATGTCGAAGCACCCGGTCGGGCTCACGCAGCCGGGGTGACTGCCTACCTCCGCGGGCCCCGCCTCGACCGGGACGCCGGCCTGGCAGCGGCCGGGCTCCCACCGCGGTCCGTAGGGGTACGTCCGGCCATCGGTGCCCCGCGCCGCGCGCTCCCACTCGGCCTCGGTGGGCAGCCGCTTTCCGGCCCACCTCGCGTAGGCCGCGGCGTCGCGCCAGGTGACCCCGCGGACGGGCAGGCGCAGCTCGACGCGCTTCCTCTCGGCGGCGCGCGGCGCGATGGACGCGCGCAGATCCGTCGGGCTCGCGCCGTCGGGGCCAATCAGCGCGCGCAGGGCGGCGACCGCGGCCCGCCACCTCGCGGCGTCGCGGGCTCCGTCGTCGCGGGTCCTCGCCTTCGCGGGGTCGAACGCGGAGAGAGGCCCGCCGTGGCGCTGCTCGAAGTGGGCGAGCAGGTCGAGGCAGCCCTCGGCGGACCAGCGAAACCAGGACCCCTCGACGCGATCGAAGGCGTCGGTTTCGCGGACGAAGCGGGCGAAATCTGCGTTCGTGACCTCGTATTTGTCGAGGTAGTACGCGCCGAGGCGCACGCGGTGGGCCGGAGCCTCGTCGGCGCCGCGCCCGTCCTCGCCCATCACGAACTCGCCCGCGGGGACGAGCACCATGCCGGGCGGCGCCTCCGCCGCGTCGACGGGCGCGCCGTCGAGCAGGCGCGCCGCGACGAGCCCGAGGCCGATCGAGGTCGCGGCGGCGGCGCGCGCGAGCCGGCGCGGCCGGCGGAGGAGGTCACTTGTCGTTCGCACAGCGGAATCCCAGGGTGAAGGTCCGAAACTCGGGCTCTTGGTGGGCGCGCGCCGTCGTGCGCACGCCGCTCGGGAGGTTCTGCGAGCTGCCGCCTCGAATCGCGCGGTCGGCGCCTCTCGCGGGGGTCGCGCCGGGCACGGGAGCGATCGCGTCCGCGCACCACTCCGCGGCGTTGCCGGCCAGGTCGTCGGCGCCGAAGGGGCTCCGTCCGCCGGGGAAGCTGCCGACGCGCGTGGGGTAGATGAAGCCGTCCTTTTCCTTGCCGCGCGATCGGACGTCCTGGCCGAGCTTCTCGCCGCCGAGGTTGGCGAGGCCCCATTGCCATTGCGATCCCCAAGGCCAGGTGCGCCCGTCGTAGCCGCGCGCCGCGAGCTCCCACTCGGCCTCGCTCGGCAGCCGCTTGCCGGCCCAGGCGGCGTACGCGGTCGCGTCGTACCAGTCGACGCCGACGACCGGCGCGTCGTCGGCGGTGAACGTCGTCGCCGAGAAATTGGCCGTATTCGCGTAGGCGGGGTCGCGGAGCAATGGATTGAACTCGCGCCAGTAGCGCGGGGTGTGGTCCTTGTCGCGCGGCTCGTCCGGGTGGCAGCGGGAGTGGTCGTGGCTCGCGCTGATGGCCTCGAGGAACCTGCGGTAGCGGGCGTTCGTCACCTCGTACCGGTCCAGGGCGAAGGCCCTCACGTGGACCGTGCGGGCGGGGCGGTCGCTCGCGCCGGGCCCGTCGGCGCGCGCGCGCGCGGCGAGGACGTCGGGCGGGTGGAGGACCTTGCCCGCCGAGGGCGCGGGCGCGAGATCGGGCGGGGCGTCGCCGGCGCCGAAGGCGAACGTGGACTCGGGCACGACGACCATGGGCGCGTCGTCGACGGGGCTCCGGATCTCGACGACGGTGATCGTCGGGCGCGCGACCGGAGGCGCCGCGCGACCGGAGGCGCTCGCGCTCGCGCGTGCGGGGCCCGCGTCCGCGCCGCCCCTCGCGCCGCACGCGACCGCGCCCGCGGCGGTCAGCGCGGCGATCGCGACGATCGAGGACCAGGCCTGGCTGTCGCGGCTCATTCGATCGACTCCAGGTAATTGACCAGGTCGTCGATCGACTGCGGCCCGAGGTGGGAGGTGCCGCCGTGCGTGTCGCTGCCGATGCGCCCCCTCGCGCGCAGGTGGGCTTTCACCTTGGGCGTGGGCTCGGTGAAGAAGAACGTCTCGTTATGGCCGACCTCGCGCCGCCCCGGGCGCTCGGGCGCGCCGCCGAGGCGCGGCTCGTACGTGAACCAGCCGAGCGCCTGCTGCCCGGGCACCGTCACGACCTCGCGCAGCGTGCGCGCCGTGCCGCCGTGCAGGAAGACCGGCGGCCGGTCCCAGAGGCCTCGCAGCCCGAGCGTCGTGTAGTTGCCCTGCGCCTCCTCGGCGCGGCCCGGGTCGAAGGGCTCGAGATCGCGCACGTAGCCGTGGATCGCGTCGAGTCGGTTCATGCTGATCAGCGTGAACGATCCGTCGCGCACCGTGACCCCGACCTGCGGCGAGATCGCTTGTTGCGCGTTGTCGACGAGGTCCTTGCGCGCGAACGAGGGCGCCGCGTGGCACGTCACGCAGCCGACCTGCGGCTGCTCGAAGATCGCCTTGCCGCGCCGGACCGACTCGCTGTCGCGATCGAACGGGTTCGGCAGGAGGCGCGGCTCGTGGATCTGCCACTCTCCGACGAAGCGCTGGAAGTCACGCAGCGTGAACGACTTGCCGAAGTAGCGCATGGACAGCGTGCGGAAGAGCTCCTCGCGGCGCTCGTCGAGCGTCGGGTCGGTCACGCCCCGGGCGTCCATCTGCGACTGCAGGTCCCACGACGATCCGGTCGGCGACGAAGCCTCGAGGCCGGTGAAGTCGCCTTGCGGGTTCGGCGCTCGGAAGTCGTCGGCCGGGCAGTGCTCCATGATCATCGATCGCGGCTCGAACGCCGAGAGCGTGCCCTCGAGGAAGAAGGGCTGCAGCTCGAACAGCGCGCGCTGCTGCGGGACGGCCATCGTGCCGCCGATGACGAGCTGGCCCGCCGGGTCGCTCGCGGAGAGGTACTCCTGGCCGACGACCTGGCTCACGCCCCACGGCCGGCCGTCGCCCTGGTCGAGGTAATGGCAGCTCACGCAGGCGGTGTCGCGGTCCGAGGAGAACAGCGCGGTGTGCGCGAAGAGCTCGCCGCGCTCGGCGTTCGTCGCGGGGACCGGGAACCTCTCGAGCGAGGGGTCGACCGGCACCTCGCGCGAGTCGCCGGTCTTCGTGTCGAGGATGGACAGCGTGCCGCCGAGGAAGTTCGCGACGAAGAGGCGGCCTTCGGAGGGCGTGCCCGGGCGCCCCGCGGCGAGGCCGACGGGCTGCATGCCTGTCGTGAAGGTGCGGAGAGGCGTCAGTCGGTCGCTCGGATCCGAGGGCGCGGAGGCGATGCGGAGCTCGGCGACCTCGTTTGTGCCCTGCATCGTGGCGAAGAGCCGGTCGCCGACGATCGCGAGCTTCTCGGGCATCGCGCCGACCACGCGCAGGAGGTCGGGCGGCAGGTCGCCCTTGAGGTCGCCGTAGGTCGACTCCGCGGTGTCCGACGTGTAGCGCACCCAGCCTCGATGCGACTCGTAGCGGTTCGCCGAGAGCACGTAGGCGAGCCCCTCGGCGGGCGGGCGATCCGGGATCGTGATCGCGTCGACGTCGATCGCGACGAGGTCGTTCTGGATGTCGCGGAACTTGATCGCCGCGGTGCCGTCGACCGCGTCGAACGGCCCGAGGACCTCCTGCCGGTCCCTGGGGAGCACGTCGCCGGTCGCGAGGTCGCGGAAGACCGAGAAGTGCGCGGCGGGGTTGTCGCGGTCCCAGCTCTCGCCGCCCCACGGATCGCGCTCGCGCGCGACGCCGAAGCCGATGCCCATCGTGGTCACGAAGAGCCAGTCGTGCCCGCTCGCCGGGTCGCGCCAGACCTTCAGGTCGTTCACGACGTTCTGAACGTAGATGGCGCCGACCTCCTGGCTCGCCGCGGTGCGCACGATCGAGATGTCCTGGGTGCCCGTGTTGCCGACGAAGAGCAGGCGCCCGTCGGTGCTCTGCGCGAGCACCTTCGGCTTGCTGCGCGGGTTGCCGACGGGGATGCCCGGGCCCTCCCGGGTGCCGTCGAGGAGGCGCGCGATCGCCTGGTAGTCGGCGTCGCCCTTCGGGTCGGGGAACACCACGGTGCCGCCGGCGTGGCCGCGCGCTAGCGGCAGGATGTCCGCGTAGCCGCCGTCGCGTGTCCGCGTGACGGCGCGCAGGAGGCGGCTCTCGGCGGGTCTCCCGAGCTTCACGTGCGGGATCAAGGACAGGAAGCTCGCGCGCGCGTCCTCTCCGGCGACGAAGCCGCCGCGCGCCGCGTCGTGGCAGCCGCCCTCGCCGCAGCGGCGCCGCAGCACCGAGGCGACGCCGCCCTCGGCGGAGAAGGCCGCCTCCGAGAGCCCGCCGATCTCGCGCAGCGTGGCCTCGAAGCGGTCGCCGTCGACGGTCACGTCGAGCACGAGCACCTGGTCGAGATAGCGATTGGCGACGTAGGCCGTCGTGCCCTCGCGGTCGAAGCTGACTCCCATGCAGTAGAAGTCGACCGGGACCTCCCGGACCACGCGGTCGGACGTCGTGTCGACGACGCTGAGGAAGTTCGAGAAGCGATTGGTCACCACGAGGAAGCGGCCGCCCGGGTGCATCGTCAGGCGGATCGGGCCCGACGCGGGCGCGCCCGGCTCGCCGTCGGGCCGGAGCGGGATGCGCTTGACCACCGCTCCGCGGGCGACGTCGACGACCGCGATCTCGTGGCCCGGATCGATCTCCGATCCCAGGAGGCCCACGTACGCCTTGCGGCCATCTCCGGAGACGGCCACGTCGAAAGGGTGGTCGCGGCGCGGCGCCGGCTCGGGCGCCGGGTTCGGGTTTGGCACGGGCGCGAGGCTCTCGCGGGCCCACTTCGCCCCGTACGCGAACGCGCGGCTGGTGAGCTTGCCGAAGCGTGACGGCGGGCTGCCGGGCCGATCGGGGGCACGCGCCGCGGCGACCGGGGCGGGCGAGGGTCGATCGGGCGGGGGGCCGCCGAGGAGCGGGCCGGCGGCCGCGCAGATCGCCGCGCAGGTCGGGCCAGCGATCCAGAGTGCCACTCTGCGGCGGCGGATCACAGCGTCCTCACGAAGGTGAGGAGGTAGTCGAGCTCCGCGGCGCCGAGGCCGCGGGTCCGCCCGTGGAGGTCGCGCGGGTTGTGGTCGGTGAAGATCGACCGGAGCGTCCGCGCGCGGCCATCGTGCAGCCACGGGCCCGTGCGGAGCGTCTCGCGCAGCGACGGCGTGTCGAACCGAGATCGGTAGTCGTCCGGCGTCCCGAGGCCGACGTCGTGGGGCTTCTGGTCCGTGTACCGGGGCGCCGGGTGGCAGACGTCGCAGCCGGCCTCGGTGAAGATCGCCTTGCCGCGCGCCTCCGCCTCCGGCGTGCGGCCCCGGTGCGGGTTCGGCGCGCGCTCGGGGTTCCGGAGGTACTCCAGCAGCGCTTCGTGGTTCTCCTTCACGGGCAAGAAGCCCTGGAAGCGCTCGCCGGCCGCGGTCGCCGCGTCGAGGTTGGCCCGGACTCCGCTCCACATCGCCGGCGCCGTGTCGTAGGCGTCGTGCAGCGATTTGGCGCTCTTCGCGTTGCCGAGGCCGTCATTGGGGAGATCCCAGGCCAGCCCGTCGACGGTGGCGTCCTCCTGGTGGCAGCTCACGCAGGTGAACCAGCCCTGGTAGGTGAGGCGCGCGTCGGCGAAGAGCAGCTCGCCGCGCCGCCAGAGCGAGGGGTCGTGCGGCGGGCCGAGCGGGATCGTCGCGCGGAGGGCGCCCGTCTCGGCGTCGAGCACGGTCACCGAGTCGCTGAAGTAGTTGGCGACCCAGACCTCCCCCGTCGCCTCGACCTTCACGAGGCCGCGAGGACCGAGGCCGCCGGTGGGGACGCGCCGGGCGATGCGCTGCTTCGCCAGGACCTCGACGTCCTCCTCGAGCGCCTTCACCTTCTCGGCCGTGGTCGCGGCCGCGGCGAGCCGCGTCAGGCCGGCGACGTCGACGATCGCCAGCTCGTGCACGCCGGAGAGCGTGACGTAGAGCCTGGTCTCGTCGGCCGAGAGCGCGATCCCGGTCGGGTTCGCGGCCCCGGCGAAGAGGCGATCGAGCAGGATCGTCGCCCGGTGGCCGGGCGTGGCGAGGTCCACGGCGGTCACTCCATTGGAGTGGATCCAGCCGCGCTCCATCTGCAGCGAGAACGTCTCGTCGTGCGAGACCACGGAGGCCACGAACGCCCAGCGGCCGTCGCGCGTCACGGCCACCTGGCGCAGGATCGACGTGCGGCCGAGATCGCGTCGCTCGGTCTCGCGTCCGGTCGTCGCGTCGATCACCGAGAGGCTGCGCGAGAGGCCGTTCGCGACGACGAGGCGGTCGCCGCGCGCCGTCGCCGCGACGAAGCGCGGCTGATCGCCGACCGGCGTCGTGGACAGGACGTCCCCCGACGCGAGGTCGAGGATGGACACCGTCCCCGAGAGCGATCCGACGACCGACAGGCGACGACCGTCGGCCGACGGGGCGAGGCCGTAGGGCTCGTCGCCGACGGGCAGCGATCGGACGACCTTGCCTTGACGGAGGTCGACGACGTCGACCGCGTTGGCCCAGCTGCACGCGACGTAGAGCAGGTGGCCATCGGGCGACGGCGCGGCCGTCACGGGGCGGGCGCCGACCGCGATCTCGGCCACCACCGATCGGCTCTGCACGTCGAGGATCGAGACGGTGTTCGAGGTCGAGTCGACGGCGAAGGCGCGCGCGCCGTCGGGCGAGATCGCGAGGAAGGTGGGAGACCGGTCGACGGGCGTGGCCGGCCGGCCTTGGCCCATGCGGCCGCTCGCGGGCGCGGCGGCGGAGGTCGTCGGCCCCGCAGCGGGCGGCGGCGGTGCGCCATCGGCCGTCGCCACGCGGCCGCCAGCGAGCGCGGCCACGAGGCCGACCTTGGCCAGGACGCCGGCGGTCGCGGCGATCGCCTTCGGGCGGGCGCGGAAAGGGGTCACCGCGCCCTCAACCATTGAAGGTAGGCGACGAGTCGAGTGGTCTCGTCGTCGGTCAAGAACGCGCGGTACGCGGGCATTTGCAGCGCCTGGCCGTCGAGGAAGTGGCGCGCGACGGCGCTCTTCTGGAGGCGCTCGGGGCGGCCGTCGAGGATCCACTCGCGGAGCTCGGCCTCGTCGTGGACGAGCTCGGCCCACTCGCTGCCGTCCCAGGGGGGAATGTAGCCCTTGAAGCTGCCCGGGTTCGGCGTCCGGGCGATGCCCGCCGGGCCGTGGCAGCCGAAGCAGCCGAGCCGGATCGCGAGCTGGCGACCGTCGAAGACCGGATCGGGCAGCTCGACGCCGAAGGCCGAGACGGCCTCGAGGTACGCGACGAGGTCGCCGATCTCGATGTCCGTGAGCCGACCGCGATAGGCCGGCATCGGCAGCGCCGGCTTCGCGCGCGCCCCGTGGGGCGGGGGCGGCAGGCGTCGAGGGCGTCCGTCGAGGATCCACTCGCGGAGCTCGGCCTCGTCGCGCGCGAACGTCGCGACGGTGGGGCCGTCCCAGCCCGGCACGAAGCCGGCGCGCGCGCCGGGATCGGGCACGCCGCCCGCGCCGTGCGGTCCGTGGCACGCGACGCAGCCGAGGGACACCGCGAGCTCCGCGCCGCGCCCCGCGGGCGACGACGGGCCGCGCGTCCGCCGCGTCGCCGCGGCGATCGCGATCGAGACGATGGCGAGGCCCAGCACGACCGCGATCGCGCGCGCGCGCCGGGGCGCTTCGGCCGCTCCGGTGGCATCGGGCGCGACGACGGTCCGGGACGTCCCCATCGTCTCGTTGTATCGCACGAAGCCGGTGCCGTGATCCCTTCGCGCGTGGGGCATGTGCGCACGCCCACGGCCGATCCGGCCGGGACCCGAGGCGGGCCCGGCGGCGCGAGCCCGCCTGTCGCGCGGACCGCGACCATGGCAAGCTCCGGCCGTGACTGCCTCGAGCCCCCTGCGCGTCGCGAAGCTGGCGCTCCTCGGCGCCATTTCCTCTGCCTGCGGCGGCGAGCTCGGAGGCGGGCCCCCGGGCGGCGCGACCGCGACCGCGACCGCGATCGCGACCGGCGCCGGCGGAGCGGCGGCCGGGGCGGGCGGAGTCGGCGCGACGGGGGCCGCGGGC
>CAIVJW010000360.1 GCA_903906315.1 uncultured delta proteobacterium | reverse complement strand
GTCGCCGGGCCGTCGAGCCCGCGCCCCGCCGGTCCCGCCGCGCTGCGCGGCCCCGGCGTCGTGGGCGCTTCGGGCGCCCCGGGCCCTGCTTCCGGTCCCCGCGTGCCCGGGTCCATGCCGCTGCCCGGTGGGGTGCCGCGCGCGGGTGGCCTCGCGCCCGCGCCCAGGTCGCCGCTCGGCGCACCGACCCCCCCGCCGGCAAGCGCGGTCCGTCCGCCGGGGCTCGCGTCCGGCCCGACGGGCGCTCGCCCGAGCGGCGTGCCCGCGCCCGGCCTCGCGCTCGGTGCCCGCACGCCCGCTCCGGGCTTCCCGCTGGCCGCGCGGACCCCGCCGCCTGGGCTCGCCTCGGGCCCGACGGGCGCTCGCCCCGTGGCCGCCCCGCCGGTCGTCGCGCGCCCCGCGGTCGCCGCGCCGCCTCCCGCGGCCACCCCCGACTCGGAGCCGCCGGACAGCGACGACTCGGACGACCAAGAGTTCCGCACGATCATGATGTTCGATCCGGCGCGGAACCTCGTCGCCGCGCCCGGCTCGCCGCGCGTCGCCGCGCCGCCTGCCGTGGCCGCGGCGGTGATCCCCGCCGACCTCGCCGTGCCGCGCGACGATGACGACGAGGACGACGCGATCAAGACGACGGTCGCCGCCTCGGCGCTCTCGGGTCACTCCCCCGATCCGCCCGCCGAGGAGGAAGAGGACGACCTCGCCAAGACGTCGATGCTGATGGCTCCGCCGGGCCTCGCCGACGCGCGCCCGCCCCCGAGGCAGGTCGTCGAGGCGCCCGCCGCAGCGCCCGCAGGCGTGTTCGTGTACGCCGGCCGCTCCGGTGCCAGGCCGGACGCGCAGGTCCCCGCGGCCGCGCCCGCTCCCGTCGAGGCCGCCTCGGTCTCGCCGCTCTTCGGCGGCGGGTCCGCCCCCGGGGCGCCCCTCTTTGGCGTCGGCGCTCCGGTGCCCGCGCCCCCGAAGGCCTCCGCCGAGCCGACCTCGCCCGCCGACCGCATCGCGCGCCTGCTCGGCGAGGCCGGGCTCCAGGCGGGCGGCGACCCCGACCCCTTGGCGGACGAGGGCGGCCCGTCGGGGACCGACCTCGCCTCGACGGTGGCGTTCGACCCCAGCCGGTCGAGCCAAGCCGCGTTCGGCGGTCCGCTCGCCCCCGGCGCCGGCCCGGCCGGCCCGCAGCTCGGCGGTCCGGGTGGCTATCCGCCGGGCGGCTACCCGCCGGCCGGCGCTCCCATGGGCGCACCGCCGGCGGGGTCGCACGGCTACGCGCAGGCCACGACCTCCGGCCAGTATCCGAACGTCGTCGCCGGTCCTGGTGGCGTGCTCGGGATGCCGCCGCCGGAGGCCCTCGCGCCGGTCCTTCCGGCTCCGCTCGCCGCGCCGGCCCCCGAGGGCAGCCAGACGACGGGCATCAAGGTCGCGCTGCTCGCGGCGCTCGTCACGCTGGTCGTCGCGGCCGTGGCGACGTTCTTCGTCCTGAAGTACCGGCTGCTCGGCTGACGCGCCGGCGGCGCCGCGCGCGCTCGCGGGGCCCGTCGTCGATCGCGCGTCAGCGCCCCGTGGGGCGCTGAAATGCCTGCAGATCCGCGTGAAAGCCGCCCATGTCGACCTCGATCGACGAGAGCGCGACGAGGCCGGCGCGGGCGGCCGTCTCGGCGGTGCGCCTAGGCATCGGCGAGAGCCACACCAGGCGGCCTCCGGGCGCGAGCGCGCTCGCGGCGTGCACGACGAGCCGCTCGAGCACCGCCCCGAGGTCGGGCCCGCGCAGGATGCGACGCCCCATGGGCGGGTTCGTCACGACGAGCGTCACGGGCTCCGGCGGCGACCACACGAGCGAGTCGGCCTCGACGAGGTTGGCGCGCGCGCCGGCCGCGGCGAGGTTCTTCGTGGCGACGGCGATCGCGGTCGGGTCGAGGTCGGTGCCGTAGAGCGTGCGGTACGGGCCGGCGATCGCGCGCTCGCACAGCTCGGTGCCCGACCCGACGAACGGATCCCAGACCACGTCGTCCTCGCGCACGCCGGCGACGCGGATCAGCGCGGCGGCGAGCGTCGGGTGCGACGCCGCGGGCACGTCGCCGAGGCGGTAGGCGAAGCGCGGGTCCTCGAAGCGGGGGACGAGCTCGACGCGCAGCCCGTCGGTTCCGCGGCCGAGGTGCACGGACGCCTCCCACGTGCTGCCGCTCGGATCGTTCACCAGCTCCGGGTGGCGCGCGCCGACCTCGTGCGCGGTCTTCCACACGACCGCGCGGCGCTTGCCGCCCTGCGCCCAGTCGATGCGGTAGCGGATCGGGCCCTCGGTGAAGTGGCGCAGCAGCTCGACCGCCTCGTCGGAGGTGAGCGCGGCTGCGAGCGCGTGCGCGATCGCGTCCGGGGAGGCGTCGGCCCCGCCGGCGAGGCGCTGCGGCGGCAGCGGGAAGCCGAACGACAGCATCGTGCGCGCCGCGAGGAGCGCGGCGGGCGCGCCCGTGAGCGTCGCCTCGACGCGGCCCGCGTCCGCCGCGCCGATCGGCAGGCGCGGCGCGAGGGCGGGGCCGATCTCGGACGCGAGCAGCCGCTCGAGGCCGCCGCGGCACCGCAGCACCACCGGCGTTGCGCGCTTCACGGCGCGATCGAGGAGGAACCGCGAGGGCTCCGATCGCCCGAGCGTGCGGGAGATGCGCAGCCGCGCGCGGCCCAGGGTCTCGTCGCCGGCCTCGCCCGAGGGCTCCTCGGCGCGCGCCTCGTCGAGCGCCGACAGCGCGCGCTCGCCCCCGACCTTGCCGAGGGCCTCGATGAGCGCCGCGCGCACCTCGGGCGCGGCCTCGAGGGCGAGCGCCGGCGTGAGCGCGGCCTCCGCGGCCGCCGTGCGCACGCGGCCGAGCGCGCTCGCGGCCAGCCTCCGCGCGCGCGGGTCGTCGTCG
>CAIVJW010000359.1 GCA_903906315.1 uncultured delta proteobacterium | reverse complement strand
GGAGGCCGTGCCACCCTGGCCGAAAATCGTGCTACCCGCGCCGCCGCCCGAGGTGGCGCCGCCCGCGCCGCCCGCGCCGGCCCCGGACGCGGCGCTGAACTCGTCGCCCCCGCACGCCACGACGAGCGCCGAGGCGCCGAACGCGACCAGCAGGCGCAGGGCGCGCGCCGCAGGCGGAGCGATCGGAGAAGCGGGCGCGGCGTTTCGAACAGCCATCGGTCGCTATCCTACCGCGCCCCCGCCTTCGGAAGAGCGCTGCCCCGCGCGAGCCCGCCCGGCGGCGGCGGATTCGCCCGCCGGATCGGCGACCGCGCGCCGGGCGATCGACCGGGCGATCCGCAGCCCGGTAAGCGACAGCACCGCCACGACCGACGTCGCGTAGACGGCGCGCAGCCAGGTCGCGCGCGCGTCGGTGCCGGCGAGAAGGCCGTGCGCGGTGGCCGCCGCATACAGCGCGAAGGCGAGGTAGTGCATGGCGCGCCACCCGCGCGGACCGAGGCGCTTTCGGGCGGCGAAGCTCGCGTGCACCAGGACCGCCGCCCACGCCGCGAGGACGCCGAGGCCCACGCCGAGAGGTCGGACGCGAGAGGCGAAGGGGACGATCAGGTCGATCACATCGAACCGGACGAAGCGGTCGCCGACGAGCGCGATCGCGTGCGCGGCCGTGATCGCGATCGCCGTCGCGGAGAGCCCTTCGTGGAGCTCCACGCTGCGAGCTCGCGCGATCAGGCGGTCGCCCGCGCCGGTCGAGAGCGCCAGGCCGAGGACCACCTCGAGGCTGATCGCCACGTACGCGGTGACGCCCAGCGCCCGCGAGAGGGTCCACACGAACGGGCCCGTGGGCCGCGGATCGGGCAGCGCGGCCGGCACGATCCCCGCGCGGACGGCGGCGCCGAGCGCGGCGACGACGAGCAGCGCGCCGAGCGATCCGAGGATCAGAGCAGTCTTCCTACGCATCACGCAGCACCTCGATCTCGCCCACGATCTCGATCGCACCCGAAGCGAGCACCAGCACGCCGGCGGCGCCCTCCCGATCGAGGAGGCGCGCGCCCTCCCGCGCGCCGAGGACGAACACGCTCTTCGCCAGGACGTCGGCGAGCTCGGCCGAGGCGGCTATCGCGGTCGCCTGCGCGACGTCGCTCCTCGCGGGCTCGCCGGTGCGCGGGTCGATCAGGTGGTGCCGATCGATCGATCCGACGCGCCACCTTCGCCGGTTCGCCGCGCTGGTCGCGATCGCGCGGTCGCGCGCTCGGAAGGAGAGGACCACGCGGGAGGCGTCGTTCGGGTCCTCGACGTCGACGACCCACCCCTCGCCGTCCGGGCCCTCCCCGCGGAGGACCGCGTCACCGCCCGCGTCGATCGCGCCGACGTCCGGCAAGAGCGCCGCGGCGCGGTCGACCGTGAGGCCCTTCGCGAGCCCCCCGAGGTCGAGCTGCGCCCCCGCGGGCAGCGTCACGGTGCAGGCGCCCTCGTCGATCGCGACGTCGAGGAGGCTCGTGCGCGTGGGCCGGGCGGTCGGCGCGGCGTCGCGATCGAGCGCGCCCGGCGCGAACGACCGATCGTAGCCGGCCGCGACGACGGCCGCGCCGACGCCCGGGTCGAAGGCGCCCGAGGTACGCGCGACGTACGACCGAGCCCGGCAGATCAGCGCGAGGAGGTCGGCCGAGACGCGCACGGGGCCCGATCCGCGGTTGATCCGCGAGAGCTCGCTGTCCTCGCGAAAGCGGCTGTACGCGCGATCGCTCTCGGCGAACACGGCCTCGACCCGGCGCGCGAGGCGAGCCTCGGCGGCGGGGCCGAGCGACGGCGCGATCACGGCGACGTCGGTCGTCATGGCGCGGAACGAGGCGCTCACGAGCTCCTCGTCCGGATGCGCGCACCCTTGGCGCGAGCCGGAGCCGCCGCGACCACCGGCGCGGGCGGGGCCCGACGCGCAGGCGACGCGACGGGCGTGACACCGGCCGGCGCCGCGGCCACGGGCGTGACGCGCGGCGCCTCCTCGGCGGGGGCCGCGAGCGCGAGCCACGAGAGCGCGTACGTGAACCCGAGCACGGCGACGAGGCCGAGGCGCAGCTCGGTCGGGCTGAGATCGGCGATCGGCGCGGGGCGCTTGGCGTCAGTCTTCACGTTCGTCCTCCTCGTCGTGGTGGCGCTCGCGGCCATGTTGCTTGCGCTCGCGCCGCTCGCGGTCCGCGTGGCGCTCGCGCGCCGGGGCGCCCTCCCTCGCGGCGACCGTGACCTCGTCGGGCGACGCTTCGGACGGGAGCGGATCGGCCGGGATCGCGGCGCCGGGCGGCGCGGGCGGCGCGGGCGGCGTCGCCTCGCGGCCGGTGGCCGGCGGCTCGACCGGAGCCGCGGAGCCCCCGCCCGAGCCCGCCACGCTCGCGAGGGTGACGCCGACGGCGAGCGCGATCGCGGCGGCGGCCGCGGCGACGATCGCCGTGCGGGCGGAAGCTGGGGTCCTGGCTTGGTCGGTCATCGGGTCCTCCTCGTCGGCATGAAAGACAGCTTGCGACCCCCGTCTTCGAGGCGCCTCCGGCGTCCCTGAGAGCTTTCACAGGAACGCGCTTTTCGCAGGTGCTAGCGTCTGTCGACGTGCGCATCCTGATCGTCGAGGACGAGCCGCGGCTGCTCGAGCTGATCGGGCGCACGCTGCGCGGCGAGGGCTACGACGTCGACGTCGCGGCGGACGGATCCGACGGCTACGATCGGGCGCGCGTCGGGGGCTTCGATCTCGTGCTGCTCGACGTCATGCTCCCGCGCATGAGCGGCCTCGAGATCACGATGCGGCTGCGGCGCCTCGGGGTGCGCACGCCCATCCTGATGCTCACCGCGCGCGACGCCGTCGACGACCGCGTCGCGGGCCTCGAGGCCGGCGCGGACGACTACCTCGTGAAGCCGTTCGCGTTCGTCGAGCTCTCGGCGCGCGTGCGGGCGCTGCTGCGGCGGGGCGGAGAGGCGGGCGGCGCGTCCCTGACCGTCGGCGACCTCGTGCTCGACCGATCGCGCAGGGAGGTGCGCCGCGGCGGCCGTCGCACCGAGCTCACGGCGCGCGAGTACGCGCTGCTCGAGCACCTGATGAAGAACGCTGGGCGCGTGCTCACGCGCGACCAGATCCTCGCCGCGGTGTGGCCGCCCGACTTCGACGGCGGGCCCAACGTCGTCGACACGTACGTGCACTACCTGCGCGAGAAGGTCGACAGGCCGCCGGCCGAGCCGCTGCTCCGGACGGTGCGAGGGGTCGGCTACGTGCTGGGTCGCTGATGCCGTTCGCGAGCACCCGGAGGCGGCTCGTCGCGTGGAACCTGCTGGTGTTCGCGCTCGTGCTCGCGGCGATGGTCGGCGTCGCGGTCGTGGGCGAGGTGGGGGCGCACGCGCACGCGATCGACCGCGACCTGCGCGCGGCGTTCGCCCAGGCGGCCGCGGATCTCGCGCGCCAAGACGGCGAGGCGCGCGAGCACGCAGGCCGGATCGGGCGCCGCGAGGGCCGCGGCGATCGCGACGACCACGAGGCGCGCGAGGAGCACGAGCGCCGTCCGCGCGCGGGGGCGGCCTTCGTGTTCACCCGGCCGGCGGGCGAAGCCACGGTCCGGCGGAGCGGCCTCGCGACCGACGCGACGCCCGTGCCCGACGAAGCCGCGATCGCCGCCGCGGACGCCGGCGCCGAGCGCTGGTCGGACGGCATCGTGGCCGGCGAGCCCGTGCGGCTCCTCACCGGACCGGTCTCGCGCGAGGGGCGCGCGATCGGCGCGATCCAGGTCGGCGTGCCCCTCGCGGCCGATCGGCTCGTGCTGTCGCGGTCGATCGTCATCCTGCTCGTCACGGGCGCGGGTGGGCTCGTGGCGGCGCTCCTCGGCAGCACCTTCCTCGCGGCGCGCGCGGTGCGCCCGATCGAGGAGGCGTTCGATCGGCAGCGCCGGTTCATCGCCGACGCGAGCCACGAGCTGCGCACCCCGGTCGCCGTGCTTCGCGCGCGCAGCGAGCTCTTGGCGCGCGACCCCGAGGCGCTGCCGCCCGCCGCGCGCGAGGAGGTGCGCCGCCTCGAGCACGACGCGGCGGAGCTCGCCACGCTGCTCGACGAGCTGCTCGATCTGAGCCGCCTCGACGCGGGCACCGTCGCGCTCGCGAGCGACGCGATCCCGCTCGCCGACGTCGTCTCCGAGCTCGCCCTGCAGCTCGCTCCCCTCGCAGCCGAGCGCGGCGTGTCCCTCGGCGCGACGACCGCGCCCGTGTGGGCGAGAGCCGACCTGGCCCGCGTCCGTCAGGTGCTCCGCGCGCTCGTCGACAACGCCATCAAGCACACGCCCACGGGCGGCGCCGTGCGCATCACCACCGCCCGCGACGGCGACGTCGCGCGCCTCGAGATCACCGACGACGGCGACGGGATCGCGCCGGATCACCTCCCGCGCGTGACCGAGCGCTTCTACCGCGCGGACGCGGCGCGAGCGCGCGACGCGGGCGAACGGGGAGGCGCGGGCCTCGGGCTCGCGATCGCCGCCGAGCTGACCCGCCGGATGCACGGCACGTTGCAGCTCGAGAGCGCGGTCGGCCGCGGAACCACCGCGACCGTGCGCCTGCCGATCGCGCGCGAGTGAGCTAGCGCGCCGCGGCGATCGCGAGAAAGTCGTCGATGCCCAGGCCGGCAGGATCGCGGCCGAGATCGGCCCGGGCGACGAGGATCCCGCTCCGATAGCGCCAGCCCGTGCCGTCGTGCTCGAAGTCGGAGAGCTCGACGAACGACGCGTCGCGACCGCGAAAGGTGAGGCCGGCGAAGAAGAGCACCTCGGCCTCGCGACCGCGCCGACGCGCGTCGAGGATCGCGAGGCTCGGGTAGGCCCGCCCGCGCGCGGCGCGCAGCGCCCGCAGAAAGGTCTCGCGCGGCGCCGCCCGGTCGTCGTGGTCGGCGTGCAGCGTGCTCCACAGGTACTCCGCGTCGCCGATCGCGAACGCCGCGTACCGCGATCGCATGAGGTCGACGGCCTCTTCGGGCTCGCGATCGCCTCGGTGGGCGGGCTCGCAACAGCCGGCGTACGCCCGGCCGGAGTGGCAGGGGCACGGCCGTGGAGCCGAGGGCTTCTTGATGGACCCGCTCATGATCGGGCGCCGCGCCGATCCGGCGCGCTCCTTCAGTGCCGAGCGTAGCCCCGACCGGCCCGATCGTGCGAGCGTCCGAGCGCGAGGGGCTCCGGCCGCGGCGCCGCGCGGCCGCCCGCCGGTCGGCAGGCCGTCACTTGCAGCTGCCCTCGTCGCAGGCCTCTCCGTCCTTGCACGCGTGCTGGCAGCTCCCGCAGTGGTCCTCGTCCAGCTCGAGATCGACGCAGCCCGCCCCGCCGCAGCGCGTGAGCCCGGGCCCGCAGCCGCAGACTCCACTCTTGCACTCCGAGGCTCCGCAGTCGATCCCGCATCCGCCGCAGTGGTGGGCGTCGGCGCTCGGGTCCACGCAGCCGCCGCCACAGACGATTTCGAACGGGGGACAGGCGCATTGGCCCTCGACGCACGACTGACCTGCTCCGCAGGCTGCGTCGCAAGCGCCGCAGTGGTCGTCGCTCGAGGCCAGATCCACGCACACGCCGCCGCAGATCGCCTCTTCCCCGGCGCAATCGCCCTTCTCGCACTGTCCATCGACGCAGACTCGCTCGTTCGAGCAGGCGTGGCCGCAGGCGCCGCAGTTCTGCGGGTCCGACCCGACCGCCACGCACACGGCGTCGCAGCGGCTCTCGCCCTGCGGACACACGCAGCTGCCCGCCTGGCAGGAGGACCCGCCCGAGCACGCCACCCCGCAGGCGCCGCAGTGGACGTTGCTGGTCGAGAGGTCGTGGCACCCGTCGGGACAGGCGGTGTCGGGCGCCGCACACTGCACCGCGCCGCCCGCCCCGCCCTGGCCGCCCGCGCCGAGGCCGCCTGCGTCGCCGCCGCGTCCGCCCCCGCCCGCCACGCCCGTCATCGACGCCCCGCCCGCGCCCCCCGCGCCCGTCGTGGTCGAGGCCCCGCCGTCGACGCTCTCGGCCGGGACGAGGGCGTCGATCAACAGGTCGCCGCAGCCCATGGTCGACGCGCCCGCGAAGGTGGACGCCAGCGCCGCGAACGCGATCGCGCCGAGGGCGAAGGAAGGGCGTCGAGGGCGCGGCATCGGGTACCGCGAGGAGAGAGCCGCGGGCGGGGGAGGGCGGCTCATGGTTCGACGGCGGTCGTGGCAGCTCATGGCACGGTCATCTGCGCGCCGAGCGCGAGCGCGATCAGCGGGCGCCCGAAGTGGGCGACCAGATCGGGTCCGACCGCGACGACCGGGCGCGGCGCGGCCACCCCCGCGAGCGCGTCGAGCCTCACGGCGAAGTGGCGGACGGCGCGCCACTCGAGCGCCGCGCGGACGAACGGGAGGCTGTAGCCGACGATCCCGCTGCGACCGACGAACGCGGGGCTCGTCGCCTGCGCCTCGTAGCCGAGGAACGCGCCGGCGACGCCGACGCCACCGCCGATCGCGAGCGGCGCGCTGGGCTCGAACGCTTCCACCCACCCGCCGACCCCGATCGCCGTGGTCGACAGCTTCACGCGGCCCCCCTCGGCCTCGACCACGCCGGGCACGACGGAGATGAGAGCGAACGCATCTGCGCCGAAATGCCCCGACAGAAAGCGCACGCCCGTGAGGGTCGCGCCGCCGGCACCGACGCCACTCCCCGGGCTCCCCGTGATCGCAGGACCCACGTAAAGCGCGACGCGGCGAACGGGCGCAACAGGCACTGCGGACGTATCGGGCAATGCCGCAGTAACGGCGACGGGGCGCGGCGGCGCGACCGCCGGGACGGGGAGGACCGGCCGCGGCGGGAGGGGCGCAGAAGCCTCCCGATCGCGACGGACCCGCTCGACCCGGAGCAGCTTCCCGCGCAGCACCTCGACCGATCGGAGCGCGATCTCCGCGATGCGGTCCGACCGCCCCGGGGCGGGGTCGACGCGCTGCTCGGGGGGCTCGGCGGGGTCGAGCGGCACCACCCAAACGGTCACCCCCCGCGATGCCGGATCGACCCGCAGCACGGCGTCGACGCCCCACCGCGCCGCGAGGGCAGCGGCGTCGCCCCCGGGCGACGGGACGATCTCGACGGCGATCCCCGCGGCGAAGAGCTCGTCGAGCAGGCGCGCCGCCAGAGCGTCGCCCGGCCCCGGCGGGACGAGGAGCACCCGCGCGCGGGGCGCGTCCGCTTGCGCGTCCGCGGGCACGCCAAGCACGAGCGTCAGGCCGACGAGCGCAGCGCCGCCCGCCCGGATCACGGAGCGGCGACGGCGTTCGCGAGCGACCTGTACGATCCGTTCGGATAGAGCCGCCGGTACTGGTCCGCGGCCGCGGTCGCGCCGGCGGTGTCCCCCGCGCTGCGCTTGAGCTCGATCAGGCGCCCGAGCGCGGGCTCGGCGAAGCCACCGCCCTCCGCCAGCGTCGCCTCGAACCAGCCGACGGCCTCGCGGGGCGATCCGAGGTGATCCGCCGCGATCTTCCCCAGGAGGAACGCCGTCGCGCCGCGGGCGCCTCGCGCTCGAGCGGCGAGGAGCGCCTCGCGAGCGTGGGCGTGGTCGCCGGCGTAGCGGGCGGCGTCGGCGAGGACGACGAGCTCGGCCGACGACGATCGCGAGACCACCGAGGCGAAGCCCTCGCGCAGCACCGCGGCCATCGCCTCGCGATGCTGGCCCTTCGCCTCGAGCGCGCGCCAATCGGGATCCGCCGGCACCGGTGTTCGCGGCGGAGCGACCACGCGCGCCGACCCGCCGCCACCAGCGAGCGGCTCCGACGACGCCGCCGCGGTGACGGCCGCCGGCTCCGCCGCTTCCGCCGGCCCGATCGGGGCCTCCGCGGGCGCCGCGGCTGCGATCGGTCCGAGCTCGACGCGCTGGTCCCGCACCGAGACGCGCAGCCGCTGCCCGCTCGCGACCAGCTGGGTGCCTTCGATCTGCGGGCCGCGCACGCGCACGCGCCCCTCGACCACGCCCACCTCGACGACGTCGCGCTGCGGATCCCACGAGGCGTCGAGCTCGGTGCCGACGACCTCGACCTCGAACGGCCCCGCCTCGAAGCTCCACCGCGTCGCGTCGCTCCGGTGAACGACCCTGGCGTGCAGGCTGCCGCGCTCGAGCAGCACGCGGGCACCGTCGCGGTCCGCCCGCGTCACGCGCGCCCGCCCACCGGCCGCGAGCGCGACCTCGGTCCCCTCCGAGAAGCGGATCGGCACGGCCTCGTCGGTGGCGGCGATCCACGCGCCGACCACGCGCGGCGCGGGGTCCGAGCCGACGAGGAACGAGATGGGCTCGCGCGCGGACCCGCGCAGGGCGAGGCCACCGACGACGAGGGCGATCGCCGCGACCAGCGCGAGCCGGGCGATCACCGTTCCACGGGACCGCCGCGAGCCGACCCGGGACGCCTCCCACGAAGCGAGCGCGCGCCGCCGCGCGCGGAGGATCACGCCCGCAGCGTCGGTGGCCGAGGCATCCGACTCCGCCGCGACGCGGCGGCCGAAGCGATCCAGCGGGGTCATCCTTCCGTCGTCCATCGGTCCCCTCGTTCGAGCCAGGTCCGAAGCGTGGCGTCCGCTCGCGCGGCTGCGAGAAAGCGGGCCTCCGCGCGCGAGAGCTTGCGCTTCACGGTGGCCAGCGACACGCCCGAGGCCTCGGCGACCTCCTCGAGCGACATCTCTTCGATGTACCGAAGCGTGAACGCGACGCGCTCTTCCACGGGCAGCCGGTCGAGCAGCTCGTAGACCCGGTGCAGCGCCGCGCGAGGCTCGTGCGCCGGGATCGTCACCGCCTCCTCCGCAGGGTGGAACACCGCGAGCCAGCGAGTGAGCTTGCGCCGCCGGATCGCCCGGTGGGCGGTGTGCACCGCGACCGAAGCGATCCAGCCCTTCACGGCCGCGCCGTCGCGCACCTGACCGACGGACGCGAGGATGCTCGCGAAGGCATCCTGCACGAGGTCCTCGAGATCGGGGTCCTGGCCGAGGACGCGCCGGAGCAGGCGCTCGACCATCGCCCCGTAGCGATCGAGGAGGCTTGCGGCGGCCCACGGCTCGCCCGAGGCCGCGGCCAGCACGAGCTGCTCGTCGGACTCGGGTGGGTCGGCGAGCCGGACGACGGTCGGCCCCTCGCCTCGCGTACGGCGAAGTAGGGGCTCGGCTGCTCCGCTACGACGCACCACGCCCCATGAGAGCACGGAGGTCGGCCCCCCGGCTCACGTTTCGGACCCCGGGGCGGCGCTCGAATTTTCGTGAGCCGTTCCGATCGAGCGCCGGCTCCAAGGCTCGAACGCACCCGCCGGGTGCCTTTTTTCACGGGTTCGGGCCGGCACGAGGTCACCATGACGCGGGGTCGAAGCAGCTTCAGGTTCGCGGAGCCAACGCTCCGCGGAGCGCTGCGCGGGCGCCGTCGGTCGGGCGACGAGAGCCTGCCCGTGGCGGGCGGAGAGCCCGCGGTGGAGGCCTAGCGGAGGGGGACGCGAGCACCCCGGGCACGTGGCTTTGGCGCTCCCACACCCCCGGACGCGCGACGAGCCTGCCAGTCGAACACTGGCAGGCTTCTGGTCGTCCATGGCCCAATTTGCGCGGATAGCGAGCCACTGGCGTGCCGAGTCGAGCATGCCAGTCGCAGAATCGGCGACTCGAGCGCAGGCTCTGCAGGCCGCAGACCGCCGAAATCTCGGCACCAATCCGGACACCGCGCGCAGCACGCGGATTCGTGCAGCCCAGTCTGAACTGCGGCTCTCGACACCTCGTGGCGCGTGGATTGCCATGCGCCCAACCTGGCCGAGTGTGTTCGCTCGCCAGGAGGCGCAAACCGGAGATGGGCTCGTTACGGATATCATCCACACTCGCGACGGCCATGGCCGTCCTCACCCTGAGCGCCTGCGGGAGCGGGGAGGGCGGCGCCACCGGCGGCGGCTCCACCTCGACCGGGGGCACCACGACCAGCACCGGCGCCGGGGGTAACCAGGGCACCGGAACAGGAAGCGGGACCGGGACGGGCACCGGCGGCAGCGGCGGCGCGACCACGGGCACCGGCGGCGGCGGCGGCGCGACCACGGGCACCGGCGGCGGC
>CAIVJW010000358.1 GCA_903906315.1 uncultured delta proteobacterium | reverse complement strand
GCTCCGGAGGAGCGCGGGGTTTGGGGCCGCTCGCGGCCAGCCTCGGCGCGACGCCGCCGCAGCCCTCGGCGCTCCGGAGGAGCGCGGGGTTTGGGGCCGCTCGCGGCCAGCCTCGGCGCGACGCCGCCGCAGCCCTCAGCGCTCCGGAGGAGCGCGGGGTTTGGGGCCGCTCGCGGCCCCATCGAGACTACTGCGTCCAGTGAATCAGCACGCAGGTGATGTTGTCGGGCCCGCCGTTCTCGTTCGCGCGCTCGATGAGCTTCGCGGCGGCGACCTTGATGTCCGTGTGGGTCGTGAGGATCTCGGCCATCTCGGGATCGGTCACCGGGCCCGAGAGCCCGTCCGAGCAGAGCAGGAAGGTGTCGTTCGCCTGCGGCACCTCGAAGCGCGTGTCGACCTTGACCGTGTCCTTCATGCCGAGCGCGCGCACGATCACGTTTTTGTGCGGGAAATTCGCGATCTCTTCGGCCGTGAGCCGCTTCATCTTGATGTAGTCGTTGAGGAGCGAGTGATCCTCGGTCATCGGCTCGAGCTTGCCGGCGCGGAAGCGGTACACGCGGCTGTCGCCGACGTGCGCGATGTAGAGCCCGTCGTTTGCCGTGAACAGGCTGACGAACGTCGTGCCCATGCCGCGCTTCTTCGACTCGCGCTGGGCCGTCTCGTAGATGCGCAGGTTCGCGAGCTTCACGCCGGTGATGAGCCGGTTCTCCTCGTAGCCCTTCGACCGGTCCATCTTGTACGGCCAGGTGCGCTCGGGATCTTCGGCCGTCTGGCTGAAGAACTCCTGCATCGCGTCGACCGCCATCTTGGACGCGACCTCGCCCGAGGCGTGACCGCCCATCCCGTCGGCGACGAGAAAGAGGCCGAACTCCGTCATGATCGCGAAGTTGTCTTCGTTGTGATTGCGCTTGCGGCCGACGTTCGTCTCGCCGGCCACCTCGATGCGGTACGGAAGCGGCACGTGTCTCCCTGGAGCGACCCTTCGGGTGGGCGCAATCCGACCTGCGACGGCTGGGCGGAAAGGCGATCCTGGCGGGCTCGCCGGTAAGGTGTCAACCGTGCTCTTGCGCCCGGCGTCCGAGGACGACGCCGGAGGCCGTCCGCCGGGCCGGCCTTCAGCGCTTGGTCGGGGTGCCCCCGAGGGGGGGCAGCTCGGCCGGATGCGCGGCGGGCGCGGGGCTCGAGGGGCGCGCGCCGGGCGCCTGGCGGAGGGTGACCACGACCTGCCGGTAGCGGCCCTGGCCGAGGACGGTGAGGGGCACCTTCTCGCCGACGGCGTGGGTGCGCACGGCGTCCGACAGGTCCTCCGGGGTCGTGACGGGCGTGCCGTCGACCGCGAGGACGACGTCGCCGAGGGAGCGATCGCCGGCCTTGAGGTGGGCCTCCTCGGCCGGGCTGTCGGAGTGCACGACGAGGACGCGGACGCCCTTCGCCACCGCGGTCGACTCGGCGACCCCCTGGATGCCGAGCCACGCCGACGGGGCCGTGGCGCTCGGCGGCACCGAGCGGAGGAACACCTTCACGGGCGCGATCGGCACGCCGAACGCGACGGGCGTGCACGGGCCGCCCTTCTCGCTCGGCGCACAGCCGCGCGCGAGGACCGCGACGACCCCTCCCTCCTCGTCGATGATCGGCGAGCCGAGATCGGCGGGCGAGACGCGCGATCCGAGCTCGATGGCGTTGTCGAGCGATCGATCGTCGCCGCCGACGAGGGCCTTGTGCGAGCGCAGCAGGAGGGGCACCGACGCGAGCTTGCCCTTCACGTGGGAAAACGAGCGGATCGTCGCGTCTTGGCGCACCGGCTCCTTGGACGAGGCGGTGAGGCCGTCGCGCCACTTGCCGCTCTGGGGCACCAGCAGCGCCAGATCCCAGGTGCGGTCGTGGTGGCCGAGCTTCACCTTCGCGGTCGTCCCGTCCGCGAAGCGCGCCTCGAGGTCGTTGCCGTGGCCGAGAGGCGAGAGGGCGGTGAGGATGCGCCCGTCGCCGGAGAGCACGCCGCCGAGCGCGAGCGCTTGACCGCCGCGCTCGATGGCGACGACGCCGCGGAGCGCGCGCTCCTCGGGGGCGGCGTCCTTCGCGTTCTTCGGATCGGCGGCCGGATGGCCTGCGCCGGCCGGCGCGGGCTTCGCGTCCTCGCGGGCCTCGGCGCCGGGCAGCACGAGCGGTGCGCGGCCCTTGGGCGCCTCCGGAGCCTCGGGGGCGGGCTTTTTCGTGGGCGGCGCCTTGGCCGGGCCCGGCTGCGCGAAAGCCACGCCGGCGACGATCAGCGTCGCCCCCGCGAGGACGGCGGCGAGCGGGCGTCGCCAGGACTTCACGGTCGAGGTGTGACCGTTCGGTCGCGCCGGGGCGGGAGACGACGGGGAAGGCGACGCGGCGCGCGGGGCGAAGGACGGGACCATGAGCACTCCTCGGGGCCAGGCCAGGACGACGAAGTCGCAGCCACGATGATGAAGCCGCCTGTGGGGGGGCGCCATTGCAAAGGCCGAGCCCAGGCGGGCGCCGGCGGAGCATCCGCCGCCTGCCGGAACTTCTCCGAGACCCGGGCGACCCTTCGTCCGTAGGATCCCGGCGGCCGGACCGGCGACGGCGAGCGGGGCGGGGGCGCCGTAAGCGGTCGGGTTCCGGGGGCGTTGTCGTCGCGAGATTCGTCGCGCTGCGTGGTCACGAAAGCGGAGGTCCGGTGCACATGGTGGGACGAGAGGCTGGAATGGCGCCGGAACCCGCGACGACGACCGAGGACCCCGCTGGCGCGACGCCCGAGGCGCAGGCGATCGAGGCACTCGTCCGGGCGGGGCGGCCTCGCGACGCCATCGCGGCGTGCGCGGCGGCCTACGCGGCCCCGATCGGTCGGCTGTGCATGGCGTTCACCGGATCGCAGGCCGAGAGCGAGGAGCTGGTGCAGGAGACGCTGATCGCGGCGCTCTGCGCGATCGGCGAATATCGCGGGGAGGGCAGCCTGAAAGCGTGGCTCTTCGGGATCGCGCGGCGGCTCGCGGGGCGCCACGTCGAGCTGCGGGCGCGACGTGATGCGCGGCTCCGGCTGGCGCCCGACCCGGCGCGCGGCCCCGACGCGGGCGAGCTGGCCCTGGCGCGCGAGGAGGCCGAACGTGCGCGCGCGGCGCTCGCGAAGCTCAAGCCGAGCGAGCGAGAGGCGATGGTGCTCCGTTACGACGCGGGGCTCGCGTTCCGGGACGTGGCGGCGGCGTGCGGCGTGGACGAGGCGACGGCGCGCAAGCGGGTGAGCCGTGCGCTCGCGCGGCTGCGCGCGGATCTGGGCGAGGAGTAAAGCACTGGTCGAGGCGAAGAGCGCGGGCTGCACGGCGGTCGAAGAGGCCCTCTCCGAGGTGGTCGACGGGACGGCGCCGGCGGAGCTCTACGAGCACGTCGCGGAGTGCGATGCGTGCCGCGATTTGCGACACGAGGCGTCGATCGCGGCTGCGCGCGTGGGGCGCGCCGGGGCCGATTTCCGGCCGTCGCAGGACTTCGTGGCGCGCCTTCAGGCGACGCTCGCCGACGCTCCCCTGGCCGGTGAGGCCGGCGCCGCGGCGTCGGCTCCGCGCGCGTCGCCACGAGAGGAGGCGGTCGCGCCGGCCTCGGCCGACGGCGACGGCCCGGCCACGGCGCCGAGCGGCACGGCACGCGCGTCCGCGCTGGCCGCCGTCGCGGTCGACCCCGTGCGCGCGGTCACGGCGCCCGATCCCGCCCCGCGGATCGAGGCCCCGGCGAGCGTGCCGCAGGCCCTCGTGGCGCCTCCCGCGCCCCTGCCCACGACAGGCGACGCCCCGCCCGCGGCGCCTCCCGGCCCGGAGTCACCCTCCGCGGCGGCCGCGGTCGCCCCCCCGAAGGCCGCGCCCGCGCGCCCGGGCGCGCCCGCTTCGCGCCGCCCGCTCTACGCGGCCGTCGCGGCCCTCGCGGTCGCCGCCGCGGCCGGCTACTTCGTCAAGGCCCGCGCGACCTCGCCCAGCGCCGCCGCGGGCGATCCCTGGTCCGGCAAGCTCGTGCGCGTGTCGCGCGCGTCGGCCGACCCCGGCGGCGGCGTCGAGGCCTGCGCGCCTTCCGGCGGATCGTGCGCCCCCATCGCGGCCGACGCGGCCGTCCCCGCGGGCACGACGCTGCGCACCGACGCGCGCACGCGCGCCTTCGTGACGCTCGCGGATGGCACCGAGATCGCGATCGACCGCGCCTCGGCGCTCGAGCTCGACGGGCGCCGCAGCCGCACGGCGCGGATCGCTTCCGGCACGATCGTCGCCGACGTCGCCTCGATCGCGGGCGCGCCCGCCGCGCATTTCGGCCTCGCACAGGGCGACGTGGAGGTGCTCGGCACCAAGCTCGCGATCACCGCGCAGAAGGACCGCGCGACGGTCGAGGTCGCCCGCGGCGCCGTGCGCGTGACGGGCGATCGCGGCGCGCCCATGGAGGTCCGCGCCGGCGAGGAGGTCACGCTCGAGCGTGGCCGGGACCTGCGCGTCGCGAGCACGACCGCGCTCGCGAACACGCTCGAATGGAGCGACCGCTCCCCCGAGGAGGCCGAGGGGCCCGCGCTCCGCGGCCTCGGCGAGCTGCGCGCGCGCCGACCGGGCCAGCAGCAGGAGAAGGGCAAGGCCGTCCGCCTCGCGCGCCACGCGGTCAAGACGCGCATCGTCGACGTCGTCGCGCGCACCGAGGTCGACGAGACCTTCTCCAACGACACCGACGAGGAGCTCGAGGGCATCTACCGCTTCCCGCTGCCGCCCGGCGCGCAGATCGAGCGGCTCGCGCTCGAGGTCGACGGAAGGCTCGTCGACGGCGCGTTCGTCGATCGCGACAAGGGCGCGGCCATCTGGCGCGGCGTCATCCAGAACGCGGCCCCGAAGGCGCCGAAGCCGCTCGAGGAGATCCTCTGGGTGCCCGGCCCGTGGCGCGATCCGGCGCTGCTCGAGTGGCAGCGAGGCGGCCGCTTCGAGCTGCGCATCTTCCCGATCCCGAAGCGCGGGTCGCGCCGCGTGGTGCTCGCGTACACGCAGACCGTCCCGCAGGAGGGCGGCGTGCGCCGCTACACCTACCCGCTCGCGCACGACGCGAACGGCACGACGAAGGTGGACTCGTTCCACGTCGATTTGCAGGTGATCGGCGGCGATCCGGGCTTCGGCGTGGCGACGCGAGGCTACGAGCTCTCGCCCTCCGCGGCCGGCGACGGCGGCGGCGTGCGGCGCGAGCTTTCGGTCCCGGGCTTCGTCCCGGCGGGCGATCTCACCGTCGAGTACGCGCTCGCGGACCGTGACCACGAGGTCACCGCGTGGGCGTACCGCGCCTCCGCGCCGCCGCCCGCGCCGCCCGCGCCGCCGGGCGCGGGCAAGGCCAAGACGCCCGAGGAGCAGGCCGCGGCGGATGCGGCGATCGCGATGGTGGCGGACGCCTCGCCCTACGTCGCGATCGCGCTCCGTCCCGCGCTTCCGCGGTGGCGCGAGGCGAAGGAGCGGCTGCACGTGATCGTCGTCGACGCGAGCCGATCGATGGTCGGCGAGCGCTTCTCGCGTGGGACGCGCCTGGCGGCCTCGATCGTGCGCGAGATGGACCGGCGCGACACGTTCGTCGTGCTCGCGTGCGACGTGGGCTGCAAGGCCATGCCCGGCACCGACGGCCGCGACGATCGAGGCGGCGCCTCGGGGCCTGCCCGCGGCGTCGTGCCGTCCACCGCTCGCCCGAGCGCGCCCGGATCCGCCGCGGCCGCCGAGGTCGAGCGCTTCCTCGGCCGCGTCGAGCCCGACGGTGGCAGCGACCTCGCGGTCGCGATGGCGGCGGCGCGCGCGGCGGCCGGCCCGCTCGGCTCGCGCGAGCTGCGCGTGATCTACCTCGGCGACGGCACGCCCACCGTGGGCCCGACGCGCCCCGGCCACCTCGAAGCCGCCGTGCGCAGCGCGCTCCCCGCGAGCGAGGGCGCGGTCGTCGCCGTCGGCCTCGGCGCCGACGCCGATCAGGCCTCGCTCGAGGCGCTCGCGCGCGGCGGCGGCGGTGTCGTCGTGCCGTACGTGCCCGGCCAGCGCGTCGGCACCGCGGCGCTCGACGTGCTCGCCGCGGCCTACGGCGTCGTCCTGCGCGATCCGGTCGTCGAGCTGCCCGAGGGGCTCACGCAGGTCACGCCCGCGCGCCTCGACCCGATCCGCGCCGGCGGCGAGACCTTCGTCGTCGCGCGCATGACCGGCGACCGCATCGGAGGCAGCTTCAAGCTCCGCGGCCGCGTCGCCGGCGAGGCCTTCGAGCGCACCTACCCCATCAGCCTCACGGCCACGACGAACGCCGGCAACGCCTTCGTCCCGCGCCTCTTCGCGGCGGCGAAGATCGCCGAGCTCGAGCGTGCCGGCGGCGACGCGCAGAAGACCGCGGCCATCGAGCTGTCGCGCCGGTTCTCGGTCGCGAGCCGCTACACGTCGCTGCTCGTGCTCGAGAGCGAGGCGATGTTCGACGCGTTCGGCCTCTCGCGCGCGCAGTCCGTCGCCCGCTTCACGGGCGAGCAGCAGGCCGAGAGCTCGAGCGCCGACTCGGACGCTCCGCGCGAGGAGGGGGCGCCCGGCGCTGACAAGGACTCGCTCGGCGGCCTCGGAGGGGCCAAGAAGGCGTACGACGGCAGCCTCGGGCTC
This sequence comes from uncultured delta proteobacterium, assembly GCA_903906315.1. GTDB lineage: Bacteria > Myxococcota_A > Polyangia > Polyangiales > Polyangiaceae > CAIVJW01. Next base: position 135 of record CAIVJW010000358.1, on the reverse strand, counting down.
GGCGGCGGCGCGAGCGGTTTGGGGTCCGGCGACGAGGCGTCGGGCGCGCTCGCGAACCCGAGGACGCTCGGCAAGGGCTCGTCCGGCTCCGGCTACGCGGGCCCGGCCGGCGCCGCCGCCGCGCCCGCCGCCGCG
>CAIVJW010000357.1 GCA_903906315.1 uncultured delta proteobacterium | reverse complement strand
GCCGCCGCCCTGGCCGCCGCAGGAGTACTCGGCGCCGCCGCCGCCGCCTGCCACGATGACGCGCGCCGCGAGGCCCGCGCCGCGCCGGACGTCCGACGCGCCGCCGCCGCCGGAGCACGTGGACGCCGTCGAGCAGCTGCCGCCGCCGCCGTTGAAGCCGGGCGCGTTGCCCGTGCCGCCGCCGCCGCCGACCCAGATCTCCAGGGTCTCGCCGGGCGTCACGGCGAGCTCGCCGTACGCGTAGCCGCCCTTGCCGCCGACGTCCGGGTTGCCGCCGCAGCCCGAGTTGCTGGTCGGCGTGCCGCCCTGGCCGCCCCAGGTCTCGATCTTGATCTTCGTGACGCAGGCCGGGACGGTGAAGGCCTGCTGCGCGCCCGAGTAGGCGAACGTCTGCGAGCCGTTGAGCGGGCCGCAGAGCGCCTTGCAGACGCCCGCCGTGCAGGCCTCGTTGGCCCCGCACACCTTGCCGCACGAGCCGCAGTTCGCGTTCGACGTCTGGAGGTTGGCCTCGCAGCCGGTCGCCAGGACGTTGTCGCAGTTGGCGAAGCCGTTGTTGCACGAGATGCCGAGGCACGAGCCGTTACCGCAGAGGCCGATGCCGTTCTGGTTCGGGCACGTGACGCCGCACTGGCCGCAGTTCGAGGGGTCGAACTTCGGGTTGGTGCACACGCCGCTGCAGTTGGTGAGCCCCTGCTGGCAGGTGAGGCCGCAGACGCCGCCCGAGCAGACCTGACCGGCCGCGCACGGCTTGTTGCAGCCGCCGCAGTTGGCGCCGTCGCTCTGGAGGTTGACGCAGACGCCGTTGCAGATCGTGAGGCCCGCCTGGCACGTCAGCGAGCAAGCGCCGGCCGAGCACGTCTGGCCCGCCGCGCAGACCTTCGCGCACGCGCCGCAGTTCGCGCTGTCGGTCTGGAGGTTGGCGCAGACGCCGTTGCAGTTGTTGAGGCCCTGCTGGCACGACACCGCGCACAAGCCGGCCGAGCAGATCTGGCCCGCTCCGCAGCCCTTGCCGCACGCGCCGCAGTTGGTGCTGTCGGTCGTGAGGTTGACGCAGACGCCGTTGCACGAGGTGAGCCCCGCCTGGCACGACAGCGCGCACACGCCGTTCGAGCACACCTCGCCGCCGCCGCAGGTCTTGCCGCACGCGCCGCAGTTGCCGTTGTCGGAGAGCAGGTTGGCGCAGACGCCGTTGCACGCCGTGAGCCCCTGCTGGCACGTGAGCGCGCAGGTGCCGTTCGTGCAAACCTGGCCCGCGCCGCACGTCTTGGCGCAGGCGCCGCAGTTCACGTTGTCGGTCAGCAGGTTCGCGCAGGAGCCGTTGCAGTTCGTCAGGCCGGCCTGGCAGGTGAGCGAGCAGACGCCGTTCGCGCAGGCCTGGCCCGCCGAGCAGGTCACGCCGCACGCGCCGCAGTTGGCCAGATCGCTCTTCATGTTCACGCAGAGGCCGCTGCAGTTGGTGAGCCCGGCCTGGCACGAGACGACGCAAGCGCCGCCCGTGCACACCTGGCCGGCGCCGCAGTTCGCGGAGCACTTGCCGCAGTTCGCGTCGTCCGTCTTGAGGTCGACGCAGATGCCGAAGCAGTTGGTCAGGCCCGCCTGGCAGGAGACCGCGCAGGCGCCCTTCGAGCAGACCTCTCCGGCGTTGCAGGTCTTGGCGCAGGCGCCGCAGTTCGCGAGGTCGGTGTCGAGGTTCGTGCAGACGCCGCCGCAGCTCGTGAGGCCCGCCTGGCACGAGAGCGTGCAGGCACCCTTGGTGCAAACCTCACCGGCCGCGCAGGCCTTGCCGCACGCGCCGCAGGCGCCGATGTCGGACTGGAGGTTGACGCAGATGCCGTCGCAGAGCGTGAGGCCCTGCTGGCACGAGACGGAGCAGGCGCCCTTCGAGCACACCTGGCCGGCCGCGCACGTCGTGCCGCACTTGCCGCAGTTCGCGAGGTCGCTCTGCAGGTTGACGCACTGACCGTTGCAGTTGTCGAGGCTCTGCTGGCACGACAGCGCGCAGGCGCCGTTCGAGCACACCTGGCCGGCCGCGCACGGGCTCGCGCACTTGCCGCAGTTCGCGAGGTCGGTCTGCAGGTTGACGCAGACGCCGCTGCAGTTATCGAGGCTGTTCTGGCAGGAGAGCGCGCAGGCGCCGTTCGAGCACACCTCGCCGGCCGCGCACGTCGTGCCGCAGTTGCCGCAGTTGGCGATGTCGGTCTGCACGTTCACGCACAGGCCGTTGCAGATGGTCAGCCCCTGCTGGCACGAGAGGCCGCAGACGCCGCCCGAGCAGACCTCGCCGAGCGCGCACTCCGCGCCGCACTTGCCGCAGTTCGCGATGTCGCTCTGCAGGTTGGCGCAGACTCCGTTGCACAGCGTGAGGCTCTGCTGGCACGAGACCGAGCAGACCCCGTTCGAGCACACCTCGCCCGCGGCGCACGCGGTGCCGCAGGTGCCGCAGTTGCCGATGTCGTTGCCGAGGTTGACGCAGGTGCCCGCGCAGTTCTCGAGGCCGGCCTGGCAGGAGAGGCCGCAGACGCCGCCCGAGCAGACCTCACCGGCGGCGCAGCCGATCTCGCACGCGCCGCAGTTGACGACGTCGGTCTGCAGGTTGACGCACAAGCCGCCGCACTCCGTGAGGCTCGCCTGGCAGGAGAGGGCACAGCTGCCGTTGGAGCAGACCTCGCCCGCGGCGCACGCCTTGCCGCACTCGCCGCAGTTGGTCGGGTCCTTCGCGAGGTCGGCGCATGCGTCGCCGCACTTCGAGAGGCCGCCCGTGCACGCGACGACGCAGGCGCCCTTTTCGCACGCCTCGCCGGCGGCGCACGCCTTGTCACACGCGCCGCAGCTCGTGCTGCTCGTCTGGAGGTCGACGCAGGCGTCGCCGCACTTCACCTGCGGGTCCTTGCACACCACGGTGCACTGACCCTTCTCGCAGGCTGCGCCCTCCTTGCACGACGTGGCGCAGCCGCCGCAGTGCTTCGGGTCCTTCGACAGATCGATGCACACGCCGCCGCACTCGGTCGTGCCGCCCGTGCAGGTCGCCGTGCTGCCGCCCTGGCCGCCCGATCCGGTGGCGCCACCCGCGCCGCCGCTGCCGGTCAGCGTCGTGGTGGTCGAGGTCGTGTCGCCGCCCGTGCTGGCGGAGAGCAGCGCCGCCTCGCCTCCGCCGCATCCGGCGGCGGCGAGGGAAAGCGCGAGCGCTACCCAGCGAGGGAGCGCGAGCCGTGGGTTCTCAGCGAAGCCGGTGAGGGCTCGCACACTTGAAGGGGGGAGGATCCGCATGCGGCATTGGGCCGTCGACCTCGCGCCTCCGTCAAGCGTCCCGTCCGCACGGTCGGTGCTTCACGGTGGACGGACCCACGGCGCGGCGCCTCGCGCAGGGTGGCGGAGGGACTCGCTTCTCCGCGCCCGTGCGCCCCCCGCCTGGCCGGGGCCACCGGCCGCGAGCAGTTGGCCGCCGTCGCCCGTCCTTCGTGGCGCGCCTCGCCCGCCGCGGCGCCAGCCGGACCCTCGCCGAGAAGGATTTGCAGCAACCTCGCGCGGGGATTCCGGGCCACCGTGGTGAAAATCAGGGCTCTTGGTCGGTCGCCAAGGCGGCAGCGCTATTCGGCGAGGGTCTAGCCGGCCGCCGAGGGGCCCGCGACGCCGCGTCCGATCGCGTCCCGCCGCGCCGCGCGTCGCCGCCTGCGCGCGGCCGAAAGCCCGATCGCCGCGATCGCGACCCAGGCCGCGGCGCCGCCCCGATCGCCGGCCGATCGCACCGCGCACCCGCCGCTCTGTTCGGCGGCCGGCGCCTCCGCGTACGCCGCCGCCGCCGCGCACGTCCCCGCCGACTCGTCGATCGAGCTGCACGCGAGCCCGGCCGGGCAGCCGCTCCCGTTCACGCCGCGGCAGCCGTCGTGGCAGGCGCCCGTGTCCGCGTGGCACACCTGCCCGCTCGTCGCGTCGCCGCAGTCCGCGTCCCTCGCGCAGGGCTTCTTCGCCGCGTCGTCCTCGCCGCGGCCCGCGGTGGGGTCCGACTCCCCCGCGCCGACGGCGCCGTCGTGGTCCGCGTCCTCGGCCCCGTCCTTCACGCCGCCGTGATCGGTGTCCGGGTCGACCGGCGAGGTCACCGTCGCGCCGAGGTCCGCGTCCGCGACGCAGGCCTTCTTGCTCGCGTCGGTCGCGGGCAGCCCGCAGTCGAGCCCCGCCTCCGTCCCATCGAACAGCCCGTCTCCGTCGCTGTCCGCGTCGAGGACGTCGATCTTCCCGTCGCCGTCCGGGTCCGCGCTCGGGTTCGCCTCGTGGCCGTCGGGCACGCCGTCGTCGTCCGTGTCGGCGTCCTTCGGGTCGCAGCCGAGCTTCGCCTCGAGCGCGTCCGAGAGGCCGTCGCCGTCGCCGTCCGGGCTCTGATCGTCGTCGCCCGCGTGCCCCGCGCCGGGGTCGCCCTCGCCCGCGTCGACGGCGCCGTTCAGGTTCGCGTCCTCGGAGCCGTCCGACGCCCCGCCGCGGTCCGTGTCGCGCAGCGCGGCCGAGGTCTTCGTCACCCCGTGGTCGGCGTCCGCGACGCACGCCTTCTTCGCCGGGTCGGTCCCCTTCGCTGCGCAGTCGCGGCCGAGCTCGGTCCCGTCGAACAGGCCGTCGTCGTCGCTGTCCGCGTCGAGCACGGACACGAGCCCGTCGTGGTCGAGGTCCGCGCTCGGGTTCGGCTCGAGGCCGTCCGGCACGCCGTCGTCGTCCGTGTCGGCGTCCTTCGGGTCGCTCCGCAGCGTCGCTTCGAGCGCGTCCGAGAGGCCGTCGCCGTCCGTGTCCGCGAGCTTCGCGTCGTCGCCGTGGTGCGCCTTCGTCGGGTCGCCCTCGCCCGGGTCGACGCGCCCGTTCAGGTTCGCGTCCTCCGACCCGTCGCGCGAACCGCCGCCGTCCGTGTCGGCGGCGAGCGGGTCGGTCGTCGTCGCGCCGTGGTCGGCGTCGGGCCGGCAGTGATGAAGGCGCGTGTCGGTCGCCGGATCGAGGCAGTCCCGGCCGAGCTCGGTCCCGTCGAGCAGGCCGTCGTCGTCGCTGTCGGGGTCGAGCGCCGACGTCAGGCCGTCGCGGTCGCCGTCCGCGCTCGGGTTCGGCTCCGCGCCGTCGAGGACGCCGTCGTCGTCGGTGTCCGCGTCGAGCGGGTCGGTGTGCAGGAAGCCCTCGAGCGCGTCGGAGAGCCCGTCGCCGTCCGCGTCGTGCGCGTCCGCGTCGTCGTCGCCGTGCGCCATCGTCGGGTCCGCCTCGCCGGGGTCGCGGCGCCCGTTCAGGTTCGCGTCCTCCGATCCGTCGCTCGCGCCGCCGTGGTCCGTGTCCGCGTCGAGCGGGTCGGTCACCGTCGCGCCCTGGTCGGCGTCCGGCCGGCAGCTCCCGAGCGCGAGGTCCGTCTTCGGGTTGTCGCAGGCGAGGCCGACCTCGGTCCCGTCGAAGAGGCCGTCGTCGTCGCTGTCGGGGTCGTGCGGGTCGGTGCCGAGGACCGCCTCGTAGCCGTCGGATACGCCGTCGCCGTCGGCGTCCGGGCAGCCGTTGTCGACCACGCCGTCGCAGTCGTCGTCGACGCCGTCGCAGGCTTCGGCGACGGCGATCTTGCCGGCGCACGCGACGCCACCGTTCTGGCAGGTCGTCGTGCCCGCCCGGCACGCGCCGGCCTTGCCCGTGTCGCAGGGCGCGCCGCCGCCGGGGTCGCCGTCGTCGACGGTGCCGTCGCAGTCGTCGTCCTTGCCGTTGCACGCCTCGGCGACGGGCAGCGCCGCGCCCACGCACGCCCCGAAGCCGGCCGCGCCGACGCACGCTTGCCAGCCCGCGTGGCACGCGCCGACGCCGTCGGTGCCGCCCGGCCCGGGGTAGCACGATCGCGTCGTGCCCTCGTCGGTCGCGCCGTTGCAGTCGTCGTCCTGCCCGTTGCACGTCTCCGCGATCGGCTTCGACTTCGCGTTGCACACGACCGCGCCCGCGCTGCACGCCGACGTGCCCGCCGCGCACACGCCGGGCTTGCCCGTCGCGCACGCGGCGCCGCCGCCGGGGTCGCCGTCGTCGACGGTGCCGTTGCAGTCGTCGTCCTTCCCGTTGCACGTCTCGGGGCCCGGCTGCGCGTCCTGCTTGCAGCCGATCGCGCCGCCGAGGCACGTCGTCTTGCCCGTGGCGCACGCGCCCGGCTTGCCCGTCGCGCACGCGACGCCGCCGCCCGGGTCGCCGTCGTCGGCGACGCCGTCGCAGTCGTCGTCCTGCGCGTTGCACGTCTCGGCCTTCGGCAGCACCTCGCCCGCGCACGCCCCGTAGGCGCCCGCGACGCAGGTCTTCGTCCCGCCGTGGCAGATCCCGACGTTCTCGGTCGGCGGCGATCCGGAGTAGCAGGGCGCCGTCGCGCCGTTCACGCAGCCGCAGCCCTCGTCGACGACGCCGCTGCAGTTCTCGTCGGTCAACCCGTCGCAGACCTCGGCGCTCGGCTGGACGTTCTGGTTGCACGCGATCGCCCCGCCCGCGCACGCCGTCGTGCCCGGCGAGCACACGCCGAGCTTGCCCGTCGCGCACGCGGCGCCTCCGCCCGGGTTGCCCTCGTCGATCTGCGCGTTGCAGTCGTTGTCGAGGCCGTCGCAGATCTCGGCCGCGCCGGGGTATCTCGCGGCCTTGCCGTCGTCGCAGTCGGTCGCGTTCGCGACGTAGCCGGGGGGCGCCGCGCAGCCGACGACCTTGACCGCGGCGTCGCCGAAGCCGTCGCCGTCCAGGTCCCGGTAGAAGGTCGCGCAGGGCTGCGCGCACACCGTCACGGTGGCCGTCGCGGCCGCGTAGCCGTCGCCGCTCGCGCCGCCGTTGCCGTTCGACGAGAGCCCGAGCAGCGTGAGCGTCGTCGCGCCCACGGCCCCGGCGGTCAGCCCGAACGAGAACGAGGTCGGGCTCTGCCCGCAGGCGTGGCCGAGGCCCGCCCCGACGACCACGGTCTTCGCGTCCTGGGCGAGCAGCGTGCCGCTCGAGGTCGTCAGGCCGAAGCCGACGTTGCCGCCGTTGACGCTCGCGATCGTGCCCGTCAGGTTGATCTTCTGCCCGGTCTGCGCGCAGCTCGACGCCGGCGTGACGGCCACGGCGGGCACGGCGCCCCCGCTGTGGCAGCCCGCGCAGCCGCTCACGTTGGCGAGGTCGCTGACCGTGACCGCGCAGTGCGCCGCCGCCGGCCGCGCGGCGACCAGCGCCGCCGCGGCCACGAGGGCGGCCGACAGGACGCGGATCACAGACCGCCGAGAGCGCGCATCGAGCCCGAAGGCGAGAGAGGGCATGATGGTCGAAACGATACGGGGGCGGCCGGCGCACGTCCACGCCGCCTGTCCGCCGACACCGCCGCCGCCGGCGCGCCCGGGGAGGCGCCGCGCGCTAGACGCGCTGCTTCATGACCGCCGCGATCGCGCGCACGTCGACCATCAGCGCGTCGAACATCGCGAACGTGAGCGCCTGCGGCCCGTCCGACAGCGCCTTGCACGGGTCCGGGTGCACCTCGATCATGATCCCGTCGACGCCGGTCGCGACCGCGGCGCGCGCCATCGGCGTCACGCCGGCCGCGTACCCGGTGCCGTGCGACGGGTCGACCACGATCGGCAGGTGCGTCTGCGCGCGCAGGAGCGGCACGATGCCGAGGTCGAGCGTGTTGCGCGTCGCGGTCTCGAAGGTGCGAATGCCGCGCTCGCACAGGATCACCCGGCGGTTGCCGCGCGAGACGATGTATTCGGCGGCCATCAGCCACTCCTTGACCGTCGACGCGAGCCCGCGCTTCAGCATCACCGGCTTGTCGAGGTCGCCGAGCCGCTCGAGCAGCGAGAAGTTCTGCATGTTGCGCGCGCCGACCTGCAGCACGTCCGCGTAGCGCGCCACGAGCGCGAGCGACTCGGTGTCCTTGACCTCGGTGATGATCGGCAGGCCCGTCGCCTCGCGCGCCTCGGCGAGCAGCTCGAGCCCCTCCTCGCGCAGGCCCTGGAACTCGTAGGGGCTCGTGCGCGGCTTGAACGCGCCGCCGCGGAGCATGGTCGCGCCGCCCGCCTTCACGTACGCCGCGGTCGTGAGCACCTGATCGCGCGTCTCGACCGAGCACGGGCCGGCCATCACGCAGAGCGACCCGCCGCCGAGGCGCGCGGGGCCGACCTCGATGATCGTGTCCTCGGGCTTCACCTCGCGGCTCACGAGCTTGTAGGGCTGCGAGACGGGCACGGCGTCCGCGACGCCGTCGAGCCGCGTGAACAGCGACGGCTCGAGCGCGCCGCGGTTGCCCGTGATGCCGATCGCGGTCCGCATCGCGCCGGGGATGGGGTGGGGAGTGAGCCCGAGATCGCGCACGGCCTGGCACGCGGCCTCGATCTGCTCCGGCGTGGCGCCGGATCGCATCAGGATCAGCATCGCCCGGACCTTATCACGCGGGCCGCGCCCGGCCCGGCGAGGCGGGGAGGGCGGGCGACCGCGCGGTCACTGTGGGGATCGCCGGGATTCGTGCCGTGAAGTGGTTCGCCCGTGGGGGGATCCCTGGCGTCGGTGCGATGAGGCAAGACGAAGGTGCGGTGATCACTCCGTATTATGCTACGTTGCTCGCGCGATCTGCACGGTTGCCCCGGCGATCATCCCACCGTGGGCCTTCGGGTGCGGTGATCACGCCTCGAACCCCTCTCCCCCGCCCCCGGAGCGCCTCATGAGCTACTCGATCCACGCGCTCGCCGAGGCCACCGGCTACACGCCGCGTGGCATCCAGTACTACGTGGGCCGCGGCTTGCTGGCGTCGCCCGGGCTGCACGGTCCGGCCACCAGGTACGGCGAGGACGCGCGCGTGCGCCTCCTCGCGGCCCGCAAGCTTCGCCTCGAACGCCACCTGCGCCTCGCCGAGATCCGCCGGATCTTCGCGAGCTCGTCGCCCGCGGAGCTGCTGCGCCTCGCCGGCCTCGAGCCGGCCGCGCCGGCCGCGCCGGCCGTGCCGGCCGTGGACCTCGCCTCGGCCGCGCCCGGCGGGCGCCTCGGCCCCTACCGCCCCGCCGCCGCGGGCCGCGCGATCTTCGAGCACCTCGCGATCTGCCCGGGCGTCGAGCTCGTGGTGCGCGCCGACGCCGACCCGGAGGCGCTGCGCGTCGCGCGCGAGATCCTGGCGACGTACGTCCAGCCCTGACGGCGCGCCCGCGGGCCAGCCGCGCACGCCGGGAGCTGAGGAGGGGGGCACCACGGAGGCGCAGAGGGCGCAGAGGGCGCAGAGGGCACGGAGGATTTCAATCAATTCGTCTGTGGCTCCGGGGCGTTCGGGGTGGATTCTCGGCGCCTCTTCACGGCCCGCCGCGCGTGGTGGTAAGCAGGGCCGATGTCGATCTCCGCGCGATCCGTGTACGTCGTCGACGCCGTCCGCACGCCCATCGGCCGCTACGGCGGCGGGCTCGCCACCGTCCGCCCCGACGACCTCGCGGCGCACGTCCTCGCGGGCCTGGTCGCGCGCCAGCCCGCGTTCGCCGACCGGATCGACCAGGTGGTCTTCGGCGCGACCAACCAGGCCGGCGAGGACAACCGCAACGTCGCGCGCATGGCCGCGCTGATCGCCGGCCTCGCCTACGAGGTGCCGGCCGTGACCGTGAACCGCCTCTGCGGATCGGGGCTCGAGGCCGTGGCCGACGCGGCGCGCATGATCGCGCTCGGCGAGGCCGACTGCGTGATCGCCGGCGGCGTCGAGAGCATGACCCGGGCGCCCTTCTCGATGCCGAAGGCCACCGACCGCTTCGACCGCACCCCGCCGCCCGTCTACGACACGACGCTCGGCTGGCGCTACCCGAACCCGAAGCTGGCCGCGCGCTTCGAGCTCCTCGGCATGGGCGAGACGGCCGAGAACGTCGCCAAGAAGCACGGGATCTCGCGCGACGATCAGGACGCGTTCGCGCTCGCCTCGCACCAGAAGGCGGCCGCCGCCTGGGACGCGGGGGCCTTCGCGGCCGAGGTCCTCCCGGTGCCCGTCGCGCAGAAGAAGGGCGACCCGATCGCGTTCTCGCGCGACGAGTCGGTGCGCGCGGACAGCTCGATCGCCAGCCTGGCGAAGCTCTCGCCGGCGTTCCGCAAGGGCGGCACCGTCACGGCCGGCAACTCGTCGCCGATCAACGACGGCGCGTCGGCGCTGCTGCTCGTCTCCGGTCAGCTCCTCGAGGCGATCGGCGCGAGGCCGCTCGCCCGCGTCGTCGGCACCGCGACCGCGGGCGTCGACCCGAGCCTCATGGGCGAGGGCCCGATCCCGGCCGTGCGCAAGGTGCTCGCGCGCATCGGCCTGCGCGCGCCCAACGTGGACCTCATCGAGCTCAACGAGGCGTTCGCGGCGCAGGCGATCGCGTGCGTCCGCGCGCTCGAGCTCGACCCCGCGCGCGTGAACGTGCTCGGCGGGTCGATCGCGCTCGGCCACCCGATCGGCTGCTCGGGCGCGCGCATCGCCTGCACGCTCGTGCACGCGATGGCCGCCCGCAAGGCCGCGGTCGGCCTGGCCTCGCTCTGCATCGGCGTGGGCCAGGGGATCGCGACGGTCTTCGAGAAGGCCTGACCGGCCTCAGCTCGGCTGCACCGTCTCGAGCCGCAGGCGCGTGCGGCCGATGAGCAGCTCGTCGCCGTCCTTGATCTCCCGCCGGCCCAGGACGCGCACGAACACCCCCGTGGTCGTGCCGCCGTCGAGGCCGAGGTCCGTCAGGACGTGCGCCTCGGCCTGCTCCTCGATCACGCAGTGGTACTTGGCGACGAGCGGGTCGCCGCGGACGACGAGGTCGTTGGCGAACTCCTGCTTGCCGCCGATCTGCAGCAGGTTCTCGCGCGCCATCGCGCACGCGCAGACGCCGCCCCCCTCGAGGAGCTGCACGACGCGGAAGGCCGACTCGCCCTTCGGCGACGACAGGAAGTACGTCGGCCCTTCGCCCGGCCCGTCGTCGACCTCCGGGTTCTTCTCGAGCCGCAGCAGCTGATCGCCGATCACGAACTCGGTGCCGATCGGGACCTCCACGCGCGACCGGATGCGCAGGAAGACGCCGTTGCCGTCCTCGAGGTCCTCGAGCCAGAGCTTGCCGCCCTCGAACGAGATGGCCGCCTCCTCGGGGTGGCAGAACGGCTCGCCCTCGAGCGCGACCGCGCCCTTCTTGCCGAGGACGACGATGTCGCCGCGCGGGTCGTAGCGCTCGGGCCCGCCGTGCAGGCTGCGCTCGACGTGGAGCGTGAAGCGCGCGGGCTCCCGCGCCGCGGGCCGCGGTACCGTCGGCGCGGGCTTGGCCTTCTCGCCCTGCTGTCGCCCGCCGACGAGCTCGACGTTGACGATCGGCGGGTGCTCGAGCACCTGAATCCCCCCGACCTCGCGTCCCTCGATGACGAGGTCGAACTTCCCCTCGCGCAGGAGCGCGACCATCTCCATGTGCTGCGCCTTCATCAGCGCGCGCACGAAGGGGGCGACGTCCGGCCGGTCGACCTCCGCCGCGTACGTGCGCTTGTGGCTCTTGAGGATGCGGCCGCCGTCGGAGAAGAGGTGCGTGATGACGTGCGGCTTCGCGAGGCCGGAGTCCTCGGTCTGCACGTGGTACGGCCGGCCGCGGTAGTTCAGGTTGTTGTTGAACCCGACCTGCGCGCTCTGGAACGCGGGCCGCGCCGCCTCGCGGTCGAGGCGATCGAGCTCCTCGGCCGACCACCGCGCGCGCGCTTCGTCGAGCGTCGCGTAGTCGCCGCCCATGCCCTCCATGCGCTCGAAGGCGAGCTTCGCGACCGGGCTGCCGGGCTCGATCCGCAGCGCCTCGGCGAGCAGCGCCTGCCCCTCGGCGTCGTTCGGGCCGGCCGCGGCCCACGCCGACAGCAGGAGGACCGCCTCGGAGGTCTTGCCCTTCTCGCGCAGGGACTTGGCCACGCGCAGCGCGAGGGGACGCAAGGTGGAGTTCGGGGTCGTCATGGCGGGAGACACTGTCGCGGCCCTTTCGCCCGGCCGCAACGGTTCCCGGCGCCCTCTGCGGTCCTCCCCACCGCCGGCTCCGAGGCGGGAGACCCCTGCTCGCTGGATCCGGGACCGGGGGAGCCGTGGTATGTCGACCCGATGCAATTCCCCCCCATCCAGGTCCCCGGCGCGGGGCAGCTGCACGCGCGCCTCACCACCACCCTCGGCGTCATCGTCCTGCGCCTCGAGGAGCAGCGCGTGCCGAACACGGTCGCCAACTTCGTCGGCCTCGCCCAGGGCACGATCGCCTGGACGGACCCGAAGACCGGCGCGTCGATGACGGGCACGCCGCTCTACGACGGCGTCCGCTTCCACCGCGTGATCCCGGGCTTCATGATCCAGTGCGGCGACCCCTACTCGCGCCACGCCGACGCGGCGGCGCAGTGGGGGCGCGGCAACCCGGGCTACCGCTTCGAGGACGAGTTCCACCCGGAGCTCTCCCACGACGCCTCGGGCGTCCTGTCGATGGCCAACTCCGGCCCCAACACCAACGGCGCGCAGTGGTTCATCACCGAGGGCCCGACGCCGCACCTCGACCGGCGCCACAGCGTCTTCGGCCGCGTCGTGAGCGGCCTCGACGTCGTGCACGCGATCGCCACCGCGCCCGCGACGCGCGACCGCCCGAACCAGGACATCCTGGTCCAGACGGTCGAGATCTTCCGGCAGTAGCGGCGGCTGCGGGGGGGGGGCGCCGCGTGCGCCCCGTCGGCCCCGCTAGGGCGCGCAGCAGACCGTGGTCGAGCCCGGCCCCTCGACCACCGTGCCCGTCGCCTGACCACCGCTCGCCGGGCACGCGCCGCTCGCCTGCACGTCGACCTGGAGCCGCGCGGGGCTGCCGTCGAAGGCGTGGCACGCTCCGTCGTTCGGCACCACGCCGATCACGTTCTGGTTCTGGCAGCTCTTCTCGTAGACCGTCGTCGTCGCCGTGCACGATCCGGCGGCGACGCCGCACGCGCACGGCGAGCACTCGCGCCCGTCGGTCGCGCCGTCCCAGAACGTGTGCTTCTGCGGGTAGGCGGCGGGGCAGTCCTTCGCGCCCGCCCCCCAGATGCACAGGCTCGCGCCGAACGGCGGGGCGGGGCGGGGCGCGCAGACCTCGCCCTGCGCGTCGCAGCCGCCGCCCGGCGTCGGCCCGCCGCACACGAGGCCCGTCGTCGCCCACGTCGGGGCCGGCTTGCTCGATCCCGGCTTGTTCGCCTTGCAGCTACCGTTCGAGAACACCGGCGGCGCCGCCTTGTACGAGGACGTGGTCAGCGGCGCCGAGAGGTCCACGCACTGGCTCGCCGGCGTCTGGCCGTGACCGCCGCCCTGCTGCGAGCACGCCGCGTCGTCGTACGCGAACAGCGACCCGGGGGCGCACGTGCCCGTCGCCGCCTCGCACGCGCACTGGCCGCACAGCGCCGGGACCTGCGCCATGTCGCGGAAGCCCTCGTAGGCCTTCGCCCCGAAGGCGCCGGCGCACGAGGGGGCGCTCGCCGTCGCGCCGTCGAACAGCCACGCGGGGCCGGACCAGCCGCCCGCCGGGGCCACCGGCGCGCACGTGAAGCCGGCGTTGCACTTCGGATCGGCGCAGTCGGTCTTGCCGTCCCCGTCGTCGTCCTTGCCGTTCGTGCAGTCCTCGACACCGCCCGCGTCCGGCGCCGCGCCGCCCAGGCCCTGCCCGCCGCTGCCGCCCGTCGACTGCCCGCCGACGCCGCCGGTGCCCTGGCCCCCGGTGCCCTGGCCGCCCGTGCCTTGCGCGCCGCCGGCGCCGCCGCTGCCCGTCGTCGTGCCGCCGCCGCCGCCGCTCGTCGTGGTGGGCGTCGTGGTGCCCGACCCGGCCACCGGCGCGAACTGGTCGAAGTCCTGGGTGCAGCCGAGCAGGAGCGCGCCGGTCAGCGTGACGGGGAACAGCCGATGCACAGGGGGCTTCTCCTTGGTTCGTGGGCGGGCGCCGCGACGAGATGCGCGCGATCGGGCGCCGAAGAGCGCCCCGCCGACCCCGTCAGCGTATCACGCGCGGTCGCGGCCCGGCGAGGCGCGCGCCGTCGACGTCGCCGGTCGACGAGGCCCGATCGCGGCCCAGGGGATCGGCGAGGTCGGGGGCGAGGCGGGCGAGCGCGTGCTCGGCGGAGGCGAGCTCCTCGAGGCAGCGGACGGCCGACTTCGCGCGCGCCAGGCGGAGCGCGGCCACCACCTCGCGACGGATCGCCCCGGGGAGCCCGCGCGCGGCCACGACCTTCACGAGGGCCTCGTCGAGGTCGTGCAGCTCGCCGAGCCGCTTCTGCATGCGCGTCGCCGCCTTCGCGGCCGCCGTTGCGCGATCGCCGACGATCGGCGCGAAGAGCTCGGCCGTGTAGCGCAGCCTTTTGAAGCGGATCCGGAGCTCGTGCATCCCGTCGACGTCGCCGACGTCGCCCTGCGCGCGCGCGTCCACGTCGGCGAGCGCGCGGCGCAGCGAGGCGTGGGCAAGCTCGCGGTCGCTCTGCGGGGGGCGGGCCGCCGCGCGCCGCGAGAGCCCCCGGGCGAGCCGGCGATCGAGGGCGGCGAGTGACGCCTCGATCGAGGATCCGACCCCCGTGGCCTGCGCGTCCCCGGGGCCCGCGACCGATCCGTCCTGGCCCGCGGGCGCGTCGCCGCGAAGCAGCGCCACGACCGCCGTCCGGCTCTCGTGCTCGGCTCGGCGCCGCCGCTCGTCGAAGGCGGTGAGCGCGGCGCGCGTCGCGTCGCCGAGCTCGAGGTCGGCCAGCGTCTGCCGGAGGACCTCGCCCTCGCGCAGGGCGCCCGTGGCGTCCGCGATCCGGCCGAGGTCGTCGCCGATCGATCGCGTGCCGCGCTCCCCGTAGAGCGGTCGACCGATGCGCAGCAGCGTGCGGAGGCGCCGCAGCGTCACGCGGAAGTCGTGCACCGCCTCCTCGTCGGGGACGCCGCCCTCCTCGCCGCCCCGGATCACCCGCAGGCGGCTCTCGCGCACGTCGGCCGCGAGTCCGGACAGCACGCGTCTCAGCAGCTCGTGCGCAAGCTCGCTCACGGCCGGTCGATCCGCGAGAGCGCGACGTTGACGAGCGGTCGCTTGCCCGTGCGCGCCTCGACCGTGCGCCGCGCTGCGAGCCGCGCCGCGTCGGCGATCTCGTCGTCCCCCGCCGCCGAGGCGTGGTCGCGCGACCGCGACGAGACCTCGCCGACCGCTCGAGCCACCGCCAGCGAAGCCTTGTGCAGCACGTCCGCGTCCGAGGCGTCGAGCACGCCGCGCGCGATGACCTGGGGTGTCGAGGCGATGCCGCCGCGCCGGTCGAGCACGACCGACACGAACACGACGCCGGCGCGCCCGAGCTGCGCGCGCTCCTTGAGCACCTCGTCGGTGACCTCCTCGCCGTCGAAGGTGGCCACGCGCCCGACGGGCACGCGCCCGACCTTGGCGGCCGGCGATCCCGGGGCGATCTCGACGATCTCGCCGTTCTCGACGACGACGATCTCACCGACGCCCGCCTCGCGCGCGACGGCCGCGTGCCGCATCAGGTGGTGGAGCGTCCCGTGCACGGGGAGGAACGTCTCCGGCCGCACGAGGTCGATCATCCTTCGCTGCTCGTCTCGGTGGGCGTGCCCGCTCGCGTGCACGCGCGGATCGGTCATGCGCGTCACGAGCTCGACCCCCAGGCGCAGGAAGCTCGCGACGAGGTCGTACACGGGCCGGTCGTTGCCCGGGATGATGCGGCTCGACATCACGACGAGGTCGCCCTCGTCGATCCGCATCGCGGGGTGCGTCCCGGCCGCGAGCCGCGTCAGCGCCGACATGCGCTCGGCCTGCGTGCCGCTCGCCAGGACGAGCAGGCGGTCGCGGGGCAGCGACCCCGCGAGGTCGGGCGGCACGAGCAGGTCGCTCGGCCAGTCGAGGCGCCCGACGGCCTGGGCCGCCCGCGCGTGGTTGTTCACGCTGCGGCCGAGCAGGCAGATGCGTCGTCGCGTGCGCACCGCGATCTCGCCGAGGGCGCGCAGGCGCTGCACGTTCGAGGCGAAGAGGCCGATCACGACGCGCCCGCGCGCGTTCTCGATGAGCCCGCCGAGCGCGTCCCCGACGGATCGCTCGCTGCCCGAGTGCCCGAGCGAGTCGACGTTGGTGCTGTCCGAGAGCAGCAGCCGCACGCCCTCGTCGCCGAGCGCCTCGAAGCGCGCCTCGTCCGTCACCTCGCCGTCGATCGGCGTCGGATCGAGCTTGAAATCGCCCGTGTGCACCACGAGCCCGGCGGCCGTCCGGATCGCGAGCGCCGTCGCGTCCGCGATCGAGTGCGTGACGCGGATGGGCTCGAACGAGAACGGCCCGATGCGGTGCTCCTCCCCCACGGCGGTCGGTCGCAGGTCGACGTCCACGCCCTCGAGCCCGTGCTCGGCGAGCCGGTGTCGCACGAGCTCGAGCGCGTGGCGCGGCCCCCACACGGGCACATCGACGTGCGCGAGGAGATACGGCAGCGCGCCGATGTGATCCTCGTGCCCGTGGGTGATCACGACGCCGCGGAGGCGGTCGCGATCGGCGAGCACATGGTCGAACCGCGGGTGGAAGACGTCGATCCCGAGGTCGGACGACGGGAACGTCACGCCGCAGTCGATGAGGACGACCTCGCCGTCCTGCTCGAGCGCGAGGCAGTTCATCCCGATCTCGCCGAGCCCGCCGAGGGCGGTGAGGCGCAGCGCGCCGCGGGGGGGGGCGCGGCGCGAAGGGCGCTCGGTCGTCGAAGGGTCCGTCACGGCGGCGGAGTGTAGTCCGAGCCGGCGTCGGGGCAGGCCGAGATCGTCGCGAGCCCGCCTTGCCGTCCCGGCCCGTCGCCGCGCCCGCGATCGCGACCGGGTCGATCCCCTCGATCCCCTCGATCCCCTCGATCGCGCCCACGACTTCGCGCGCCGGTCCGTCGGCCGCCCCGCGCTCCGCGACCGCCGCCGCGGCCGCCCGCCCCCGTCGCGCCTCGAGGAGGGGCGTTGCGGAACGCGCGGAGCGGACCGACGCGCACGCCTCGCCGCAGGCCGCGAGGGCGCCGCCTGCGGACAACCTGGGGGCAAGCTGTCCGCTTGTTCTGCCGAACTTGTGTCTCCGGTGCGTGCGTTCAGCGATGGCGACCAAGTTGCTCAATGAGTCCGCGCGTTTCCCTACATGTTGTGCTTTTTGATTGCTCGGGCCCCACAGGTTGGGGTACCACTGCGCTCCTGGTTGCGACGGAGACTGCTCCGTTGTTCCACTGAGCATGCGTCGAGCTTGCTGGGTCCACGGGCTTCTGTCCGTGAGACTCGCTTCTGTCGGGGGGAATCGCTCGAGGCTCCGCGGGTCGGCCGCTCCATGAGGACTGGAGCCCGCCTGCGGCGTCGTGGGTGAGGGGCGGCGCGGGGGCGCCGGGCGTGTGGGCTTCATCGAGGTGGACGTCCGGGCGAAGGCGCCCGGTGGGTTGTCTTTCGCTCACCAGAACGACCAGCGCGGGTGATCTCCCGCGGCGCCCTTGCGGGCGCGTCGCGCGCTCCGTGCCACGGGCGGCGTGCGCGAGGTGAAGGTGTGCGCGGGCGGCGAGGCGTACGGATCGAGTCGACGGTGGTGGAGGAGACGATGGCGCAAGGGCCTGCGATCACGGGGGATGGCGACAAGATGGCGAGCACGAGCAAGGCTTCGGCGCGGAAAGAAGTGACGGCCAAGCGTTTGGCGAAGGACTCGGCGAAGGACTCGGCCCGGGCTGCTGCCAAGGAGACGTCCCCCAAGAAGGGACCGTCGCGGCCGCGCGGCGTCGCGTTCGATCGGCGCTTCACCGAGCGCGGGACCGACCCGCTCGACGCGGTGACGTGGGAGCGCCGCACGAGCATCATCACGAACCCCGACGGCTCGGTCGTCTTCAAGATGGAGGGCGCCGAGATCCCGGCCGGCTGGTCGCAGCTCGCGACCGACATCGTCGTCTCGAAGTACTTCCGCAAGGCGGGCCTCTTCGGTCGCAAGGAGTCGGCCGAGACGAGCGTGCGGCAGGTCGTCCACCGCCTCGCCCACACGATCCGCGAGGCCGGCGAGCACTTCGGCGGCTACTTCGCGTCGAGCAAGGACGCCGAGACGTTCGAGGCCGAGCTCTCCTTCCTGCTCGTGAACCAGTACGGCGCTTTCAACTCGCCCGTCTGGTTCAACTGCGGCCTGTGGCACCGGTACGGCATCAAGGGCACCGGCGGCCAGTTCGCCTGGGTCCCGGGCGCGAAGGCCGACTCGCCCGAGGAGATCGGCGAGATCGACAACGCCTACGAGCGCCCGCAGTGCTCGGCGTGCTTCATCCAGTCGGTCGGCGACGACCTCATGTCGATCTACGACCTCGTCAAGAGCGAGGCGCGCCTCTTCAAGTACGGGTCGGGCACCGGCACGAACTTCAGCTCGATCCGCGGTCGCCAGGAGAAGCTGTCGGGCGGCGGTACGAGCTCGGGCCTGATGAGCTTCCTCGAGGTCTTCGATCGCGCGGCCGGCGCGACCAAGAGCGGCGGCACGACGCGCCGCGCGGCCAAGATGGTCTGCCTCAACATGGACCACCCCGAGATCGCCGATTTCATCGGCTGGAAAGTCCGCGAGGAGAAGAAGGCGCACGCGCTCATCGCGGCCGGCTACCCGTCGGACTTCAACGGCGAGGCCTACCACACGATCAGCGGCCAGAACTCCAACAACTCGGTCCGCATCAGCGACGACTTCATGCGCGCCGTGCAGACCGGCGGCTCGTGGCAGACGCGCGCACGAACGAACGGCGAGGTCGTCGAGACGTTCAACGCTCGCGACCTCTGGCGTCAGATCGGCGAGGCCGCGTGGGGCTGCGCGGATCCCGGCGTGCAGTTCGACACGACCATCAACCGCTGGCACACGTGCCCGAACACGGCTCGCATCAACGCGTCGAACCCGTGCTCCGAGTACATGTTCCTCGACGACTCGGCCTGCAACCTGTCGAGCCTGAACCTCACGAAGTTCCTCCGCACGGACGGCTCGTTCGACATCGAGGGGTACCGCCACGCGGTGCGCGTCTTCTTCGTCGCGCAGGAGATCCTCGTCGATTTCTCGTCGTACCCGACGAAGAACATCGCGAAGAACTCGCACGACTACCGCCCGCTCGGCCTCGGCTTCGCCAACCTCGGCACGCTGCTCATGCTGCTCGGCGTCCCGTACGACTCGGACGAGGGCCGATCGATCGCCGGCGCGCTCACGTCGGTGATGTGCGGTCACGCGTACAAAGTCTCGGCCGATCTGGCCGCCGTGAAGGGCCCGTTCGCCGGCTACGCGAAGAACCGCGAGCCCATGCTCCGCGTGATGAGCCTGCACCGCGAGGCCGCGTACGCCCTCGATCGCGATCGCTGCCCGGAGCCGCTCTGGCGCGCCGCCGTGGCCGACTGGGACGACGCGCTCCGCCTCGGCCAGGAGCACGGCTACCGCAACGCGCAGGCGACGGTCCTCGCGCCGACGGGCACGATCGGCCTGCTCATGGACTGCGACACGACGGGCATCGAGCCCGACTTCGCGCTGGTGAAGTTCAAGAAGCTCGCGGGCGGCGGCTACTTCAAGATCGTGAACCAGTCGGTGCCCGAGGCGCTTCGCCGCCTCGGCTACGCCGAGCACGAGGTGCAGGAGATCGTCGCCTACGTCTCCGGCACGAACACGCTGCTCGCCGCGCCGCACGTCAACCGCGCGGCGCTCCGGCAGCGCGGCCTCACGAACGACGAGCTCGCGAAGATCGAGGCTGCGATCCCTGGCGTCTTCGAGCTCGACCTCGCGTTCGCGCCGTGGATCCTCGGCGAGGAGGTCTACGATCGCCTCGGCGTCTCGAGCGAGAAGCGATCGGGGCGCGCGCTGCTCGGTCACCTCGGCTTCTCCGCGGCCGAGGTCGAGGAGGCCAACGACGTCATCGTCGGCCGCATGACGATCGAGGGGGCGCCGCACCTCCGCATCGAGCACTACGCGGTGTTCGACTGCGCGAACCGCTGCGGCAAGACGGGCCGCCGCTACCTCGCCCCGATGTCGCACGTGAGGATGATGGCGGCCGCGCAGCCCTTCCTCTCGGGCGCGATCTCGAAGACCGTGAACCTGCCCAACGAGGCCACGCTCGACGACGTGCAGAAGATCTACGAAGAGGGCTTCCGCCTCGGCCTCAAGGCGATCGCGCTCTATCGCGACGGATCCAAGGCCTCGCAGCCGCTCTCGGCGACGTCGGACCGCAAGTCGGACGCCGCCTCGAGCGACGCGCCGCCGACCGCGGTGGTGCAGCTGCAGCGCCCGACGGGCGTGCGCGCGCGGTTGCCCAAGAAGCGCCGTGGCTTCACGCAGGAGGCCCGCGTCGGCGGCCACAAGATCTTCCTGCGCACGGGCGAGTACATGGACGGCACGCTCGGCGAGATCTTCATCGACATGCACAAGGAGGGCGCCGCCTTCCGGTCGCTGATGAACTGCTTCTCGATGGCCGTGTCGGTCGGCCTGCAGTACGGCGTGCCGCTCGAGACCTTCGTCGAGCAGTTCACGTTCACGCGCTTCGAGCCCCAGGGCGTCGTCGAGGGGCACGAGAACATCAAGCTCTCGACCTCGATCGTCGACTACGTGTTCCGCGTGCTCGGCGTCGAATACCAGGGTCGCTACGACCTCGCCCACGTCGTGCCCTCGGCCACGATCCAGGACCCGGCCGAGTCCCGGCAGCAGGAGGGCGCGAACGCGCTGGCCAACTCGCTGCTCCCGCCGTTCGTCGCCGAGCGGGCTCCGGCGAGCGCGCTCGACGCGCAGCTCGAGGACATGATGGGCGACGCGCCCGTCTGCGACGGGTGCGGTCACATCACGGTCCGCAACGGCGCCTGCTACAAGTGCCTGAATTGCGGCAACAGCATGGGCTGCAGCTAGCCGCTGCGCTCGCGACGCGCGGCGGCATGTCCGTCCGCGGGAGCCCCCGACCTCCTCGCGAGGCGGGGGCTTCGTCGCATCGGGCCCCGAAGCCTGCGCGCTTCTGGTCGGCGGGCAGGGCTTTTGATAGAAAGCCAACCATGAGCCGCATGACCATCCGAATCTCCGTGATCGCAGTGCTGGCCTCGGCCAGCCTCCTCGTCGCTGGTTGCTCCAAGAAGGAGGAAGCGGCGGACACGAGCGCGGCGGCCTCCGCTGCGCCGCCCCCCGTGCAGGCCACGGCCGCGCCGGCGCCCACCCCGACGCACGCGCCGCCCGTCACCACGACGGTCGTGCAGAATCAGTCGATCGACTCGTGCTGCAGCGCCCTCGCGAGCGCGGCGAAGTCGAGCAAGGACCCGGTCGCGAAGGGCAAGCTCACGACGCAGGCCGGCGTGTGCTCGGGCATCGCGCCGAAGGTCAGGTCGGGCGCCACGACGCGCGCGTCCGCGCTCACGCAGGTGAAGTCGGGCCTCGCGGGCACCACGATCCCGCCCGAGTGCAACTAGCGAGCGGGTCGGCCGGCCCGCGCGCGGCCTAGCCGAAGTGATCGAAGCCGCGGGGGGCCACCGGCGTGAGGCCCCCGCGCGCGTCGACCAGCGCCACCTCGCCGAGCTCCGCGTTCGCGGGCTCGCAGCCGCCGATGCGGACGTAGCCGGGGAGGTAGGCGCGAGGAGGCGCCGCGACGATGACGGCGTAGTCTTCCCCGCCGTAGAGCGCGAGGTCGAGCGGGTGGACGCCGAGCTCGGCCGCGACCTCGACGAGCGTCGGATCGACGAACGTCGTTGGATCCAGGACCGCCGTGACGCCGCTCGCTCGCGCGAGGTGGGCGAGATCGCACGCGAGGCCGTCGGAGACGTCGATCGCGGCCGTGGCGTAGACGCGGGCCGCGAGGCCGGCCTCGATGCGGGCGATCGGTCGGCGGAAGGCGGCCACGGCGGCGATCGCTGCTGCGCTGGTAGCGAGGAGGCCTCGATCGAGCAGCCGGAAGCCGGCGCCCGCGAGGCCCACCGGGCCCGCGAGGAAGATCGCGTCGCCCGCCCGCGCGCCGCCTCGTGGGAACGGCCGCTCCGCGGTGCCGATCGCGGTCGTCGTGACCGTGAGCTCGCCGGCCCGCGCGAGGTTGCCCCCGGCGATCGAGGTCCCGATCGCGTCGGCCGCCGCGCGCTGCCCGCGCGCGAGCGCCGTGAGGTCGTCGTCGGACACCCAGCGCGGCAGGCAGAGCCCCGCGAGCAGCCCGAGCGGCCGCGCGCCCATGGCCGCGAGGTCGCTCGCTGCCGCCATCGTCGCGCGCCAGCCGAGGTCCTCGAGCGAAAGCAGATCGCGACGGAAGTGCACGCCTTCGACCGCAGCGTCCAGGGTCCACACCAGCGGTTCGGTCACCGGGCGCAGCACCGCGCAGTCGTCGCCGATGCCGACCAGCACGTCGGCCGAGGCCCCGCCCCCGAGGACCGCGCTCAGCAGCTCGATGCGCGCGAGCTCCGAGCCGCGCGCCGCGGTCATCGTCGACCGAGCTCGAAGGCCTGCACGTCGAGCTCGCCCGTCGCGGGCATCGACGACGCGCGCACGAGCGGCATCGTGACGACGAACACCGCGCCCGTCGGGGTGTTCGCCTCGACGTGGATCGTGCCGAAGTGGGCGTCGACGAGGCGCTGGGCGATCGCGAGGCCGAGACCTGCGCCGCCGTGCTCGCGGGTCGACGACTGGTCGACCTGGTAGAACGGGTCGAAGATGCGCACGCGCTCGGCCACCGGGATCCCCGGGCCGGTGTCGAGGAAGCGGATCTCGACGCACTTGCGGACGGGCGCCACGAGCACGAGGCCCGGCTCGTCCTCGGCGGAGGCGAGCGCCAGGCGAGCGTGCAGGGTCACTGTCCCGCCGGGCGGCGTGAACTTGATCGCGTTGTCGGCCAGGTTGACGAACACCTGCCGGAGGCGCTGTCCGTCGGCGTAGACGGGGGGCATGTCGGGCTCCACCGCCCACGAGAGGGTGATGCCCTTGCGCGCCGCGGCGGGCACCAGCGTCGACGCCGTGTCGGCGAGCAGCGTCCGGAGCTCGATGTTCGACCGCCGCATCAGGGTCGTGCCGCTCTCGAGCTTGGAAAGGTCGAGCAGGCTCATGATGAGCTCGAGCAGCTGCTCGCTCTTCTGCCGAATGGTCTGGACGAAGTCGGCCTGCTCGGCGCTGAGCCGCCCGCCGATGCCCTCGGCGAGCATCTCGCCGTAGCCCATGATCGACGTGAGCGGCGTGCGGAGCTCGTGGGAGATCGTCGCGAGGAAGTTCGACTTCAGCCGGTCCAGGTCGCGCAGCTTCTGGTACGCCTCCTCGAGCGCGGCGTTCTTCTCCGTGAGCGCGCGGTAGCTCTCGCGGATGGACGCGACGTGCATGGTCGAAGTCAGCAGGGCCTTGTGCCCGCTGAACAAGATGAGCGAGAGCACGGACCGGAGGTGCTCCTCGATCCGCGCGAGGTCGTCTGCGTCGAAGGCGGGCATCCGGTCGAGCGCAGCGAGCGCGCGTGGCGGGTCGATCCCTGGAGCTGCGTCGAGCAGCGACCGCGATGGCTCGACGGTCTGCTGCGAGCTCGCGGCGTCGCGGAACGGTCCGACGACGACCCGACCGAGCACGCTCCCGTCGTAGACGAGCGGCACGACGCGGTAGCGGGCGCTCGTGAAGCAGGCGTGGTCGATCGTTGCGCTGGCGCGGAGCCCCTTGCGCTTGATCTCCTCGACCACGTCCCCGCACGCATGCCGGCCCTGCGCGCTCTCGCCGACGAGGGCGCAGATCGGCGATGCCGACCCCGCCTCCGCGAGCAATGACCCGGCCGCCGACACGAAGCGGATCGGCACGCCGATCAGGCGCTCGAACGAGACGGCCACCTCCCGCAGCGCGTCGCGATCGACGAGGTCCTCCAGGTGCGGCGCGGCGAGCCCCAGGTCCTCCGTGGTCGCGCCCGCCGCTCCCGTCGCCTGGCTCACGGTGCT
Organism: uncultured delta proteobacterium; assembly: GCA_903906315.1. Classification (GTDB taxonomy): domain Bacteria; phylum Myxococcota_A; class Polyangia; order Polyangiales; family Polyangiaceae; genus CAIVJW01. The sequence goes on along the minus strand of CAIVJW010000357.1, from coordinate 25,315 downwards.
CCCCGCGGCCCCGGCTCGGGGAGGCCCAAGTTGCGGGCGAGTAGCTCGCGCACGGGCACGGTCGCGCCGAGCTGGCGAGCTGCGCCCTCGATGAGCTCCTCGCCGTCGAGCGACATGCGGCGCGAGAGCTGGTGGGTGCGGTCGAGGGTTTGCCAGGTGAGCTGGAGGAGGCCGAGGAAGGTCTCGACCGTCCCGGCGCCGCGCGTCGCGATCGCGCTGAAGACGGGCTCCTTGCCGCGCGTCGCGAGCCGCTCCAGCTCCTCCTCGGTGCGGATGTCGGGCAGATCGCGCTTGTTGAACTGGATGACGAGCGGCATCTTCCCGAGCTCGAGCCCGTTGTCCTTCAGGTTCTGTCGAAGGTCGAAGAAGCTCTCCGCGTTGCGCTGCGTGGCCGACAGCTGCGAGTCGGCGATGAGCGCGACGCCGTCCGCTCCCTGGAGCACGAGCTTGCGCGTGGCCGAGTGGACGGGCTGGCCGGGGACGGTGAAGAGCTTGATGCGCAGCGAGACGTCGCCGTCCTTCGCCCGGAACGTCAGCGGCAGGAGGTCGAAGAACAGCGTGCGATCGTCCTGCGTCTCGAGCGTCATCAGGCGTCCGCGCGCGTCCGTACCCGCCTGGCGGTGGAGCGCGACGAGGTTCGTCGTCTTCCCGCTGAGCGCAGGGCCGTAGTAGACGAGCTTGATCGTCACCTCGCGCGCCGCGAAGTCGAGCTGCACAGCCGCATACTGGCACGGAGCCACCGCGTGCCGCGCGGAAAAGCGGCCGTGGCGGGCCCAAGCGTGGCCTACGCGGTGCCGCCTGGCGCGTTCGGCTCCGTCGGGCGCGTCGGCTTGTGAGTCGACTCACCGTTCGACGGCGTCCACAGCGCGCTGCGGAGCCCCTCGAGCTGCGCTTGCAGGGAGCTCAGCACCTCGAGCTCCGCCTCGCACGTCGCGAGGGCGGTTTCGGCGGCCGGCTGCGTCTCGCCGCGCTCCGCGCGCGCGGCCTCGAGCACCTCGATGACCTCGCGGTGCAGCTCCTCGCCCGCGGTGACGACCCACGCATCGAGTCGCTTGGCGAACTCCTGGATCATCTCGTCGAGCTTGGGCCCCACGCGGGCGGCCGTCTCGCGCAGCGCTGCGGGGGCGAGCTCCTTGGCCTTCTTGCGCGTCTCGACCTCGACCTTCTCCTTGACATAGACCGCCAGCACCGGCGCGGCGAGCGTGAGCAGGCCTCCGAGCAGGGCGTTCGACAGCATCACGCCGAGGCCGATCGTGAACAGCGCGAACACGCCCACGTCGTAGCCGAACGTGTCGACCTCGACGTTCGGGGCTCGCACGTCGCCGCCGAGCGCCTCGCCGACCCGCTTCGCGACGTCGTGCGCGTCGTCGCGCACGAGGGCGATCGTCTTCTCTGCCAGCGCCTCGAGGGCGCCGGCGATCTCGGTCGTCTCGGCCTGCGCCCACTCGGTGACCGTCTTTTCGAGGAACGGGCCCAGGTGCAGCTTCAGCTCCTCGGTCGTCGCGGCGTCGATCATCGCCGGCAACTGGCGGACGGCGTCGTCGCAGAAGCGGTCGAGATCCCGCCGCACCCAGGCCCGGACCGCGGCGACCTCTTCGCGGATGCCGGCGCGCCGCTCGTCGATCGTGCGCGACTGACCGGCGAGGTCCTTCTCGATGAGGTCGATGCGGCGCGTGAGCTCCTCGGTCGACATCGCGACGGCGCGTCGGCGCGCGTCGACGCCGCGGCGGAGCAGCTTGCCCGCCTCGAGGCCCTCGCCGAGGGCGTTGTCGAGCAGGATCCGGCCGCGTTCCTCGGCGAGGAACCGCGTGAGGTGCGCGAGGAGCTCGGGCATCCCGCTCTGATCCGGGTGACCCTCGAGCGCCTGCTGTGCCGAGACGGGGAAGACCATCGGCGTGCGCACGAGCTTGCCGAGCTCGCGCTGGATGTAGCGCAGGGCCTCGTCGCGCTCGTCGTCGCTCCAGATGTCGCGCTTGGTCACGACGAAGAGGATCTTGTCGCGCGACTGCGCGAGCAGCTTCTCCTGCAGGAAGACGCGCTCGCTCTCCTTCAGCGGCTGACCGGCGTCGAGCAGGAAGAGCACGGCGTCCGATCGCGGGATGTAGCTGTAGGTGATGTCCGCGCGCTGGAGCGACAGGTCGTTCACCCCTGGCGTGTCGACCAGCACGATGCGCTCGCGCAGGAGCTCCGCCGGGTAGCCGACCTCGAGGTGCTTGACCTCGCGCCCATCGTCGCCGTGCGAGCCGCCGACGGCGAACGTCTTCACCTCCTCGAAGGGCAGGGGAGCGCGATCGCCGTTGGCGTACACGAGCTCGGCCCGCGGGCTGTCGGCGTGCTCGAGGTGGTGGATGACGGCCGTCGTCGGCGTCACGCCGACCGGCAGGATCGACGCGCCGAGCAGCGCGTTCACGAATGTGGTCTTGCCGTGGTTGAACTCGCCGACGACGACCAGGTGGAACCGATCGGCCTCGAGCTTTTGCACGAGGTCGACCTCGATCCGCGCCGCGAGGCTCTTGGCGCCGACCTTCTCCGCGAGGCCGGAGAGGCCGCGCAGCGCCGAGGTGACGTCGCTCTTCTTGCCGTGGAAGCTCTCGAGCATGGCGGCTCCTAACCCAGCACCTTGATGATGTCGTGCACCTTGTCGTCGACGTCGGTCATCGGCAGGCCGCCCTCACCGAGGCTCGCGTGCTTGCGGAACAGCTCGCTCTCGGCGAACACGCGCAGCGCAAGCACCCGCTTCGGCAGCCACGGGTGGCTGGCCCGGAGCTCGACGTACCGGCCGACGCCGTCCTGCCCCTCCTGGTACTGGTCGAGGAACGCCTCGAGGTTGAGCTGCTCGTAGAGCTTGGTCGATCCGAGGGCGAGCTTGGCGAGCGCGCGCGTGGAGGTGTCGAGGCTCCTCGAGCACATCAGGCCCGCGCGGTCGCAGGTGACCTCCGCGCGGCGCGACCAGCCATTGAGCGCGAGCACCGCAGGCTGCACCGCCCACTGCACGAAGATGGACGCCATCGTCGTGAGGTAATGCAGCGTCGTCAGGTACACGACGTGGCTGTTGTGGATGTGCCCGCACTCGTGGCCGATCACGCTGAGGAGCTCCTCGTCGGTGAAGTGATCGACGAGGGCCGAGTGGACGATGATGAACGAGTCGTCGTTCGTGCCGTACGTCGCCGCGTTGAGCGTCGGCGCGTTGCGGATGTAGACGGTGGGCGTCGCGATGCCGAGCGTCTCGGCGCAGCGGACGACGAGGTTGTGCACGCGCGGGAACTGCTTTGGCCCGACCTTCACGGCGTGGCCCAGGAGCTCGTTCTTCGAGACGGCCTTGAACATGCGGACCGCGGCCGTGACCGCGAGCTCGACGGGCTTGATCCGATCGAACGCCAGGCGCGTCGTCCGGTCCGAGACGTACGCGTACGCGTGCCCGCTGCCCTCGGCGCCGCCTGCCCGCTGGTGCCTTCGACCGTCGACGAATCCCCTGAAATCGAGCGACCCGAGCTGAGCCATTCGGGCAAGGTAACGGCCGCCTCCCGGGCGCGCAACGCTGCCCCCACGAAAAGCAGGCGCGGGAATCGACCCGCCGCGCCGCGTGTTTGCGCTCCCTGGCGCGCCGCGGGTCAGCCCTCGAGGAGCGCGCCGACGCCGCGCGGGCCCAGGCGCTCGAGCGCCTCGAGCCGCGCGACGAAGCGGCGGTAGTCCTTGTGAACGCCGGTGCCCGCGGGGCGCAGCTCGAAGTCGGTGATGCGCGTGATGGAGAAGCGCAGCGCTGCGAAGCGAGCCTCGTCGTAGAACGCGCTGCGCTCGGCGTCGTCGAGCGGGCGGACGGAGGCGTAGCCCGCAGCCATCGCGCGCGCGAGCGGCTCCTCGAACGCATCGCCGAAGCACCAGGCGAGCATGGTGACGGCGAGGTCGAACGGCGCGCTGCCGCGCGAGGCGCTCTCGAAGTCGAGCAGCGCGGCGATCGCGCCGCCGCTCCAGAGCACGTTGTCGCGGAAGAGATCGCCGTGGATGACGCCGATCTCGGGGGCCGCCGGGCGCTCGGCGAGCGCGGCGAGGCGCTCGCCGAGGCCCGCGAGCGTGCGGCGGAGGTCGTCGGGCAGCGCCGCGCCTTCGAGGCCGACGAGCCGTCGGCCGAGCGCGTCAGGCCCGAAGCGCGAAGGCGCCGCGTCCGCGTACGAGGCCCCCGCGACGTGTACGCGCGCCAGGGCCGCGCCGACCTCGCGCGCGGAGGCCGCGTCGACGCCGCGCTGGCACCGGGCTTCGCCGTCGCACCATGGGAAGACGGCGACCGGCTTGCCCGCGTGGTCGCCGATGAAGCCGCGCTCTGCTGCGAGGCGCCGCGGCCGCGGGCTGGGCACGCCGCGCGAGGCGAGGTGGTCGAGCAAGCGCGCTTCGCCGCGAGCCGCGCTGTCGCCCTGCTCCTCGTAGACGCGGAGAAACGCCCGTTCGCCCTTCGCGAGCGAGAGGCTGAAGTTCGAGTTGACGCTGCCGGCGAGGATCGGCGTGACGGACGTCACCTCGAGGCCGTAGCGGGCGCCGAGGAGGCGGGCGGCGTCGAGCGTCAGCGGCGTGAGGAGCGCCATCGGGGCGAGGTTACCGCGGTCGGGGCGACGTCGGGCGTCCGACGTGCGGCCGCCGGCTCGCGACCCTCGAGGGTCGCCAAGCCGCGTCCCGTGCACTATGCAAAGAAGCTCGAGCGCACGCCGTCGGTCCCGCCCGCGCCCCATCGGGGGGCCTGAAGCTCGCCCGCGCCTCGCGCCCGCGACCGAATGCCCACCCTCCACGGAAACACCACCGGGCTCAGCCCGCACGCCCAGAAGATCCTCGAGCGCATCTACCGGCGCAAGGTCCCGATCGATCACATCGCCACCGCGGAGCTCCTGAAATCGCTCGGCGAAGCCTCGCACGAGACGGGCCGGCAGGTCGGCGCGCTCGTGCACCGCTCGGGCGAGGTCGACTACGTCGTCGTCGGCGACGCGACGCGCCTCATGCTCCCCGACATCGGGCGTCTCCGCGCGGCGCAGGGCCGGTTTCGCGGTTTGCGGCTCGTGCACACGCACCTCTTCGGCGAGGCGCTGACGCGCGACGACATCGTCGACCTCGTGCGCCTCCGCCTCGATCTCGTGGCGGCGATCCAGCTCGCACCGAGCGGCGATCCGCGCACGATCCACTACGCGTACAACGTGCCCGGCGGCTCCGCGCCGGCCGTCGACTGCGAGCGCCGCGTCGAGGCGGGCCCGTATCGGCAGGTCGGTCCACTGCAAATCGGCCGCGACGAGGTCGACTTCGGCGAGCTCATCAAGGCGCTCGAGGACGAGTTCGCCAAGCAGTCACGGACGCACGCGGTCCGCGCCAAGGACGGCCGCGCGATCCTCGTGCACGTCGCCGAGAAGTCGAGCGGCCGCGGCGCGGGCGGTGCTGGGGACTCGCCCGTCCTGCTGGCCGAGGAGCGCCTGCGCGAGCTGTCGGAGCTGGCCCGCACCGCGGGCGTCGAGGTGATGGACACCGTCCTCCAGCTCCGTGACCGGATCGACCCGAAGCTCGTGCTCGGCAAGGGCAAGCTCGACGAGGTCGTGCTGCGCGCCGCCGAGCTCGACGCCGAGACGCTCGTCTTCGACCGCGATCTGACCCCGTCGCAGGCGTCCGCGATCGCCAAGCACTCCGATCTCAAGATCATCGACCGGTCCCAGCTCATCCTCGACATCTTCGCGCAGCGCGCCGAGTCGGCCGACGGCAAGCTCCAGGTCGAGCTCGCGCAGCTCAAGTACACGCTCCCGCGCCTCGGCCAGAAGGACGACTCGCTGTCGCGCCTCACGGGCGGCATCGGCGGGCGCGGCCCCGGCGAGACCAAGCTCGAGATCGGCAAGCGCCGCGCGAAGGAGCGCGTTTCGTTCCTCGAGCAGCAGCTGAAGAAGCTCGCGAAGCAGCGCGAGCAGAGGCGTCGGCGCCGCACGCGGCTCGCGGTCCCCGTCGTCTCGATCGTCGGCTACACCAACGCCGGCAAGAGCACGCTCCTCAACTCGCTGACGGGGGCCGACGTCCTCGCCGAGAACAGGCTCTTCGCGACGCTCGACACGCGGTCGAGGCGCCTGCGCTTCCCCGAGGAGCGCGAGGTCGTGATCACCGACACCGTGGGCTTCATCCGCGAGCTGCCGCGGGACCTCTTCGCCGCGTTCCGAGCGACCTTCGAGGAGGCCGCCGACGCGGACCTGCTCCTGCACGTCGTCGACGCGAGCGACCCGGCGTACGACCACCACATCGAGACGACCGAGGGCCTCCTCGCCGAGCTCGACCTCGAGCGCCTCCCGCGCATCCTCGTCTTCAACAAGGTGGATCTCCTCGGCGCCGACGAGCGTCGCCGGCTGCTGCTCGGCCATCGCGACGCGCTCCTCGCCTCGGCGAACGACCGCGAGTCGACGCGCCCGCTGCTCGCGCGCATCGCGGAGAGGCTGCGCGATCGCTGGTCGAAGGCCGCGATGGTGCCCGAGTACGAGGAGGAGCAGGCGGTCGCGGACGACGCCGATCCGGGCCCGCTCGAGGCGCCGGAGCCTGAGCTGACTACGCTCGCGGACCTCATGGGCGGCCGTCGTCGCCGCGGCGCGGTCACCGCGTCTTCGTAGCGCGTCGCGGGCCCTGGCCCGATCGAAGCCCACAAAACGCCGAAGGCGCCCGGGGGATCCCCGAGCGCCTTCGCGCGTTCGAGCCGGTCGTCCGGCTAGTTGCAGACCTTCTGGCCCGCGTCGGAATCGGGGCACGCGCCGCTCTTGCACTGGCTGTTGGCCGTGCACGTCGCGCCCGGATCCAGCTTCAGCGTGCACACCGCGACGTTGCACCAGTCGGTAGCGATGCACTCGCCGTCGTTGGCGCAGGTCGCGTTGCAGGCGGCCGCGCCGCAGATGTACGGAGCGCACTGCGTCTGCGAGCCGGCGACGCAGGTGCCGGTGCCGTTGCAGAGGCTCGCGGCGCTCGCCGTTCCCGTCGAGCAGCTCGGCTGCGCGCAGACCGTGGCCGCCGCGTACTTCGCGCACGCATTGGCCCCGTTGCAGACGCCGTTCGTGCCGCAGCTCGCGGCGCCCTGGTCGGCGCACTCGTTGTCCGGATCCTGCCCCGCCTGGACGGGGGCGCAGGTGCCGTTCGTGCCGCCCGTCTTCGCGGCGCTGCACGCCTCGCAGGCGCCGTTGCACGCCTTGTCGCAGCAGAAGCCGTCGACGCAGGCGTTGCTCGCGCACTGGCTGTTCGCCGCGCACGCGCCGCCCTGCGAGAGCTTCGTCTTGCAGACGCCGTTCGCGCCCGGCGTGTCGCAGTAGTCCGCCGCTACGCAGTCCACGTCGGCGGCGCAGTTCGCCTTGCAGGCGTTCGCGCCGCAGACGTACGGAGCGCACGGCGTCTGGGCGCCGGCGACGCAGGCGCCCGTGCCGTTGCAGAGGCTCGCGGCGCTCGCCGTCCCTATCGCGCAGCTCGGTGCCACGCAGACCGTGTTCGCCGCGTACTTCGCGCAGGCGCCGGCGCCGTTGCAGACGCCGTTCGTGCCGCAGCTCGCGGCGCCCTGGTCGGCGCACTCGCTGTCCGGATCCTGCCCCGCCTGGACGGGGGCGCAGGTGCCGTTCGTGCCGCCGGACTTCGCGGCGCTGCACGCCTCGCAGGCGCCGTTGCAGGCCTTGTCGCAGCAGAAGCCGTCGACGCAGGCGTTGCTCGCGCACTGGTTGTTCGCCGCGCACGCGCCGCCCTGCGTGAGCTTCGTCTTGCAGACGCCGTTCGCGCCCGGGGTGTCGCAGTAGTCGGCCGCGATGCACTCGACGTCGTTCGCGCACACCTTCTTGCAGGCGTTCGCGCCGCAGACGTACGGCGAGCAGGGCGCCGTCACCGCCGCCGCGCAAACGCCCTTGCCGTCGCACTTGCTCTCGTTCGTCTGCACGTTGGCCGTGCAGGACGCCGTCACGCACACCGTCGCCGAGTCGTATTTCTGGCAGACGCGGGCGCCATCGCAGAAGCCGTTCTGCTTGCAGGACGAGGCCACGTCCTGCGCACACTCGCTATCCGGATCGGTGCCGATCGAGACGGCGTTGCACGCGCCGTCCGCCAGGCCGGTCTTCGCCTTGGTGCAGGCCTCGCAGAGACCGTTGCAGACCACGTTGCAGCACACGCCGTCCGTGCAGAACCCCGACGCGCAGTCGCCCGCCTTGCCACAGACTTTGCCTCCCGTGCACGGTTGGCACGAGCCGCCGCAGTCGACGTCCGCCTCGTCGGCGTCCTTCACGCCGTTCGAGCAATTGCTCGGCTTGCAGCTGAAGTTCTGGCAGAGCTTGCTCGTGCAGTCGCTGTTGGCCACGCACGACCCGTTGTCCGCGCACTTCGCGTCGCAGCTGCCGCCGCAGTCGAGGTCGGTCTCGCTGCCGTCCTTGACGTTGTTGCAGCAGGCGCTGCACGTGCCCGCGCAGCAGCCGTTGCTCGAGCAGTCGCCCCCGACCGTGCAGAGCTTCGCTTCGGCGCACTTGCCGCACGACCCGCCGCCGCAGTCGACGTCCGTCTCGCTGCCGTTCTTCACCGCGTCGAGGCAGTTCGGCGTGCAGGTCTTGGTGCCCTGATCGCAGGTCTTCCCCGCGCAGTCGGCGTCGACGGCGCACTTCTGCGTCGGACCGCAGCCCTTGCACCCGCCGCCGCAGTCGACCTCGGTCTCGGCCCCGTTCTGGATGCCGTCGTCGCAAGCCGGCACTGCGCACGCCAGGTTCTTGCAGTTCTTGCTGATGCAGTCTCCGGCGACCGCGCACGTGAAGCCCGTGCCGCAGCCGTTGCAGCTACCGCCGCAGTCCTTGTCGGTCTCGTCGCCGTTCTTCGTGCCGTCGTTGCACGTCGCCGGGACGCACTTGTTCGCGCTGCAGTGGGGCTTCGAGGGCTCCTTGCAGTCGCTCTCCTGGTTGCACTCCAGGCAGGCCCCATTGCCGTCGCAGACCGTGCCGCCGTTCGACATGCACGCCGTGCCCACTGCGACCGGCTCGTTCTTCGGGACGCCGGCCGTGCAGGTGTCGTTCGTGCAATCGTTGGAGTCGATCAGCCGGTCGTTGTCGTCGTTCTCCTCGACGACCTTGCCCGCGCCGTCGCAGACCTTGACCTTGCAGTCGCCGTCCGCCTGCTTGGCGTTCGGAAGCTTCGTGCCGCTCGGCTGGAACGTGCTCTCGCACTTGCCGTCGACGCACTTGATGGTTTCGCAGTCGGGCACGTCCGGAACGCCACACGCGGGCTCGCACGACGCCCCGCCCTGGCCGCCCTGACCGGCGTGACCGCCCATGCCGCCCATGCCGCCCATGCCGCCGGCTGCCGTCGTTCCGCCGGATCCGCCGGCCGAGCTCGTGCCGCCGGCGCCGCCGGTGCCCGAGATGCCGCCGTCTTCGCCGGGGATCTGGCTCCTGTCCACGGAGGCGATCAGCTCACAGCCCGTCGCGAGTCCGCCCAGCGCGATCGCCCCGATGGCAAGCGTCGCGAGAAAGCTCTTAGGTCGACCGTTCATCCCGAAGTCCCTCTCTAGAACTGAAGCATGGCGGCCGCGCCGCCGGCCTTGGAGCCGACGAAGGGCGTGATGGTCGGCACGAAGCTCGTCTTCTTCGGCGGGGGCGCGGCGCCCGGAGCCGGGGCGGCCTTCTCGTCGCCGCCGCCGCTGAGCAGAAGCACGGCGCCGGTGACGCCGAACGTGAGCGCGACCGCGAAGGACATGTCCGCGATGAGCGCGTTGCGGTCCGTCTTGTCCGCGAGGTCCGACGTCGGCGCCTTGTTGAAGTCGCTCTTCGACGAGAGCGCCTGCACGCCGAACACGGTCCCGAGGACGGCGCCGGCGCCTGCGAGGCCGAGCGTCACGTACGCGGGGATGCGCGAGCGCTTCTGCGGCCCCTTGGCGGGCTCGGTCGTGGCGGCCGTCGTCGCGGGAGTCGGCTTCGCAACCGGCGGCGACGCGACGGCGATCACGGGGGGTGCCCCCTTCTTCATCGCGATCGTGAGGTCCTTCTTCTCGGCGAAGGTGACCTCGACGGTCTGCGTAGCGCTGTCGTAGCCGGCGGCCGTCGCCACGACGGTGTGCTTGCCGGGGAGCACGGACAGCTCGGTGCCGGGCTGCGCGGCGCCGTCGAGCGCGAGCTTCAAGCCGGGGATGCCCGGCGGGTCGGTGGCGACGAGGACCTTGGCCGGGGTCGCCTTCAGCGCGTCGATCCGGGCCTTCGCCTCGGGGATCTCGGCCTTGTACTTGTCGGCGTCCGGGCTCGAGTCGAGGAACTTCTGGTACGCGCCGACCGCGTCCACGGCCTGCCCCGTCTTGTCGAAGCAGATGGCGGCCTGGTACTTGGGCCGCGCGCCCGGAACGAGCTCGTCGGCCTGCTGATAAAGCGGCAGCGCGCCGGCGTAGTCGCCCTTTTCGAATTTCTCTTTCGCCTCGCCGAACGTCTTCTTTGCGGCGTCCTTCTTCTGCTTGTCGCTGAGCTTCGGCTTCGCCGGACCGGCGGCCGGCTTCGCGGCGGCCGGCTTGGCTGCGGCTTCAGCTGCGGGCTTGGCCGCGGGAGCGGCAGCCGGCTTGACCGCGGGCTTGACCGCGGGCTTGGTCGCGGCGGCGGCGGCGGCCGGTTTCACTGGCGGCTTGCCGCCGCCTTTGCCCTGCGCGAACGCCGCGTCGGCGCCCCCGAGCACCAAGAGACCCGACAGCACCGCCGCGGCCGTGGTGGAGAACGCCAGCTGGCCCGATCTCGATCGCATACGTAAGTCCTCCTCAATGCGGGTGCGAAGCAGCTCCACGCCCGTGCGCCCCGCCAGATAAACCCCAACCCCGCGTTCACACAAGGGTCATGCTCGACGTCGAGCCGTGCGCCCGGTCACCCGAGCGTTCCACCGAGCCGTCGCTGGCCCTCCTCGAGAGCGTCCCAGGCCTCGACCGCCACCGCGCGCAAGGCCGCGACGTGGCCCTCGAGCTTCGCCGTTGCGATCAGCATTTCGCCTTCGATCCGCTCGTTCTCGCGCCCCAGCTCGTCGCGGAGCTCCGTCATGCGCGCCGCGACGTCCGATGCTCGGCTGCGCGCGCGCTCCTCCTCCTCTTGAAGGGCGGCCTGCTCCCACGTCATCACGTCCATCGTGGGGACGGAGTGGGTGCCCGAGTCCCTTCTGGAGCGCACGTGCTCGCTGCGCGCGGCCAGGGTGCCCGCCCACCCCAAGGCCCGCGACCGCGCGAGCGCCAGCGCGTCGATCCGCCGCCCGAGCTCCGCTCGGAGGGCGCGGCTCGCCGTCTCGAGCATCTGGACCGCGCCGCCGTCGTCGCGCACGAGCCGTCCGATTTCGGCCACGGCCGCCACCGTGCGTTGGGCCGCCGCCAGCGCAGCGCCCGATCCGGGCGTCAACGCGCCGGACCGCGCTGCGAGGTCCTCGAGCTCCGCGAGCGCGCGCGCGCAGATGGGGAACAGCTCCTCGGGCGGTGCCGTCGCGAGGTGGGGACCCCGGGCGCGGCCGCCGGGCGCGACCTCGAGGGTCAACCGTGGCGGCTCTGGCGGGCGCGTCTCCCCCACGAGGTCCATTTCCTCGGCGGAGCTCGGGCCGGTGGGGACGGAGCTCGCGCCGTCGTCGCGCTCGATCGCACGGCGCAGGAGGTCGAACGCCTCGAAGCCGTCGCGCGGCCGATCGTCGGGGTCGCGCGCGAGCAAGGTCATCACCACCTCGTCGAAGAAGGCCGGCACGTCCGGCGCGTGCGCGGAGAGGCGCCGCAGCATCGGTGCGTTGCGCGGCCCGTCCGTCGCGAGCGGAGGCGCGACGTACGGCAGCCCGCCCGCGGTGGCCTCGTAAAGCAGCACGCCGAGCGAGTAGAGGTCGCTTCGCCCGTCGAGGTGTCCGAACGCGCCGTACTCGGGAGCGACGTAGCCGGGAGTGCCCATGGCGACCGTCGACGAGGTGATCGTGCGCGCGTCGAGCATCTTCGCCACACCGAAGTCGGTGAGCTTGACGCGGTCGGCACCGTCCCGGCGCGGCACGATCAGCACGTTTGCGGGCTTGAGGTCGCGGTGGATGACGCCCATCTCGTGAGCGCGCCCGAGCGCCGCGGCGACCTGCAGGCCGACGTGCGCGGCGCGCCACCAGCCGATCGGCGCCCGCGCGAGGACGCGCGCGAGGGTCTCGCCGGGGACGTACTCCATCACGAGGTAGACGAGCCCGCGGTCCTCGCCGTAGTCGGTGATCTCGACGATGTTCGGGTGGTTGATCCGGTTGACGGCGCGCGCCTCGCGGAGGAAACGCGCCTTGTGCAGCGGGTCGTGGGCCAGCTGGGGAGACAGCACCTTCAGCGCGCTGAGCCGCTCGATGAGCACGTGGCGCGCGAGGTACACCGTCGCCATCCCACCGGAGCCGAGCCTCGCGATCAGGCGGTACCGCTGGGCGACGAGCCGACCGAGGTCTGCGTCCTCCGCCACGCGCCGATCATACCGGAGGCTGCCGGGGCCGTCGCCGCCGTCGCCGGGTACGCGGTCAAGGGCTCTTCGGAGGCGGCGGAGGCGGCGGGGTGAAGCTCTGCGTGCGGAACGCGAGCCTCCGGTCGGCGTCGCCCACGCGCGTCACGAACAGGCCCACGAACGAGCCGAAGAGCGAGTCGCCTGGCCCGATCGCGGCCGATCCGTTCGGCCGCGTCACCCAGCGCCGGATGCGCTCGAGCATCTCGGCGGAGAGGGGGTTCACCTCGACGAGCGTGGCCACGAAATAGCGCTCGCCGTCTCGCAGGACGCCCGGCTCGACGAGCGGCAGTGCCCGCGCCTCGGCGCAGATGCGCAGGACGCCCTCCACGTTGACCGCGACGAGGCTCGAGGCCGTGCCGCCGGGCTGCGTGAGCTGGATCCGGAAGACCTCGTCCCAGAGGTCGTACGCGATGCGGCAGCTCTTCGCGGTGAGGGCCAGCGGATCGCCGCCGGCCTCGCGGAAGAGGTATCCGCGCGTCGCGATGACGGTAGGCAGCCCGCTCGTGAGCTTCTTGACGACCTCGGCGTCGACCGCGTCGCGGAACGGCACGGTGATCGTGACCACGCGGCCGTCGTGGGCGAGCACGGCCGTGCGGATCGGCAGCGCGAGCGGTGACTTCGGCGGCGGCGCCTGTGCGTTCGCGCGGGCGGCCCACGCGGAGATCGCGAGGCCGGCGGCGATCGCGGCCGCGGCGCCGAGGCGGCCTCGCCTCGTGCTCACGGACGCTCTCCGTGACGCGCGGGGAGCAGCCCGAGCAGGTTCGAGAACGCGAGCGTGATGCCGCCCACCTTGGTGTCGACGCGCACGCCGAGGTTGAACGTGAGATCGACCGGGATGCGCCGCGCGCCCGCGTAGCCGGTCGGGGGGTCGGTGAGCTCGCGTCGCGTCGCGACGCCGTACACGCCGGCCGTGGCGAAGACGTCGACGCCGTAGACGGCGCCGCGTCCGGTGTAGACCGGGACCCGGTACTCCGTGTCGATCTTGGCCGCGAAGTCGCCGTACCGGACCTCGCCGATGTCGGTGCCCAGGAGGTTTGGCGGCTGCCGTCGATCGGGAGCGAGATCGAGCACCCTGTCGGGCAGCAGGTCCGTGAAGTCCCCGACGTAGAACTTCTCGAAGAACGGCGCGTCGCCCGCGATCCCACCGCCGAAGGCGCCGATCCTCGCGACGTGGCCCCACGGCAGCCGGAACCAGTGGCGCAGGGCGAGCTCGACCTTCTGGAAGCCGTAGCTCGACCCGAGCGGCGGCAAGCCGAGCGTGACCGAGGCGGACGCGAGCGTGCCGCGCGTGGTCAGGAACGGGGCGTCGCGCGTGTCGTGCAGCAGCCCCGCGTGCAACGTCGAGAGCACGCTCTTGCCGCCGAGGATGTCGAACGCGATGGGCTCGCGCGTCTCGCCGCGGATGTGCGACGCCACCGTGGGCACGGTCGCGTCGATCTGCTCGAGGTGGTAGTCGAGCTGAAACTGCGTCGACAGCGTCAGATCGTGCCCCGTGCCGAGCGTGCCGCCGAACCGGCGGTAGGACACGACCGCGTAGTCGGTGACCTCGCGTTGCACGAGCGACGGCGCCTCGAACGCGACCGCGCGGTTGCCGAAGAAGTCGAGCGCGTCGTTGTAGAGGAGGGTCGCCGACGCCGACCAGCCGGTGCCCGCGAGCGCCGGGTCCGCGAAGCGTGCGCGCAGCGCGAGCTGGTCGGCGGCGAGCCCGATGCCCGCGCCGAGCGTGATCCCGGTGCCCGCGAGGTTCGTCTCGGCGGCCTCGACGCCCACGAAGGCGGAGAGCGGCTTCGAGTTGCCCGCGGTGTCCTCGTCGGCGGCGAGCCCGAGCGACAGGTTCTGGAGCACGAACGTGTTGCGTTCGACGACCTCGATCACGAGCACCGCGGCGCCGCGCCGCCCGCCCTTGCGGAGCGACAGCTCGACCGACGCGAAGAAGCCGGTACCGAGCAGGCGATAGCGCGTGAGCTCGAGCTCGGGGTCGTCGACGTCGAGCACGTCGCCCGCGCGGAATCGGACGTACCGGAGCACCACGCGGCCTGACGTCCGCTGGTTGCCGCGCAGCTCGATGCCCTCGAGCGTGTAGCGGATGCGCGTCTTGCCGGGCGGATCCACCGGCCGCGCGGGGGGCTCGGGATCGCGCGGCGGTGCGGGATCGACGGCCTTCGGCGGTGGCAGGCTCGGCGCGGCGGGGGAGCTCGGCGGCGCGGGGCTCGGGGTCCCGTCGTCGTACGGGTCGTCGGGCTCGGCGGCGGCGGCCCGCGTGGGCAGCGCCAGGGCGAGCGCGAGCCCGAGGATCGCGGTGCCCCGCCTGCGGTCGCCCACGGGCGAAGCCTAGCAAGCTCGGCGCCGGCGCGTATCGCGGTCTACTTCGGGACCTCGAGGTGTTGCGGCACGACGAAGTAGACGAGCCGCACGCCGCCCTTGCCGCCGAGAAGCTGCCCGGTCGGCGTCTGCACACGGATGAGCGCGCGCAGCACCACCAGCGACGGCGGCTTGAGCACGTCGTTGCGCGCGTGCACCCGGAACGTGACCTCGGCGGCGCCGCGGACGCCGTAGAACGAGGTCGCGTCGAGGCTCGCGTAGGGCAGCGGGCTCTTCGCGCTCGCGACGGTCGCCACCGCGGTGATCAGCGTGGACGCATCGAACGGAGCGGCGCCCGGCCCGAGCTTGGGGTTGTGGTACTCGAGGTCGACCTGCCCGTCGTCGTTGCAGTCGACCCCGCCGGCGCAGTCGTAGCTCGCGCGCGTGGTCGTCACGTCGTGCAGCCCCGCGCCCGCGAGCAGCCCCAGCTGACGTACGACCTCCTTCGACACGGCGCCGTTCGTGACGTCGTCGCTCGGCACGAGCGGCAGGTCGGCGCCGCCGAAGCTCGCGTCGTGGTAGAGGCTGCCCGTCTTTTCGGCGAGGTCCTTCATGTCGGCGCGGGCCGCGCCCGGGTTGCCGCCGGCGACGGGCACCCCGACGACCTTCGCGTCGATCGCCTTCAGCGAGGCCACGGCCTCGGCGTACGTCCTCGTGCCGGTCGTGTCCGCGCCGTAGTCGTTGCCAGGCTTCGGGCCCGCGTGCAGCGCCGCGTCCGACACGAGCACGAAGATCGGCAGCGACTGCGGTCGGAAGCACGGCACCCCGCGCGCCCCAGGGGCAGCGCACGTCGCGGGGTAGGGCGGCGTCGGCGAGCCGTTCGACCACGCCGCCGCCGGGTTCCAGAAGTCGCTCGGCCCGACGGCGGCGAAGGGCTGGTTCGCGGCCGCCAGCCACAGCGCCTGCGTCATCGCCTCGGGGCCGTCGCCGCCACCGGACGCCGTGAGCGACGCGAGGATCGTGGCCACGCTCGTCGGCGGCGCCCAGGCGCCGTTCTGCTTCACGGGCGGCGCCACGTCGCCGAGCACCCGGGCACCCCCGAGATCGAAGGCGTTGCGGTACGCGTCGTCGCCCGGCTGCCCGTACGGAGGCCAGGGCAGATCGCGCACGGTGCCGATGCCGATCCAGGCGTCGTCGATCGGCGGGATCGGCGGCTTCGCCGAGAGGTCGCCGTTCAGGATCGTCGGGAGGATCGTCGACGCGAGCGAGGCCTCCAGCGCGTCGATCGCGGGCTGCATCGACGCGGTCGTGTCGACGAGGAAGTAGATGTCTGCGCGGGCCACGCCGGCCGAGAACACGAAGTCCTTGGTCTGCTCGCCGCTCCCGTACGGCAAGACGAAGTAGAGGCCCGGGTCCGCCGGCTTCGACGCCGCGTCGGTCGGGCTGGACCCTGCCGCCACCTCGATGAGGTCGATGACCCCGTCGCCGTCGCAATCGACGAGCACGCGGCAATGCTTGCCGTGATCCGGGTCGAACGCCGCCTCGGCCTGATCGGGGACTCCGTCGTTGTCGCTGTCGAGGTCGCGCACGTCCGGCGTCCCGTCGCCGTCGGTGTCCGCGAGCGGGGCGCAGGCGTCGGCGCGCGCTTGCCCGGGGAAGCTCGGGTCGAGCAGCCCGTTCACCGCCTCCTCCGCGTCGCCGTACCCGTCGCCGTCGCTGTCGTCGTCGAGCGCGTCCGGCTTGCCATCGCCGTCGGAGTCCTTGCCGGCGGGCCCCTCGAGCGAGCTCGCGACCAGATCGCCATCCGGGTCCGCAGGGTCCGTGCACTCGCCGGGCAGCCCCGCGTCGAACAGCGCGCCGCCCGCGCCCGCGCCGCCGGCACCCTGGCCCGCACTGCCACCCGCCCCGGCGGTCGTGAACGTGCTGCCGCCCTCGGTCGCGGCCGGAGCCGGCGCGCACGCGAACCCGAGCAGGATCGAGCCTGTTGCGAGCGCGATCGTGGTTCCCACCGAGAGTGTGCGCATCGCGAGCCCCCCGCGTCGGGGGAGAAGCCCCGAGCCCGTCGAAGCTACCACGGCCCTCTGCGGTCCTGCATGCGCGACCGAGGGCCGCTCCGATGTCCGCCGAAGCCGCGTCTGCGGCGGCGGCGCAGACGGTCGAGGACGCGATGGACGCCGCCGCGGAGCCGGCGGTGCTCGCCCCTCAGGTCGAACCGCGCCCGGCCTTCTCCGCGTGGCCGCTGACGCCCGCGCGCGCCGCGAGCACGGCCGTCACGTCGCGCAGCCCGAGCCCCCGCGACGCGATCCCTACGAGCACGTGATAGACGACGTCGGCCGCCTCCGCCGCCACGCGCTCGTCGCTCTCGCCCGCGATCGCCCGCGCGAGCTCGTCGGCCTCCTCTCGAATCTTCCCGCCGATCATCGGCGCGCCGCCGTCGTAGAGCGACCGCGTGTAGCTCGAGCCCGCCGTCGCGTGCTTGCGCGCCACGAGCTCGCGCTCGAGATCCTCGAGGAACGCGGTCGCGTCGCGAGGCGCGTCCTCGAGCGCGCCGTCGGCTCCCACGCGCCGGAAGAAGCAGCTCGGGCTTCCGGTGTGACACGTCGGCCCTGCGGGATCGGTCGAGAAGAGCAGCGCGTCGGCGTCGCAGTCCGCATGGACGGCCACGACCGCGAGCCCGTTCCCGCTGGTCGCGCCCTTCTCCCAGAGCTCGCCCCGCGACCGGCTCCAGAAGGTCGCGCGCCCGCTCTCGAGCGTCCGCGCGAGCGACTCGCGGCTGACGTACGCGAGCATGCGCACCTGCCCCGTGAGGCGGTCCTGCACGATGGCCGGGATCAGCCCGTCCTCGCCCCACGCGAGCTCCACGGTCAGCCGTCCTTCTTCTCGTCCGGGTCGCCGTCGTCGCCCTCGCCTGCCTCGCCGGCGGGCTTCGGCTCCTTCTTCGTCGGCGCGGTCGCCTTGGCCTTCGCCTTGGGCGTGCCGGCGCCTGCCGCCGCGAGGATGCGCTTGCGGCGGCGGAGCGCTGCGCGGTCCTCGTCGTCGTCCTCGCGATTGTCGTCGTCGTCGTCGTCCTCGTCGTCGATTTCCTCGTCTGCCGCGGCGCCGACGGAGGGGCCGCCCGCGGGCGCGGGTTGCGCCATCCGGATCGCCATCGCGAGCTCCGGGTGCTCGAGCGCGGCCTTGTACAGCAGCGAGAACAGAAGCGCCGCGCCCACGCCCGTCGTGATGCCGACGAACTGCGACGTCGAGAGCTGCGTCGTGACCGAGGACGCGAACGTGTCGGGCTTGAGGACGAGGTAGAGCGCGATCGCCGGCACGAACGCGAGGATTTGCGTCACGCGCTGCACGGCCTGGCTGCGGATGACCTTCGAGAAGCCGACCACGTAGCCGATCGCGAAGATCGCGAGGCAGCCGGGGATGAGCACGTGCTCGGAGAGCGACGGCGGAATCCAGCCGCGCTCGCGGTCGTCGCGCAGGATCTCGAGAAGAAAGCGCGCGACCCCGTAGGCGAACCAGAACAGCAGCAGGATCTGGCCGCGGAACTTCTGCCGGCGGCGCGAGAGCAGCATCAGCGCGAGCAACGCGAGGCCGACCAGCGACTCGTAGAGCTGCGTGGGGTGCACCGGGAACGAGTGCTCGGCCGAGCGCGCGAGCCCGAGGTGATCGACGTGCTCCTTCCAGGCCGGCGAGCCGCTGCCTTGCTCGAGCGTGCCCTCGACCCAGTGCGGGAAGGTGCCGAGCGTTCGCAGCCACTCGGGCGCCCACGTCGACGCGCACTGCCCGCCCTGCACGTCGCAGAGCGGCTTGCCGAAGTCGCAGCCGAAGAGGTAGCAGCCGATGCGCGTGATCATGAGGCCCGAGCCGAGGCTCGGCACGGCCGCGTCGGCCCACGCGAGGAAGCCCGAGAAGGAGAACTTCTGCACGTAGAGCAGGTAGAAGAGCGACCCCGCCAGGCCGCCGAGGAAGCCGCCGTAGGCCACGAGCCCGCCGCGGCGCATCGCGAAGAGCGCGCCGACGGAGTCGAACTCCTCGAGGTTGGTGAGGATGTAGAGGATGCGCGAGCCGACCACGGCCGCGATGGCGGTCACCACGTAGGTGTTCGCCATCGTCTCCTTCGGCATCCCGTCCCGCTCGCACAGCCCGAGCGTCAAGTACCAGCCGACCACCAGCGACAGGCCGAGCATGACGCCGTAGCTGTAGATCGGCACGGGAGCCATCGACCACGTCTCGGCGCCGCCCATCGCGGACTTCACCACGAAGCGCAGCGCCACGATGCCGCCGGCCCACAGCGCCGCGGAGAGCGCGGCCTTCTTGTCCTTCTTCACGACGAGCTGGAACGCCGCGACGAGGAGGGCGAGGCCGGCGGCCGCCAGGAAGACCCAGAGCAGGTTGAGCTCGGTCCGCGGCAGCGGGATCCGGAAGAGGATGGGGTGCATGGCGGCGCTCTCCTTACGCTCGGCCCGTGGGACGGGCAAGCGTGTGCGCGGCGAGGGGCGCCGGGCGTTCCGCTCGTCGTAGAGCCGGGGCACCTCGGTCGATTTCGTCGGCCCCGCACGCGCGGCGCGCTGCTAGCATCGGGCCGTGCGCGGTCGTCGGAGCTTCTTCGTGGTGTCGGCGGTCATCGTCGGCACCTTCGCGGCCGCTTGCGTGCCCGAGGGGCCCTCGACCGGCGACGCCCGTCCCGCACCCGTGAAGGCGACGGCGCCGGCCGCGTCCGCCCGGCCGAACGACGGGCCCGGCCCGCTGGCCGCAGCGACCGGCGTCTTCGAGGACGCATTCGATCGCGCCGAGATCGGCCCCGAGTGGAACGCGCTGAGCCCGAAATGGCGCATCCAGAACGGCCGGCTGTGCGCGCGCGGCGTGCGCAACCGCGGCATCTGGCTGAAGCGCGCGATCCCCACCAACGCGCGCCTCGAGTTCGACGCGTACGCCGAGTCCGCCGAAGGCGACCTCAAGGCCGAGCTCTGGGGCGACGGCGCGAGCGGCGCGACCGGGACCAGCTACACCAACGCGACGAGCTACCTCGCGGTCCTCGGCGGCTGGAAGAACTCCAAGCACGTCCTCGCTCGCCTCGACGAGCACGGCGCCGACCGGCTCGAGCTCGACGTCGAGCCCGGCAGCGACGACGAGCGCGCGCGCCCGGTCGAGGTCGGCCAGGGCTACCACTTCAAGATCGAGCGCGTCGACGGGCGGACCGTCGAGTGGTCCGTCAACGGTGCCGTCTTCTTTCGCTTCGTCGACGCGGACCCCCTCGCGGGCGCGGGCCACGATCACGTCGGCTTCAACGAGTGGGACGCGCCGGTGTGCTTCGACAACGTGCGAGTGACGCCGCTCTGACGCCATGGAATCGGACCAGCAACAGAGGGAGGTCGAGGAGCTCGAGCTGCGCATCGAGCGGCTCCGCGCGCTGTACGACCAGTACTTCATGGGCATCGAGAAGATCGAGCCCCAGGTCCAGCGCAAGGACGTCGAGCGCCGCATTTGGATCCTCCGCAAGGAGCAGATCCGCAACACGGGCGTGCGCTTCAAGTTTCAGACCGTCATCCAGCGGTTCAACACGTTCCAGCAGTACTGGCAGCGCACCGTCCGCGAGATCGAGACCGGCACGTACAAGCGTGACGTCCTCCGCGCGGCGAAGCGCTTCGGCGCGAAGGACGCGCTGACGATGCTCGGCAAGAAGAAGGCGGCTCAGTACGCCGTCCTCGCCGAGGCGCAAGAGAAGGACCAAGCCCTGCGGCGCCAGCGAGCGAGCGCGATCGACGAGGACCAGATCGAGGCGCTCGAGGACTACGACGCCGAGCTCGAGGACTTCGACGACGACGCGCCGACGCCGCCTTCGCGCCGCGTCGAGCTGCCGATGGGGGCTGGCGCGCCCGTGAGCGCGGAGCGGTCCCGCGCCGCCGCGGCGTACGCGGCTCGAATGGAGCTCGACTTCGGCCCGACCCCGGGCGTCGAGTCCGACTACGACGCGCTCGACGCCGACACGGGCCGCGTGAGCGCGCTCCCTGCAACCGGGCTTTCCCGTCCCTCGCCGTCCGTCACGGAGAGCTCTCCGACGCCGGGCAGCCCGCGCGCCCCGCAGCCGCTACGCGGCTGGCCGCTTCCGCCGGCCGCGGGCTCGGCGCCCGGTCGCCCGGGCTCACCCCCGATGCCGCGCCCCTCGCGACCGGACCTTGCCCTCGGGCCGATGGACCCCGACGCCGTGCGCCGCCGCCTCGCGGAGCTCGCCGCGCAGGGGCGCCGACCGCAGGGCGGGCCACCGAGCGAGGCGAGCTCCGGGCGGCTCGACCTCGAGCTCGGCGCTCCTGGCGCACGGCGCGCTGGGCCTCCCTTCCCCCTCAGCGCGCCGACGCCGTACTCGCCCTCGATGCGCGGTCCGGGGCCAGGGCAGCCGCCGCCCTCGGGGCCAGTCCAGCCGCCCGGGTCGTTCGCGCGTCTCCCTGCGCCGACCAGCCCGCCGCCGCCCCTCTCACCGCGTCCGCAGGCAAGCTCGCCGATGACCGCGCAGCCACGTCTGCCGCCGCCGCCCGACTCTGCGCCCTCGGTCCCACGGCCGCTCGTGACGCAGGCCGCGCGGCCCGTGCAGGCCTTCGCCGGCCTCGCCAATCGACCGCTCAGCGGCGCTCGCCCGCTACCCCCGCCTTCCGTCGACGGACGGGTCGCGCCGCCGCCACCAAGCGTCCCCGACCCCGCGCAGCAAGCGCGGGCCGCCGCCGCCAACGTCGCCGCGGCCGCGCGCGAAGCGTCCGCCGCGCGGTCGTCGGCCCGCGATGACGGCTCGCTCGACGAGCAGCGGATGCGTCAGGTCTACACGAGGTACATGGACGCGAAGCGATCGACCAACGAGTCGACCGCGGGTGTGACGTTCGAGCGGCTCGCTCAGAGCCTCCGCGCCCAGGAGGCCAAGCTCAAGGCCTCGCACTCGGGCAAGCGCGTCGACTTCGAGGTGGTCGTCAAGGACGGCAAGGCCACGCTCAAGCCCATCGTGCGGTAACCAAGCGGGGGCGGCGAGCGGCCCCACCGTGGCGGAGCTCCGCCGGCTCCGTGGGCGCACGGATATCTCGCGGGCGGCGAGCCAGCGCGCGGAGCCGCCGCCAAGGTGCCGGCCGAAGCGGGCCGTTCGCCGCGACCCTCGCTCGGTCAGTGCGTCGCGGCTCGATCGCCGGGCAGCGCTTCCGGCCTGCGTACGCTTGCCGCGAGGAACGACTCGGCCTCGCAGAAGACGATCGCGCAGCTCGTGTGGTCAGCCTCGCGCATGCGTGCGCACAAGTCCGCGAGATCCTCGTCCGAGTCGACGACCTCCGCCTCGGCCGGCCGCGAGGTCCCGGCCTCGTATCTCACGCCGTCGAGCGCCACCCAGCGACCCTGGTACTCGCGCGACCGAGCGATCTCCGACCACGACCGACGAACACTCGAAAAGCTCGTACTGCCCATTCCTCCGCAGACCTTCTCCCCCGGCTTCAGCGAGAGCTGCCTCGACCACGATTCGATGACGACGCCGAGAACGGCGGGGACTGGCGCGCCGCCTCGAGAGCGCTGCGCCCGGTGGTCGAGGTGAGCTCGCAGCTCGGTCGCTGACTCGCCTCTCTCACCCCAGGGGTGACCGAGCGGGCAACGGAGCGAGCTGCTCACTGTCCAAACGCGGATCTACCACCAGGCGAAATCGCCCGTCAAGCCGGCCACCGGCCACCGTCGCGCTCCCCTCACGGGCAGCGCTTCGCGCGGATGGCGGCCATCCCGCTCCGCGCGCCGACGCTGTCGGCGGACTGCGCGTCGGCTTTCGCCGCGCATCCTTGCCGCGCGACCTGGCTCTTCGCGCTCTGATCGATCGCCCCGAGCGCCGCACCGCGCTTGGGTCCAGAGCACCCGCGGAACCGCGCGACCGCCGCGCCTGTCTGCCCGATCTGCGCCAGCTTCTGCGCTTGCTCGCACTCGGCGTCGGCCTTCGAGTCGACCTTCGCCGCGCCCGTCGTCGTGGCCGGCACGTGGGGTTGGGGCACGACGCTCGCGTTCGGCGCGGCCGACGCAACGGGCGCGCCCGAGTCCGCGGGGCTCGCGCTATCGCTACCCACCACCGTGCTGCCGGCATCGGGGAGCGCGATCTGTCCGTCGCCGTCGGCAGGGGGCTTGGACCGCCCCGCCACGTAGATGCCACCGCCGACGACGCCGACGAGCAGCACCGCACCGACCACGATCAGCGGGACCATGTTGCCGCCCTGCTTGGCCGCAGGCAGCGCGGGCGCCGCCGGACCGCCGCCGGTGGGGGCGCCCATCGATCCGCCGGGCCCGCCGGGCACTCCTCCCATCGCGGGCGCGTCGAGCACGGTGCGCATCGGCGTGGCTCCGCCGCCCGCGCCAGCCCCGGGAAACAGGGGCTCGCCCATCTGCGTCTTGCCTGCGCTCGCCCCGCTCGACGGCGCGCTCATCATCGCGGTGCCGCCGCCCGGGTTCGAGACGCCCGGCGCCGTCATGCGCACCGCCGACAGCCGCGGTGCGGCGGTGCCGATCGTCAGCTCCTCGTGGTAATCGGCCACGGTGGGCTGTCGGTGGTCGCGCTCCTTCGAGAGCGCCCGCATCACGGCCGCCTTCATCTTCTCGGGCACCTGCGCGCCGAGCGGCGCCGTTTCGAACGGAAAGGGCTGCGCGGTCATGTGCTGCGTCGCCCACGCCCACGGCGTGTCGGCCTCGAACGGCAGCCGTCCGGTGAGCATCTCGTAGGTGAGCACGCCGAGCGAGTAAACGTCGCTGCGAGCATCGAGCTCGGAGCCCTTGAACTGCTCTGGGCTCATGTACGGCGGGGTTCCGAGGATCTTGCCCTGCTGCGTGAGCTTCGCTTCGGTCTTGGACGCTGCGCCACCGCGCTTCGCGATGCCGAAGTCGAGCACCTTGACGATGTCGGTCTCGGCGCCGCGCGTCGTCAGGTAGATGTTCGCGGGCTTCAGGTCGCGGTGGATGATGCCCTTTTCGTGCGCTTCCTGCAGCGAGCCGCAGACCTGCCCCGTGATCCGATCGACGCGCTCGGGCGAGAGCGCGCCGCCCTTCTCGAGCGTCGCCTCGAGCGACTCACCCGTGAGCAGCTCCATCGCGATGTAGAGCTCCCCCGTCGGCGTCTGCCCGAAGTCGTACACCTTGATGGTGTTGGGGTGCTCGAGCTCCGCGACCGTCCCGCACTCCCGCATGAAGCGTGCGTGGACCTCCTTGTCCTTGGCGTATTGCGAGAGCAGCGTCTTCACCGCCGCCCTGCGCACGGTGGTGCCCATCTGCTGTTCGGCCGTGTAGACGCGGCCCATGCCGCCCTCGCCGAGCACCCCCGTGATGCGGAAGCGGCCGCCCACGATCGTGTTGATGAGCGGGTCGTTCTCCTCCGTGGAGACCGGCTGCGGCGCACCGCATTTTTCGCAGAAGCGGGCGCCGTCTTTGAGCGGCGCGTGACACGCGATGCAGTCCATGCGATCGAACCTCAACCTTACGCTCGAAGGGAGTGAGCTCGCGCCGCGGACCGATAGCCGCCCGCAGGCCGCGCGCAGCATAACAGCGTATTCAGCGAACGCGGGCGCCTCGTGTGCCCACGGGCATGAAGCACGCACGTACGAGCGGGCCAGGTGCCACGACGAGTTGGCGCCGGCGTTCGGCGAATGGCAGGAATCCCCTTGCGAACGCCCCGGAATCAGCCAAGACAACCCGCCGGGACGAAAAGTCGATCGCCGGCGCTTGACACGTCTCTTGCAGGGGGCTAAGAGCCTGCTCCCCTTGTCGGCGCTCGTCTATCGACGCGTCGCTCGGGGCCGTGCCCACTCCGTCGGCCCGGCCCCCGGCGCCACGGAGAGACCTCGGGTTCAGGCTGGCGTAGCTCAATCGGTAGAGCACCTGCCTTGTAAGCAGGGGGTTAGGGGTTCGAGTCCCCTCGTCAGCTCTTCGGAGCAGGCGGGGAAGTCGAAGCAAAGCGGCAGTAGCGGAGAATTAGAAGTACCTACGGAGGGTTGCCCGAGCGGCCAAAGGGAGCAGACTGTAAATCTGCCGGCTTATGCCTTCGATGGTTCGAATCCATCACCCTCCACCAGGTTCTGTCTCAATAACTCAAACGAACGCCGTGCGGCCCGACGGGGCAAGCGGTTCATCGGAGGCGCAACGGGACATCCGTTCACCTCGTCCTCGGAGAAGGCCCACCGGCGAACACGGCGGACAGCACTTGCGGGCGTAGCTCAGTTGGTAGAGCGTCAGCCTTCCAAGCTGAACGTCGCCGGTTCGAACCCGGTCGCCCGCTCCGCGAAATCTTGCCCACCTAGCTCAGTCGGTAGAGCACGTCCTTGGTAAGGACGAGGTCGTCGGTTCGATCCCGATGGTGGGCTCCCCGCAGCACCGCGAACTACGCATCGTCAACCAGGGAGTCGGGAGATGGCCAAGGAGAAGTTCAGCAGGACGAAGCCCCACGTCAACGTCGGCACCATCGGTCACATCGACCATGGCAAGACCACGCTGACGGCCGCCATCGTCAAGGTGCAGTCGAAGAAGAACCTCGCCAAGGCCATCTCGTACGCGGACATCGCGAAGGGCGG
>CAIVJW010000356.1 GCA_903906315.1 uncultured delta proteobacterium | reverse complement strand
GCCGGCGGCGCGGGCGGCACCTCGAGCGCGGCGGGCGGCTCGAGCGGCGGCGCGGGCGGCACCTCGAGCGCGGGCGGCGCGGGCGGATCGGCGGGCGCGGGGGCCTCGCAGCCGATGCCGGCGAAGTTCACCGTGTCCGGCGTCGTCACCGACGGCGACAAGCCTGTCGAGGGCGCGATCGTGCTGCAGGGCGGCGCCAAGGGCCCCGCGATGACGACCGGCCCCGACGGCGCCTACACGATCGAGCTCACCGACGAGGTGCCGGCCGTGCCCGCCGTCGTGGCTAGCAAGTTCGGCTACCGCACCGCCGGCGCCGAGTTCTACGAGCTACCCACCGGCCCGGTCGAGCTCGTCATGCGCTGGGTCACCCCGCCCGACAACGAGGGCTACACCTACGGTCACCCCGGCGTCGGCGACCCGAAGCTCGACAACTCCACCGACTACTGCGGCCACTGCCACACGCTCATGGTCGCCCAGTTTCAGGAGACCGCGCACCGCAACGCCGCGAGCGAGGGGCTCGTGCAGGACCTCTACGCGGGCGTCACCCAGGCGCACGCCGACGAGGCCGCGTGCACGGCGGCCGGCGGGCGCTGGCGCGCTGGTCTCGTGCCGGGCACGGTCGCCGACTCCGTGAGCAAGTGCTACCTCGGCGGCGGCGTCCTCCCGGACCTCAACGCCTGCGGCGGTCCGGGCAAGCCCTCCTGCGACGACCCGAGCCTGCCCGCGGGCGAGCGCCCGACGGCCTTCGGTGCGTGCGCCGATTGCCACGCGCCCGGCATCGAGGGCAAGGCCGGCGGTCGCAACCTGCACGACGCCGTCGGGCTCGCGTACGAGTTCGGCAACCACTGCGACGTCTGCCACCACATCGCCGACGTCGACCTCACGCAGCCCGCCGGCCTCGGCGGCGCGGTGAAGCTCCAGCGCCCGCACGACACCTTCGACGGTCAGATCGGATCGAAGCGCCTGCAGGCGCTCTACAGCCCGCTGCTCGACGTGCCCAACGGCTTCATGGGCGGGGTCTACCAGCCCAAGTACTCGCAGAGCGTCTTCTGCGGAGGTTGCCACGAGCAGCGCCAGGGCGCCCTCCTCCCGGGGCAGAAGCTCGACGCCGCGCGCTGGCCGAAGGGCCTGCCCGTCCACACGACGTACTCCGAGTGGGCCGGTAGCCCCTACGACAAGCCCGACACGCAGTGCCAGTCGTGCCACATGCCGCCCGACGAAGCGGGCCTGAAGAGCACCGTCGACATCACCGACGAGTCGAACGCGAACATCACCTTCGGCTACGTGCGCCCGCCGGAGCAGATCCGACAGCACACCTTCCTCGAGGCGCTCGACGGCTCGCCGCGCCTCATCGAGGCCGCGCTCGCCGCGAAGGTCTCGGCGACGACCGACGGCCAGGCGATCACGGCCGAGGTGACGATCCAGAGCCAGAACGCCGGCCACGCGATC
Organism: uncultured delta proteobacterium; assembly: GCA_903906315.1. Taxonomy (GTDB): domain Bacteria; phylum Myxococcota_A; class Polyangia; order Polyangiales; family Polyangiaceae; genus CAIVJW01. Next base: position 5,615 of record CAIVJW010000356.1, on the reverse strand, counting down.
CCGACCGGCGACCCGATCCGAAGCCTCGTGCTCGTGGTGCGCGCCGAGGGCTGCGGCGCGCCGCTCACCGCCGTCGGCGGCATGACGACGAACGACGTCGCCGGCGCCGTGGCCGAGGGGCTCGTCGGCGCCGACGTGAAGGTCGCGGGCGCGACGCTGACCTGGCCCGAGGGCGCCGCGCGCGCGAAGCCGGGGCAGGTCGTGCGCTTCGTCCACCCGACCGGCGAGTGGGACGATTACGCTGGCGTCGGCTTCTTCGCCGACAAGGCGCTCTCGCCCATGGAAAAGGGCCTGGAGATCCGCGCGCCGCTCGGCGAGGCCAAGGTCGTCTCCGTCGGCGCGGTCACGATCACGCTCGACGCGATCGCGCCCGCCGCCATCGGCGACGTCGCGTACCTCGGCGACGCGATCGGCGATCTGGCCGAGGGCGCCGAATCGCAGGCGATCGCAGGCGTCCCCGGCTACACCTTCGCGAAGGTGATGGTCGACGCCGACGGCGCGCGCCTCGTGCACCACTATCGCGCGGTCGACATCGCCAGCGACAACCGCATCCCCACCGACGCGATCGCGAGGACCACGCACTCGTTCGCCGTGCCGAAGCCGTGCGCCTCCGCCAAGGTGACGGCGACGCTCCTCTTCCGCGAGGTTCCGCTGATGCTCGCGCGCGAGCGCGGCTGGCTCGAGGACGCGACCGACGCCATCGTCGCCCGGGCCGAGACCACGATTCCCTTGCCGTAGGCCCCCGCGCAGGGGTCAGCGCGTCGCCATCGCCACGAGCCCGATCGCGATCGCCACGACGATCGCGAGGGTGGCCGCGACGAGCGTGCGTGTGGCCCGATCCGAGCGTCGCGCGCCGAGCGGATAGATGGCGTCGAGCGCCACGCGCGCCTCGCCCGCGCTCGCGAAGCGCGCCGCCGGATCGCGCGCCACGGCGCGGGCGAACCATGCGTCGAACCCGTCGGGAAGCGCGCCCTCGCAGCCGAGCTCCCTCGCGCGCACGCTGGCCGGCCCGACCGGCGCGCGCAGCAGCTCGACGGCCAGCTCGAACGCCGAGGACCCCTCGCCCGCGTGCTTCCAGAACAGGTGCCCGGTGAGCGTGCGGAACACGAGCAGCCCGAGCGCCCACACGTCCGCCGAAGGTCGGATCGTCGCGCCCTCGCGTCCTTGCTCGGGCGCGGTCCACAGCGGCGTGCCGAGCCCCGGCGCAGTCCCGCTGAGCGTCGCGTCGTGCACGATCTTGGCGACGCCGAAGTCGAGAACGCGCACGCGGGGCGGCCGTCCCTCCGCCTCCGGCTCGCCGACGAGGACGTTCTCGGGCTTCAGATCGCGGTGCACGATCCCCACCGCGTGCGCGGCGGCCATCGCCTCGAAGAGCTGCGCGATCACCTCGCGCGCCACCTCCGGTGCGAGCGGCCCCGCCCCGAGCGCGGCCCCGAGGTCGCGCCCTGGCAGCCACTCCATCGCGAGCCAAGGCAGCCCGCTCTCCGCGTCCACCCCCGAGGCGAACACGCGCACGACGCGCTCGCTCGCAATGCGCTCGCCGACGCGCGCCTCGAGCTCGAAGCGCTCGACGAACCGCGCGTCCGAGGTGATCTCCGGGCTCATCACCTTGAGCGCGCTCCGCTCGCCCGTGGCCGCGTCCTCCGCGAGGTAGACCGCGCCCATCACGCCCTGACCGAGCCGGCGAACGACGCGATATCGCCCGGCGAACGTGCTGCCGGGGAGCAGGCGGTGGGCCTTCGACACCGCCCGATCTCTACCATTGCGGCGGCCCGGCGAGAGTTCGTGCGCGCCCCCCGAATTCGGCTAGAGTCCGCCTGCCCTGCGCTGCGTCGCTCCCCTCGCCGACGCGCCTCCGGCCCCCCGGGTCGCTCCCCTCGCCGCGAGGGTTGACAGCCGACCGTGGCCGCGTATCCTTCGCGTCCCCGCCATTCCCGGGACCCGCATACCCATGCCTACCATCAGCCAGCTCATTCGCTTCGGCCGCGAGGCCGCTCGTTACAAGACGGCTTCCCCCGCGCTCAAGTCGTGCCCGCAGCGCCGAGGCGTGTGCGTGCGCGTTTACACGACGACGCCGAAGAAGCCGAACTCCGCCCTCCGCAAGGTCTGCCGCGTCCGGCTGACCAACGGCATGGAGGTCACGAGCTACATCCCGGGCGAGGGTCACAACCTCCAGGAGCACTCGGTCGTCCTCATCCGCGGCGGCCGCGTCAAGGACCTCCCGGGCGTTCGCTACCACGTCGTCCGCGGCACGCTCGACGCCTCCGGCGCCTCGGGCCCGAGCTCGACGAACAAGGCCACCCGCAACCGCAAGCGCTCGAAGTACGGCGTCAAGCGGCCCAAGTCGTAGTCCACGTCGGCGAATGGGGCCCCGGCCTCATTCGCGCTCGGCTACGAGGTCGGCGCCGCTGGGCTCGACGTGGCCGACGGGTGTCCCGAGAAGGGCGCCTCCCAGGTTTCGATCGCTGAATCGTCAGTCGTAGAGGATCACCATGCCGCGTCGCCGCGAAGTCCCCAAGCGCAAGATCACCCCGGACCCGAAGTTCAAGGACAAGCTCGTCGCCAAGTTCACGAACAGCCTCATGCTGGGCGGCAAGAAGGCGACGGCCGAGGGCATCCTCTACGGCGCGTTCGATATCGTGAAGGAGCGCTTCAAGGAGGAGCCCATCGAGGTCTTCCGCAAGGCCCTCGATAACGTGAAGCCGAAGCTCGAGGTCAAGAGCCGTCGAGTCGGTGGCGCCACCTACCAGGTGCCGGTCGAGGTTCGCCCCGAGCGTCGCGTCGCCCTCGCGATGCGCTGGCTCGTGACGTACTCGCGCGGTCGTGGCGAGAAGACGATGCGCGAGCGCCTCGCGGCCGAGCTGGTCGACGCGGCGCAGAACCGCGGCAACGCGGTGAAGAAGCGCGAGGACACGCACAAGATGGCGGAGGCCAACAAGGCCTTCGCGCACTACCGCTGGTAGGCGCCGGGGTCCCCTCCGAGGGGGCCGCCCCAGGGAGTGCGGCCGGCGACGGCCGTGCGGAGCTGGGGCCACGCTGTCACCGCGTCGCGAGAGTCGTTAGGTCGCCGGGTCAGATCCCACGGGGTCGAGGAGACGAGCAGAGCGAGATGGCCGAGTCGACATAAGGATCGGGTTGCTGGACATCCCGTCACCGCCTGAGGCCGCAAGGCCCGGGTGACGCCCGCCGCACCCCGACACCCTCTCCAGACAATGTGTCTGCCAAACTATGGCGGGCCGGGCTGGAGAGGGTGTTCTTTATCCGACGACCGAACGCGAAGCCCGACGAGGAACGACCCAGATGGCCCGCGAATTCACCCTCGATCGGACGCGCAACATCGGCATCATGGCGCACATCGATGCCGGCAAGACGACCGTCACCGAGCGCATCCTCTTCTACTCGGGCATCAACTACTCCCTCGGCGAGGTGCACGAAGGTGCCGCGACGATGGACTGGATGGTGCAGGAGCAGGAGCGCGGCATCACGATCACCTCCGCCGCGACGAACTGCTTCTGGCAGCCTGAGACGGGCCAGTACTCGGGCATTCGGCACCGCATCAACATCATCGACACGCCCGGGCACGTCGACTTCACGATCGAGGTCGAGCGCAGCCTCCGCGTGCTCGACGGCGCCGTGGCCGTCTTCGACGCCTCGCAGGGCGTCGAGCCGCAGAGCGAGACGGTCTGGCGCCAGGCCGATCGCTACCACGTGCCGCGCGTCGCCTTCCTCAACAAGATGGACAAGGTCGGCGCGGACTTCGAGATGTGCATGTCGTCGATCGTGGATCGCCTCGGCGCGAACCCGGTCGCGGTGCAGTATCCGCTCGGCATCGAGGACACGTTCCGCGGAGTTTGCGACCTCGTCCGGATGCGCGCCGCGGTCTTCGACGAGGAGTCGAAGGGTCGCAAGTACGAGTGGACGGACATCCCCGACGACCACCTCGGCCGCTGCCGCGCGCTTCGCGATCGACTCATCGAGCAGTGCGCCGACGTCTCGGAGAAGGTGATGGAGAAGTTCGTCGGCGGCGACGTCGACGCGGTCACCGACGACGAGATCTACGAGGCCCTGCGCGCCGGGACGATCGCGTTCAAGCTCGTGCCGGTGCTCGTCGGAGCCGCCTTCCGCAACAAGGGCGTCCAGTTCCTCCTCGACTCGGTCGTGAGCTTCCTCCCGTCGCCGGCCGACGTGAAGCCGGTCGAGGGCACGTTGCCGGAGAAGAAGGACAAGATCGTCACCCGCAAGGCGAGCGACGAGGAGCCCTTCGCGGCCCTGGCGTTCAAGGTGATGAACGACCCGTTCGGCAACCTGACCTTCTTCCGCGTCTACTCGGGCACGGTCGAGAGCGGTGACGCCGTCCTGAACTCCTCCCGCGGCAAGCGCGAGCGCTTCGGGCGCATCCTCCGGATGCACGCCAACAAGCGCGAGGAGATCAAGACCTGCTACGCGGGCAACATCTACGCGGCGGTCGGCCTTCGCGACACCCGCACCGGCGAGACGCTCTGCAGCGAGAAGCACCCGATCCTGCTCGAGCGCATGGAGTTTCCGGAGCCGGTCATCTCGATCGCGATCGAGCCCAAGACCAAGGCCGATCTCGACAAGCTCGGCGCCACGCTCCAGAAGCTCGTCTACGAGGACCCGTCGTTCCGCACGTTCACGAACGAGGAGACGGGCCAGACGATCATCGCCGGGATGGGCGAGCTCCACCTCGAGATCATCGTCGACAGGCTCCGTCGCGAGTTCAAGGTCGAGGCCAACGTAGGCAAGCCCGAGGTCGCGTACCGCGAGACCGTCACGAAGTCCGTGGTCGGCGTCGACGGCCGCTTCGTGCGCCAGACGGGCGGCCACGGCCAGTACGGTCACGTGAAGATCGACATGAAGCCCGGCGCACGCGGCACCGGCTTCGTCTTCTCGAACGACATCGTCGGCGGCGTGATTCCGAAGGAGTTCATCCCCTCGGTCGAGAAGGGCCTGCGCGAGGCGATGGGCCGCGGCGTGCTCTGCGGCTACCCGTGCGTCGACATGGAGGTGCACCTCGTCGACGGCAGCTTCCACGAGGTCGACTCCTCGGGTCCTGCGTTCGAGGTTGCGGCCTCGTTCGCGTTCCAGGATGCCGCCAAGGAAGCCGGCCTGGTCATCCTCGAGCCGATGATGGCCGTCGAGGTCGTGTCGCCCGACAACTACCTCGGCGACGTGATCGGCGACCTCAACTCGCGCCGGGGCAAGATCCTCGACATGAGCCAGCGCCACAACACCCGCGTCATCCGCGCCGAGGTGCCGCTCGCCGCCATGTTCGGGTACGCGACCGACGTGCGCTCGAAGACGCAGGGGCGCGCGACGCACAGTATGCAATTTTCGCACTTTTCGCCGTGTCCGGCGGCAGTGCAAGAAGAGATCGTCTCGCGACGAGGGTATTGAGGCGCCGCCAGCGCGCGCCTACGAGGAGCACACTTAGCCATGGCCAAAGAGAAATTTTCCAGGACGAAGCCCCACGTCAACGTCGGCACCATCGGTCACATCGACCATGGCAAGACCACGCTGACGGCCGCCATCGTCAAGGTGCAGTCGAAGAAGAACCTCGCCAAGGCCATCTCGTACGCGGACATCGCGAAGGGCGG
>CAIVJW010000355.1 GCA_903906315.1 uncultured delta proteobacterium | reverse complement strand
GTTTGTGGGCCGGCCGCGGCGGGACGGGTACCGTGCGCGCATGCGCCGCGCTCTGCGTTGGATTTCGGCGGCGGTGATCGTCGTCGCCGCGGCCACCACCACGCCGGCCGCCGCGTCACCGCCCGCGAAGGTCGAGTGGACCAAGGTCGTCGTGCCCGACCGCCCCGACGCCGCGCAGGTCGAGAAGACGCTGCGGACGCTGCTCGCGCAGGCCGCGAAGAAGGCCGACTTCGGCCGCAACAAGCACATCGCCCTGAGCGTGCGGGTGCAGGAGCTCGTGACCGAGCAGCACGGCGACGTCCTGCGCGTGCGCTGCACCCTCGTGGGCCGCGTCGACGGCGGGCCGAGCGCGCGATCGAAGATCGCCTTCGGCGGCAGCCCGAGCGCCCGCGTGGAGCTCGAGAAGCAGGTCCTGACCATGGTGGCGAACGGGGTCGTGGCCCGGCTCGCCCAGATCGTTCGCTCCCGCTGAACGAATCCCGCCCGGCGCGATCGATCGGCAAGAACTGCGCGAACGAACGCGCGGAAACGCATGAGATCTCTTCGATTCCTGCGGTGCGAACTCGACAGCGCGAGGCGTCGAACGTAGGCTCGATCAGCCGATGGGCATCGTCGCGGGCCGCTTACTTTCGGGGAGGTACCGCCTCATCCGACCGATCGGCGTGGGCTCGCAGGCTGCCGTCTGGATCGCCGAGCACCTCGCGCTGAGCAACGAGGTCGCGGTCAAGCTGATCGACCCGGCCCTCGCGCGCAAAGACGACATGCGCGAGCGCTTCCGCCGCGAGGCGACGGCGGCCGCGCAGCTCCGCAGCGCCCACGTCGTGCAGATCCTCGACCACGGGATCGACGGCGATCAGCCGTTCATCGTGATGGAGCTGCTCGAGGGCGAGGACCTCTACGATCGGCTCCACCACCGCGGCCGGCTCACGCTCTACGAGACCTCGAAGATCGTCACCCAGGTCGCGCGCGCGCTCACGCGGGCGCACGCCGCGGGCATCGTCCACCGCGACCTGAAGCCCGAGAACGTCTTCCTCGTGCAGAACGACGACGACGAGATCGTCAAGGTGCTCGACTTCGGCATCGCCAAGATCACGACGACCGGCCCGGCCGGCGGCGAGCCGCGCCCGGCGAAGCCGCGGACCGAGCTCGGCGAGCTGCTCGGGACGCCGCACTACATGAGCCCCGAGCAGATCAAGGGGCTCGCCGAGATCGACCACCGCGCCGACCTCTGGGCGCTCGGCGTCATCGCCTACCAGTGCGCGACGGGCGAGCTCCCGTTCGACAGCGAGGGGATCGGCGACCTGCTCATCAAGATCGCGGTCGCCGAGCCTCCCGTGCCGTCGCAGGTGATGCCCGACCTCACGCCGGCGTTCGACGCGTGGTTCGATCGGTCGTGCGCCCGCGATGCGGCGCACCGGTTCCAGAGCGCGCGCGAGATGGCCGACGCGCTCGCCCGCGCGGTCGGCATCTCGCCGGAGCTCCTGCGCGGGCCCCCGTCCGCGCCGCGGTCCGACCTCGAGTCCGACGGTCCGACCTCGAGGCTGGCGGCGTCGATCGCCCGCGCGGCGAAGCCGGTCGTGCTGGTGAACGATCTGCCGCCAGACTCGGCGCCTCGGTCGTCCCGGCGCGTCCAGGCCGAGCCCGAGCCCCAGGATCCGATCGGACGCGAGCGGCCGAGCACGGTGCCTCCCGAGCCGATGTTGCTCGTGCGCAAGCGGCCCGAGCAGGCGCCCGAGTCGAGGACCGGGGCCGACGCGACGAGCTCCGCGTCGGCGCCCCCGACCCCGCGGACTGCGATCGTGCTGGTCGGGCCCGAGGACGATCCCGTGCCGCCGAGGTCGTCGCCCCCGCGCTTGCGTGGCGCGCCTGCGACGCCGGCGCCTCCGCGCCTCGATCTCGCGCCCCCCGCTCGCGCCGAGCCGCCGCGCGCGCCCGAGGCCCGCCGGTCGCAGCCGCGCATCGCGCCGCCGCCCCGCTCGACCCCGAGGCTCGCGGCGACCCCCGAGGCCGCGCCGGCGCCGCGCTCGCCGCCCTCCTACCGCGACGACTTCGGCGGCGCGATCGATCCGGGACGCGCCCGCACGGGCACGACCTCGGGGGTGACGTCCCCGATGACCGAGCCCCCGCCGCCCGAGCTCGACGGATCGCGACGACAGCGGGCCGGTCGCGTGCTCGGGCTGGCGGTGCTCGCGGGCGCGGTCGCGCTCGCGATCGTCGTCATCCGATCGCAGCTGATCGCGGGGGCGGATCCCTCTCCGTCGCCTGGAGCCGCTCCCCAACCGCCGGCCACCCCGACCACCGCCACCTCGATCGCGACCGCGGAGCCGCCCCCCCCCGCCGCATCGGCCTCGCCGCCCCCCGTGGTGGGCGCCTCCGACGCGACCGACGCCGGCATTCGCGCGATCGACCCGGGCGCGCGGGTCGAGCGGGACGCCGGACGCCCCGCGCCGTGGCCGACGGCGACGCCATACGGTGCCTCGAGCGGCCGCTGGAACAAGCCGCGCCCCGGCAAGGCCAAGCCGGCTGCCGGCGGCGACGACCTCGTGATCGACGTCCCCGACGTGGCTGAGTAGCGATGGGGCCGCGAGCGGCCCCAAACCCCGCGCGGCTCGGCCGCGACAGCGTGACGATGGGGCTCAGGCCGCCCCAAACCCCGCGCGGCTCGGCCGCGACAGCGTGACGATGGGGCCGCCAACCGCGGTGAACCCCGTGGGAGGCGGGCAGCTCGGGCCGATGCGCACCCCGGACGACCGACCGCTGCCCCGGCGCGCGGCCGAGGCGTCGCAAGCCTAGTTGAGCAGCTTGTGCGACAGGTGACGCAGCGCCTCGCGCGCTGCCGCCGCCACGGCCGTCTCGACCTGGGCGCTCTGCTGGTCGCCGCGGACGAGAATGGCGCAGGCGTCGCCCTCGATGGCGAACGACGCGAGCGGCCCGTCGGGGCCGGGCGCCGGCTGGGCGGCGCGGATCGGCACCTGGATGGCCAGCGAGCCGACCTGAAGCTCGACGTAGCCCAAGAGCGCGGCCTGGGACAGCGTTTGCATGACGCCAACGTGCGTCGCGCCCGGAAGGCGCGCAAGGTCACGCTGCGGAGCGCGACCGGGACGCCTTACGCAGCGAGCGGCGTCGACGCGACGAGCGCCGACGCTGCGCCCGTCGCAGATCAGTTCCGGAGGCTCGTCAGCTCGTCGGCGTCGATGGTGCGGCGGTTCCTGTAGACCTGCAGCACGATCGCGAGGGCGATGGCAGCCTCGCTGGCGGCCAGGATGATGATGAAGACCGTGAAGACCTGACCCGCGATCCCGCCGCCGACGAAGTGGTTGAAGGCGACGAAGTTGAGCGCGGCGGCGTTGAGGATCAGCTCGACGCCCAGCAGGATGCCGACGGCGTTCTTGCGCGTCATCACCGTGAAGAGGCCGAGCCCGAACAGGACGGCCGAGACGGTCAGGTAGTGAACGAGGCCGATCTCCACGGTGTCAACCCTTCTCCCAGCTGCGCTTGACCGCTCGCCGCGCGAGCACGACCGAGCCGATCATCGCGCCGAGCAGCACGATCGATCCGAGCTCGAACGGCAAGAGATACTCGCCGAGGAACGCGTGCCCGAGCTTGGCGGTCGACGGCATGACGGGCCGCGCCTCGGACGGCCACGCCGTCTGGGCCGCGACGGTGCCGAGAGCGACCAAGAGGAGCGCGACGAGCACGAACGCGGGGACGATCCCGCCGCTCGGGTTCGACACCTTCATCTTGTCGATGCGGGCCGTCAGCATGACCGCGAAGAGGATCAGCGTGAGCGTCCCACCGACGTAGACGAGGATCTGCACCGCGGACAGGAAGTCCGCCGACAGCGTGACGTAGAGCCCCGCGATGCCGAGGAACGTCCCGAGCAGACCGAGCGTCGAGTAGATGATGTTCTTCGAGAACGCGACGATGCCGGCCGACACGAGGGTGAGGGCGGCGAGCGCGAGGAAGACGGTGGCGGGCATGGCGCGGGGGAGACCGTAGAGGGTGGGGGTTCGCCCTTCAAGACGGGAGGGCGTTCGCGCAAGCTCGGCGCCGGTTCAGCACCGGGACGCCGGTCTTGCGCAGATCAGGTCTTGGCGGGCTTCGCCTCGGGGGTGGCGTCGATCTTCGCGGCGCGCTCCGCGGCCCAGAAGGTGCGGAGCTCCTTCAGCCGGGCGGGGTTGTCGCGCATCGCGCGCTCGCGCGCCTCGCGGGCGTGCGGGCCGTACTGGCCGACGGGGACCTCGCTCAGGTCCTTGGGGGCCTTGTAGAGCGGCACGAGCGTGCCCTCGGGGATGAAGCGGAAGGTGAGGTGGTCGAGCGACGCGCTCGCGGCCTCGAACTCGCGGGTGTGGCGGATGGCGCCCGTCGACTCGTGCTTGCAGGCCTCGACGCAGAGGCCGCAGTACATGCATTTGCCCATGTCGATGTCGAAGCGGCCCATCGTCTGCTTCTTCGCGACGGGGTCCTTCACGAGATCGATCGCGATGCAGTCGATCGGGCAGGATTTCTCGCAGCGCTTGCAGCCCGTGCAGATGTCCATCTGCACCTCGAGGAAGCCGCGGTAGCGCGCCGGGAGCAGCTCGCTCATCGGGCGGTCGAGCTTGTCGGGGTACTGCACCGTGATCGGCTCGCGGAACAGGTGCGAGAACGTCACCGCCATCCCTTCGAGGATGGTGTTGGCGGCGTGGGAGATGCTCTTTACGTACTGGGAGAGGTCCATGGGGCCTTCGGCCGCGCGGCCCGCGGCGGCGACCGTTTCGTAGGGCGAGCGACAGCGCCCCGCTAGGGTAGCAGACGCGAAAAGCGTCTGGGCGCGTGAGAAGCGGGGTATTTGCGCGCAAAAACCGCGCGTCGTCGCCCCCGAGCCGCCGCCGGGCGCTCGGCGGTCGCGGGGAGGCGCGCTCCCCCCGTCGTGTCCGTGGCTAGACGCCGGCCTCGCGCACGATGCGCAGGAGGTCCTCGCCGTAGCGGGCCAACCGAGCCGGGCCCATGCCGTGGACCTCACCGAGGTCCGTCACGCTACGCGGGCGGCGGATGGCGATCTCGGCGAGCGTGCGGTCGGTGGCCACGACGTAGGCCGGGCACGCCGCGGCGCGGGCGACCTCGGCCCGGTGCTCGCGCAGGGCGGCGAACAGCGGGGTCTCGCGAGCGGCCGCGAGCGGGTCGACGGCACCCAACGCGACCGGCGCGACCGCGGAGGCGCCCGATCGACGACGGGAGCGGGCGCGCGGGACGGTGAGGCGCGGCGGCAGGCGCGCGCGGGGGGCGAGATCGCCGCGCATCACGCGCCAGCCGAGGTCGGTGACCATCGGCATCGGGTAGTCGCCCGTGGTGAGGTCGAGGAAGCCGGCCGCGAGCGACACCCGGAGGATGCCCATGACCTCGTCGGCCCCGCGCCCCTCGAGCACGCCGAACGTCGAGAGCCGGTCGAGGCCGAGTCGCCCCACGCGCTCGTTGCGCTCGCCGCGGAGCATGGCGGCCACGGCCTGCAAGCCCGCTCCCCCCTTCACGCGCGCGACCCCCGCGAGCGCCCGGCGGATCGCGTCGCCGTCGCGCTCGAGCGCCTCGGGGTCGTCGGCCTCGAGGGCGACCACCTCGCGGCACACGTCGCAGTGGCCGCAGCCGCCGAGCGACTCGGCCTCGTCGCCGAAGTAGCGCAGCATGAAGTCGTGCCGGCAGGATCCGGCGTCGACGTAGCGGAGCAGCGCGCGAAACAGGCCCCAGGCGCGCGCGACCTCGGCGGGGCTCGGCGCCACGCCGTCGGACGACGAGGCGACGAGCCGGCGGCGCAGGGCGATGTCGGCGCCGGCGAAGAGGAGCAGCCCCGCAGCCGGCGCGCCGTCACGGCCCGCGCGCCCGACCTCCTGGTAGTAGGCCTCGATCGAGGCGGGCGGCTGGGCGTGCACCACGACGCGCACGTCGGGCCGATCGATGCCCATGCCAAACGCGTTGGTCGCGACGACGACGGCGAGCGTGCGCGCGGCGAACGCGGCGGACACGGAGGCGCGATCGTCGGCGGGCAGGCCCGCGTGGTACGGGCGGGCGTCCCAGCCGACCTCGCGCAGGTCCTCGGCGATGCGCTCGGCGGCCTTGCGCGTGGCGGCGTAGACGATGCCCGAGCCGCCCGGCGAGGAGGGCGCGCCGAGCGCGTCGGCGAGCGCGGCTCGGGTGAGCTCGCGCGCCTCGCGCGGGCCGGAGACCTCGCGGACGGCCAAGTGCAGGTTCGGGCGCGCGAAGCCGCGCAGTACCGTGGTGACGGCGTCCGGATCGAAGCGGAGCTGCCGCACGATCTCGTCGCGCGCGTCGGGCGTCGCGGTGGCGGTGCACGCGAGCACGCGCGGGGGCGCGAGGCGCTCGAGGACCTCGCCGATGCGCAGGTAGTCGGGCCGGAAGTCGTGACCCCACTGAACGATGCAGTGCGCCTCGTCGACGGCGACGAGGTCGAGGCGCACGCCCGCGAGCGCGTCGAGGAAGGCGTCCGATCCGAGGCGCTCGGGCGCGGCGTAGACGAGCGAATAGGCCCCGGCGCGGAGCTGACCGAGGCGTCGACGGTTCTCCTCCCACGGCAGGCTGGAGGCGAAGAAGGTCGCCGCGATGCCGCGCGCCTCGAGGGCCCGGACCTGGTCCTCCATGAGCGAGATGAGCGGCGACAGGACGAGGCTGGTGCCGCCGAGGGCCACCGCAGGCAGCTGGTAGCAGAGCGATTTGCCGCCTCCCGTCGGGGCGACGAGCAGCACGCGGCTCGGCGGGGCGAGGACGGCGTCGATGGCCTCGCGCTGCCAGCCGTAGAGGCGCGGGATGCCGAAGCGCTCGGCGAGGAGGCCGTCGAGCGAGCCGTCGCCCGGCGCGCCCGAGGGACCGCGCGCGACGTCGGCGGGGCGGAGGGGGAACGGGCGGTCGATCACGGAGGGGTACGCAGCGTGAGGCTCGAACATGGGCGCGGCAACAGCGAGGCGCGTGCCGCGCGAGATCCCGTGAGAAACGAGGGCGCGGCGGCGCGAATCGGGTGGCGACCGCCATGGCGGGCCGGCGCCACCGCCACCCCGCGGGCTACTCCTCCGGCTTCTTGAAGCGGACGGCGGCCGTCGCGCTCTTGCCGGGCTCGACCGTCACCGTCACCGACTTCCGGCCGAGCTCCGGGTGCACGAACGTGACCGTGTGCGAGCCGGCCGGCAGGGAGATGTCGGTCTTCGGCGTGCTGCCGTAGGGGCGGCCGTCGATGAGCACGCTCGAGAGCGGGAGCGAGTTGACGTTGAGCGTGCCGGTGCCGGACACCGCGGGCGCCTCGGGCTTCTTCGGCGGGGGCTCGGCGGCCTTCGGCTCGGGCGGCGGCGCCGGGGTCGGGGCCTTCGGCTCGACGCTCTTCGGCTCGGCCGGCCTGGGATCGGCGACCTTCGGCTCGGCGACCTTGGGCTCGACCGGGGGAGGCGGCTCGGCGCCGGGCTTCTGCAGCTCGATGCGGATCGCGGCCTCGGGGTTGCCGTCGTCGAAGCCGAGATCGCGCGCGAACGGATCGAGGCCCTTCTTCGACGCGACGAGGCGCCAGCCCTCGGCGACCTCCACGTCGACCGCGACGGGCCACGGGCCGTCGAGCGTGCGCGCGGACTTCTCGCCCTTGTCCTTGCGGAACATGCGCACCTCGGCACCCTTGGTGGCGAGCGTGATCGTCGCGCGGCCCTTGCGGACCTTGAGGCGCACGTCGCCGAGGTCGCGGACCTGGCCGCCGACCACGTCCACCGTGCGCTCGAGGGTCTGAAAGCGATCGCCGCCGTCGAAGCGGAGCGCGTGCGTGCCCGGGGTGAGGTCGTCGAGGCTCTGCGGTACCCCGCCGCGGTCGTTGCCATCGACGAAGATCTTCACGCCGGGCTGGCCGCCGGCGACGCGAACCCCGCCGCGCGCGGGCGCCGTGCCGCGGAGCGGGACCTTCACGTGCGACTCGCGGCCGGCCTCGACGGTCTCGATCACGACGTCCGGCGTGATGAAGCCGGGCGCGATGACGCGGATCGACTTGGGGCCGGGGCCGAGCTCCGACACGACGCAGGGCGCGCGGTCGCAGACCTTGCGGCCGTCGACGAAGACCTCGGCGGCGGGGACGATGGCGTTGTTGTCCGGCGCGACCTCGACGACGAGGCGCCCCTTGCGCGGCAACAGCAGGAACACCGCCAGGGTCGCGCTCACGACGAACGCGATGCCGCCGAGCACGGCGCCCATGCGGTTGGTCCTGGGCGTGATCGGCGGCAGCGTGGCCTGCATCGCCCGCTGCACGTCGGTGAGCGCCGGCGCGGGCGTCGACGCCGCGAGCGGCGGGGCCCAGGGCTGCGGCAGCGGCGCGGGGCCTGGGGCCGCTTGCGGCGCCCTCGCGATCGGGTTTGGGGCCGCGAGGACCGGCGGAGAGGCGACGGGGGAGGCCTCGAGCCTCGCGCCCGGAGGCGCGGGCATGCCGGCGGCGGGGATCGGAGCGGGCAGCCGCGGCGACGCGCCTTGTTGCATCCCCGGCGCCGGCGGGGAGGCCGAGCTCGGCTTCGCGAAGATGAGCGTCGCCTCTTCTTCGTCCTCCTCGGCGAGGTCGACGACGTCCATGCGCGGCACCGTGGGGTCGGTCGGCCGGGTCGGCGACGGCAGGGCGGGCAGGGCTCCGGGGCCGCCGCGAGAGAGGCCCTGCAACGTGGCCGCGCGCAGCGGCGGGGCGGCCGGGGGCGCACCGGCCGGAGGGCCCTCGCCAGGGCCCGGCGCGAACAGGCCGCCCTGGAGCGTGCCCATGCGCTGCCAGCGCGAGCGGTTGCCGGTGGGCCGCGCGAGCGGGGCCTGCGGCGGCAACGGCGCAGGCAGCGCCCCGCGCGCAGGCGGCGCGCTGCCCCGCGGAGGCGGAGGCGGCGTCGCCGGCGGGAGCGGACCGGCGGGGGCGAGGCCGAACGGCGTGGGCGCGGCACCGAGCGAAGCAGCCACCGGCGGCGTCGGCGCAGGCAGCGCGGCCGGGAGCGGCGGCAGCGGGGGGCGCGCGCCGGCGGGCGGGGGCGAGAGCGGCGAGAAGGGACGGCTCATGGTACCGGGCACCGGGGCCTGGGCCGCGGCGCCAAGTGCCGCGACCGCGGGATACGGGACGGTCGGATCCTCGAGGACGAGCTCCGACAGGCTGACGGTGGCGATCTCCTCGCCGGTTTCCGAGTCGATCGCGGACGGAATCGGCGGCCTGCCTAGCCCGGACGGAGCCGGCATGCGCACGACGGTCGCGCCGAGGTCGTCGCGAATCACGGTGGCGCCGAGGTCCTCGCCCGTCTGCTGCGAAGCGCGGAGGAGCGCCTCCAGATCGCCGGGGAAGTGCACCGCGGTCGCCGCGTCCTCGACCTCGACGGGGGGCGCACCGAGCGGCCTGGCCGCGCCGTTCGTCGCGCCCATCCGGCCGGGCGACGACCCGGAGGGGACCGTGGTCGGCTCCTCCGCGATCGGTCCCCGGCGAGCCTTCGGCCGGGAGGCGCCCGAACGCTGCGCATCGATGTCGATGTTCACCGAGCGCAGGGCCTTCTTCGCGGCCTCGGCGCCGAGCGAGAGCACGAGGGTGACGTCCTGCTCGGTCGGCTGCTCGTCGTCGTCCCACTCGAGGTCGCTCACGGGGACCGCGCGAACGGACCTGGACGGCTCGGGGATCGTGGGGGGCGCGCCCGCGGCGGAAGGGCCCGAGCCCGGCGGACCGTTCGCTACTGCCATGCTGCACCGATCGAGGTCTGCGCCGCGCGGGTGGGCGTGGCGCGGTCCGAATGGGCGACCGATGAGCCCACGCCCGGCGTCGAGCCCGCCACCGAGCAAGGGCCCGGGCGCACGTCGATCGGACCCCCCACCACGAGGGGGAGGAGCCTCCGGACGCCCGCGAATCGCATCGGGTTTAGTTCTCATGGGGGCACCAGCCGGTCAAGCCGTGCGGGGAGGCGATGGGCCGCCGGCAGCCCGAACGACCCCGATGGACGCCCGAGCCGGCGCGACCGCTTGACGCGATCGCCCCGGCCCCGCATCGTCGCCGCCATGAGCACGCTGCACCTCGCGGGCACGTACACCGCGCTCGTGACCCCGTTCCGCGCCGGCGCCGACGAGATCGACCTCGACGCGCTCGACGCCCTCGTCGACGCGCAGATCGAGGGCGGCGTGTCGGGCCTCGTGCCGTGCGGCACGACGGGCGAGGCCCCCACCCTCACCGACGACGAGCAGGCCCTGGTGATCCAGCGCGTCGTTCGGCGGGCGGCCGGCCGCGTGCCGGTCGTGGCCGGTACGGGCTCGTTCTCGACCAAGAAGTCGGTCGCCGCGTCGAAGGCCGCGCTCGCCGCCGGCGCCGACGGCGTGATGATCGTGATGCCGTACTACAACAAGCCCTCGCAGGACGGCCTGCGCGAGCACGTCGTGACCATCGCCAAGGCCATCGGCGCGCCGATCGTGCTCTACAACATCCCGGGGCGATCGGTCGTCGACCTCGCGACCGAGACGATCGCGCGGATCTGCGAGGCCGCGCCGAACGTCGTCGGCCTGAAGGACGCGACGGGCAACGTGCTGCGGTGCCAGGAGACGGTCCGCCGGCTCGGCGACCGCCTGACCGTGCTCAGCGGGGACGACGGCCTCACGCTGCCGATGATGGCGGTCGGCGCCAAGGGCGTCATCAGCGTGACCTCGAACGTGCGCCCGAAGGCGACGAGCGACGTGACGCGGCACGCGACCGCGGGGGCCTGGGACCGCGCGCGAGGGGCGCACTTCGCGCTGCTCGAGCTGCAT
>CAIVJW010000354.1 GCA_903906315.1 uncultured delta proteobacterium | reverse complement strand
TCGTCGATTTCGCGCGGTGCGAGGAGCGCGCGGACCGGCGGCCGTGGGGCGTCGCGCTCTCGGGCGTGACGCTGCACGTCGCGCCGCGGCCGCTCGTGATCCACGAGCGCGAGAAGTCGTCGCCGCTGTCGATCGACGAGCCGCGTGCGTGCAGCCCCACCGCAGGCCGCGAAGCTGCTGCGCTCTCGTATGCCGAGCGATGCTCAGGTAGGGCGGGCACGGATTCGTTCTACCGCGTCGGCGGCGGGCGCTGACGCGGGCTTTCCCACCGCGCCTGCGCGCTCGGCGTGGCGCTCGGCGCGCCTGCGGCGTACCGTCTCGGGCTGTCCGATGACGCACTGCTGGTCTCCGAGTTGCGGCGCCGAGGCCGAGGCCTCCGCCGTCGCGTGCACCGTGTGCGGCGTACCGCTCACGATTCGCGACAAGTACCGGATCGTGGGCATGCTCGGCCAGGGCGGCATGGGCGTCGTCTACGCCGCCGTCGACGAGCACCTCGGCCGCGAGGTCGCCGTGAAGGTGATGCACGGGCGGCACGCGGAGCGCTCCGCCCTGCGCGATCGCTTCCAGACCGAGGCGCGCGCGATGGCCGCGCTCGATCACCCCGGCATCGCGCGCATCTTCGACGCGGACGTCGATCACGATCGCCTCTTTTTCGCGCAGCAGCTCGTCGCCGGGCGGCCGCTGCGCGACTGGGTGCGGCGCACGAGCGACCTGCCCGCGCTCCCGCTCGGCGACGCCGTGCGCCTCGCGCAAGACCTCTGCGCGGCGCTCGAGCACGCGCACGACAAGGGCATCGTCCACCGCGACATCAACCCGAACAACGTGATCGTCGTCGAGCGGCGCGGGGCGCCGAGCGGCCTCGCGCCCGTGATCATCGACTTCGGCCTCGCGCGCACGGCCGACCAGGATCAGACGCGCGTCGCGTGCGGAGGCACCGCCGGGTACGCCGCGCCCGAGCAGCTCCTCGATCCGACCAGCAACGACCCGCGGTCGGACCTCTTCGCCGTGGCGGCCGTGCTGCACGCGCTCCTCTCGCGCGGCGGCGTGCCGTACTCGCAGGTGCTCGTCAAAGGCATCCACATCGATCCGCGCGCGCTCACGGCCGCGTACGGGCGGATCGGCGCCGGCGAGATCACCTACGTGCCGCCGGAGCGCGCCGAGGGCGACCTCCCGCCCGGCGTCGTCTCCGTCCTCGCGCGCGCGCTCGCCCCGCGCCCTTTCGACAGGTTCGCCAGCGCCGACGCCTTCGCGACCGCGCTCGCGCCGTATGCGTCGGGCGCAGCGATCGCGGCGAGCGACGTAGGCGCGGCGGCCACGGTCCCGCTCCCGCGCCTGCCGTCGGCGGCCGCGGAGGTCGCGCCCGAGTCGAGCACGGTGACGGCGCAGGTGATCGCCGCCGTGCCGACGCTGGCCGCGCCCGTCGCGGCATCGCCCGCGCCCGTCACGCCGTCGCTCGCGCCTTCACGCGCGCCTCGCGTGGCCGCCGTCGTCGCGGGGGTCGCGGCGTTCGCCGTCGCCGCGCGCCTCGCCTTCGCTCCCGCGCCACCGCCCGCGAGCCCGGCCGCCGTCGCGCCGTCCGCGCCGATCGCCTCGGCCTCGACCTCGCCCCCCGCGTTCGCCGCGCGCCCCGCCGGCCCGACGACCCTCGCCCTCTTCGCGCCGAGCGGCGTCGCGGTCGCGCCCGACGGCAGCGTCGTCGTCGCCGATCGAGGCAACCATCGCTTGCTCGTGCTCGAGGGCGGCGCGCTCCGCGTGCTCGCGGGGACGGGCGCGGCCGGCTTCGCGGACGGCCCGGCCGACGCCGCGCGCTTCGACACCCCCCGCACGGTGAAGATCGGGCCCGATGGCGCGATCTACGTCGCGGACGAGGGCAACCACCGCGTGCGCGTCCTGCGCGGCGGTCGCGTCGAGACGCTCGCCGGCACGGGCGAGGCCGGCTTCGCGGACGGCCCCGTCGCCACGGCGAAGCTCGATCACCCGTCGGGGATCGCGCTGCGCCCGGACGGCGGCGTGCTCGTCACCGATCGCGGCAACCACCGCGTGCGGCTCGTCCTCGCGGGCCAGGTCACCACGGTAGCCGGCGTCGGCGAGCGCGGCTTCGCCGATGGATCGGCCGGGTTCGCGAAGCTCGACTCGCCCTCGAGCGTCGCGTTCGCGCCCGACGGCGCCATCTACGTGGCCGACGCGGGCAACCTCCGCCTGCGCGTCCTGCGGGGCGGCATGCTCTCGACGGCCCTCTTGATGGCCGATCGCCCGACCACGGTCGACGAGCCTTCGCTCTCGGCGTTCGACTGGCAGCCCGGCCTCACGGTCGCGCCGGACGGCGCCGTGTATTTCGCGGCCCCCGATCGCCACCGCGTGATGGTCGTGCGCGACGGGAAGGCCCAGGTTTTCGCGGGATCCGGGGACGCGGGCTCCGCCGACGGCGACGCCGCGAACGCGACCTTCTCGCTCCCCCAGGGCGTCGCGGTGGGCCCGGACGGCGCGGTGTACATCGCCGATGCAGGCGCGGATCGCGTGCGCGTCGTGCGCGATCGGCGCGTCTCGACGATCGTGTCGTCGGCGATCGGCGGCTACGTCGACGGCCCGGTCGCGGACGCGCGCTTCTCGCGGCCGTGGGGCCTCGGCCTCGGCCCCGACGGCGCGCTCTACGTCGCCGACTGGATGAACCACCGCGTGCGCGTGCTCCAGGGCGGCGAGGTCCGCACGCTCGCCGGATCGGGCGTCGCGGGCTTCCGTGACGGCCCCGTGCGCGACGCGGACTTCCACTCGCTCTGGGATCTCGACGTCGACGCGCGCGGCGCCGTCTACGTGGCCGACGGCGACAGCGATCGCGTGCGCGCCATCGAAGGCGGCGTCGTGCGCACGATCGCGGGCGGCGTCGCCGGGCAGGAGCTGCGCGCGCCCGCGGGCGTGGCCGTGGCGAAGGACGGCACCGTCTACGTGGCCGACACGCAGCACCACCGCGTCTGCATCCTCGCCGGCGGTGAGCTGAAGACGCTCGCGGGCACGGGCGCCCCCGGCTTCAAGAACGGGGCCGCCACCGAGGCGCAGTTCAATCGGCCCGCCGCCGTCGAGGTCGACGACCAAGGCTGGCTCTACGTCGCCGACGCCGGCAACGATCGCATCCGCCTCGTCCGCCACGGCAGCGTGACGACCTTCGCGGGATCGGGCGATCGCGGGTTTTCCGACGGCGAGGCCACCGCCGCGCGCTTCGACGCGCCCGTCGCACTCGTGATGGGCCGCGAGGGCGCACTCGTCGTCGCCGATCTCGGCAACCACCGCGTGCGCGTCGTCGATCGCGGCGCCGTGCGCACGCTCGCGGGATCCGGCATCGACGGCTACGCCGACGGCCCCGCGGCCGAGGCCCGCTTCGCGCGGCCGAGCGGCGTCGAGGTCGGCCCCGACGGCGCGGTGTACGTCACCGACTCGGGCAACCACCTCGTGCGCGTGATCCGGGGCGGGCGCGTCGAGACGATTGCGGGGCGGTAGGGCCCATCGGCTCGTCGGCGCGCCTTCTCGCGACGGGTCGCGCTCCCTACGTGTCGGGCGTGCCGTCGCCACGCGCCCTCGTCGTGCTCGCGCCGCCCCTCGAGGCGGGCGACCCGTTCGCGCTCGCGCGCGACGCGACACGCTACCCGTATGCGATCACCTTGAAGACGCTCTAGTCTCGATGTACTCGGAGGTTCGCGATCATGCTCCCGGTGCTCTGGAGTGGGTCCACGCTCATGTGCCCTTTCGGCAGCGTGCCGACACCGATCACGGTGCCGCCGACGCCCGGGGTGCCCGCCATGGGCGGCGTCACGTCGGCCGTGCCGGCGATCGCGTCGACGCTCCCGTACGTCGCGACCTTCGGGACGTGCCTTTCGCCCGGGAATCCCGCAGTCCAGGCCGCCACGGCCGCGGCCATGGGCGTGCCCACGCCCGCGCCGTGCGTGCCGACGATCGTCACCCCGTGGACGCCCTCCACGGTCGCATCGCTCGCCGGAGCGTTGCCGATGGCGACGGCGACGAGCACCTGCACGTGCTCGTTCGGCGGCGTGGTGAGCGTCGTGGTGCCGATCCCCGGCCCGTTGCAGTCGGATTGAAGGAAAGGAGGCGAGCCGATGTCGGAAGCGACCCCCGTGCCCCGCTGGGTGTCCATCCTCGTGCCCGGGTCCGATCGGGGCGGCTACGTGCGCCTCGGCGTGCCGGATGCCGCGCGCGAGGGCCAGCTCCTCGCGCGCTTCGACGCGGCCGCCGCGACGGGCCTGCTCGTGGCGGTCGGCGGCGAGTCGCACGAGCTCGCCCACGGGCGCGCCGAGACGCGCGTGCTCGACGGATCGTACGTCGTCCGCGTGATGGACACGGCCGAGACGGCCGGCGCGGCGCCCAAGACGCGGGCGTTCCTCCGCCTCGGCGCGCCCGTCGAAGGCGAGCGCGCGTTCACGAAGCCCGCGCCGGCCGACATCTGCGAGCTCGTCGTCGCCCTGCGGCCCGCGTCGACCAAGGAGGACACGCTCGGGGCTGCCGAGGGCGAGGCGCTGAAGAAGCGCGTGCTCGATGGGGACGACGACGCGCGCGGCGAGCTCGTCGCCAAGGCCGATGCGGGCTCGACGCGGGCCATCCGCGCGCTCGAGGCCTTGCGAACGGCCCCCGACGTCGGCGCGTCGCGCACGGGGCCGGCGCCGGCCGAGTGGGCGCTCGGCGCCCTCGAGAGCCTGCACGCGCGCATCGTGCGCGACCTGCAGCGCACCGCAGGCCGAGGAAGCCTGGCCGATCAGAAGACGCTCGCGGATCGCGCGAAGGCCGGTGACACGGTGGCGCGCGGCGCGCTCGTGCCGCTCACCACCCATCGCGACGCGGCCGTGCGGGCGTGGGCCATGGGCGCGCTCGCGGCCGCCGGCGGGGCCGTCGCGTCCTCGCTGGTCGGCGATGGAGTCGCGATCTACGCCGCGCACGACATCCACATGACGAGCCCCGCGGGCCTGCGCATCACCGCCGGCTCGGAGTCGCGGTCGGTGCTCGGGCCGAGCTACCAGGAGGTCTACGACGTCGACGACGACGTCTTGCTGCGGCTGCGCGAGGGCGAGCGCCTCGAGGTGGCCGCCATCCCCGGCAAGAAGCTCGTCTCGGCGTCGCTCACGTGCCGGAGCCTCCTCGGCGGCTGGCGATCGACCCGGATGGAGCGTGGCGGGTACGGCCGGTTCACCTTCGGCTACCACGCGCGGCACGCGCTCGGCGCGTCCTACCGCTATCTCGGCGGCATGAACGTGACGAACGCGTTCGCGGTGGCGTTCGACGCGTCGGCCGGGCTGCAAATCAAGGTGCCCCTCGGGGCGAAGTTCGACCTCGGCCCGAGCGGGATGAAGTCGAACTTCAAGGTCGGGAGCGTCGACCACCAGACGACGCACTCGCTCTCGAGCTCGAGCATCTCGCTCCGCTACAGCCCGGCGCAGGAGACCGCGTGGCGGACGGTCGGCACGCTGGCGACGTTGGGAATTCAGGCCGCGCTCGTCGCCGTGAACACCGCCCTCACCGCGTACTCCGTGGCGGCAGCCGCCGTCGGCGCGGGGTCCACAGGCGAAGGCGACTCTGCCACTCCCGACGCGAAGCGGTTCCTCGAGGTGGCCGAGCCGCTCCAGATCACGATCTACTCGGTCAACGCCGCCTGTGCCGCGGCCTCGCTGCTGGTCGGTGTCCTCCAGCTCGTCACGCGCAAGGTGGAGGCCGTCGCCGCAGCCGCCGGCCTGGATGGCCCGGCCCTCACGGTCGACAGCCAAGGCGCGACGCTCTCGTGCGGGCTGAGCTTCGTGCGCGTCAACCTGACGGGCATCGAGCTGAGTGGTCCCACAATCAAGCTGAACAGCCCCGCGATCCAGATGGCGGCGGTGCCGACGCCGCTGTCCAACGTGTACTCGCTGGGGCCGTCGGATGCGCCCGTGTACTCGGGCGCAGGAGGCTCGGCTGCCTCGGGCCAGGTCGTGGGCCCGCCGTCGGGGGAGCCACCAGTCCTCGTGCCTCTGGGGCCGCCGCCTCTGGGGCCGCCGCCGTTGCCGCCTGGGCTGCCGCCGGTGTGACCTAGCGCTTCAGTGCCAGGCCTTCAGCGTCTCGGTGAGCTCGGCGAGCTCCGCCGTCTTGCCGCGCACGACGTCGAGCACCGCCTCGAGCAGCTTCTTCGGATCGCTCATCCCTTCGAGCTTCGCGAGCTCCGCCGGCGGTAGCTTCGCGTCAGCGAGCAGCTTCTTCGCCTCGGCGAGCTGCGCGGTGATCTCCGCGTCGAGCGCCGCGACGAGGTCGGGCGCGCGGGGCGGTCGCAGCGCCTCGAAGCGGGCGCGGTGCGCCTCGAGCGGCGCGGGCTCGTCGGCGAGCCGCTCTTCGGCCACGTACGCGGCCTCGATCTCGGGGTGCTGCGGGCTCGTCACCTGGACGGCTCGACGCCAGACGAGGTCCATCGTCCCCGCCTCGACCTCGAGGTGCACCGTATCGAGGCACATGCCGACCTCGACGAAGCGCGGAGGATCGCCGTTCGGCTGCCGCACGAGCAGGAACACCCGCAGCCGTACGCCCGGCAGCGCGGTGCCGTACGTCGGCTGGTCCGCATGCAGCCCGGTGAGGACGACGGGCTCGTCGCCCCGGAAATAGCCCGCTTCGAGCTGCTGATCGTCCGGCCCGGCGTTGTTGCTGCGCGGGTCGACGTCCTTCGGCGGGAGCGGCGCGCGGAAGGCGGCCCAGCGTGCGTCGCGGGTGCCGAGCCGCCGGAGGCGCGGCTGCCACATCGCCGCGATCGGGCCGAAGCACGCGGGCGCAGGGCGGTCCTCGACGCGCTCGACGCGCGCATCGACGTACTCGACGTTCGGCAGCGCGTGCACGAGGCGCCCGTCGTCG
This sequence comes from uncultured delta proteobacterium, assembly GCA_903906315.1. Lineage (GTDB taxonomy): Bacteria > Myxococcota_A > Polyangia > Polyangiales > Polyangiaceae > CAIVJW01. The sequence goes on along the minus strand of CAIVJW010000354.1, from coordinate 5,518 downwards.
TCCGGCACCGGCTCGAGCCCGAGGCCGAGCGGGTTCTCGGGGAACGCGAGCCCACCGAAGGCGCGCTCCCAGCGGATGGGCATGATCGTGAACGGCGCCGGGTTGCTCGCGCGCAGGGCGCCGTGCGCGTCGCGCGTGAACACGCGATCGCCTGTCACCCGCAGCGCTTTCACGATCGGACCGACCGCGATGCCGACGTCGCACGCCGTGCGCGGCCGGCCGCCCTCCGTGTGGCAGACGGCGTTCACCGTGACCTCGCCGCGGAGCTTCGACGGCACGAGATCCGTCGCGCGGCGCAGGCTGCGCCCGAGGTCGTCGAGGTACGTCTCGTCGGAGGCGATCGGGGCTTGCTTGGCCTTCGGCAGCGCGACGGCGGGATCACCGGAGCGCAGCTCGAACGTGCCCTTCACGACGATCGTCAGCGCGGGTGCCGTCGGGACGACGGTGCTGTCGAACGGAAAAAAAACGTACGGCGTCTCGGTGACGACCTCCACGGGGCCTCCTCGCGCTGTCGCGCGCGCGCGAATCTACGCGCGTCGAGCAGCCCGGTCGATAGACCAAGGCTGCGCTCGACGATGGTGGCGGGCGCAGGATCGGACGCGCGTCAACGCTCGACGACGTCGAACGTGATGCCCGAGGCCGTGCGCAGGCGGTTCACGCCGGGGTTGGCGAGCGTCACCGGCGACGGCTTCGACTGCGTCGGCAGAGCGCCCACGATCACGGGGCGATCCGGGTCGCCGTCGACGAAGGCGACGAGCACCTCGACACCCGCGGCGAGGGGAAAGTGGATCCCGCCCCCCGTCGCGACGAAGCCCTGCGCGAGCGGGACGCGGCACGACGCGGCGCCCTCGCGCTTCGTACGCACGTCGAAGAGGAACCGCACGAGGTAGCGCCCCTCTTCGTCGAGTGGCGCGGCCGCACCGCCCGACGTCGCGTCGATGCCCTCGATCATCGCCGGCAAGAGGCCCGCGATGCGGGGGCGCGGCGTCATGCGCGTGGGGCGGAAAGGTCGCTCCGCGGGGATGGCCAGGAAGGTGTTCTCGTAGTGCGGGGGCTCGGCGGGGGCGAGCGACTCGCTGACGGGCACCGTCGCCTCGTGCGTCACCTCCGTCACGAGCAGCCGGAGATCGTCGACACCGGGGCGGTCGGTCACCGTGACGTGCAGGCCCGCCGTGAGGCTCGTGCACGTGCTCCGCCCGCTCCACACCGTCGCGCTCGCCTGCGCTTCTTCGCGCCGCACGATGGCGATCCGACGCGCGTCGTCCGCGTCGGTCACGCCCGAGTCGACCTCGAGGGTCGCGCCGCACGGGCCGTTCGCCTTGCCCTCGACGTGCAGGATCCGCAGCTCGGGCCGCGCGAGGTCGTAGCCTGCGACCACGTGCATCGACGGCACGATCTGCTCGCGTCGCTCGAGCGCGAAGATGTCCCTGTGCTCGCCGCGCGCGCGATGCCGTATCTGGAGCACGTCGGCCTCGGGGCCGCGATGGATCGCGTCGACGACGCGGATCGTCTCCGCGTCGGAGCCTTGCTCGAAGAGCCACGTCGCGCCGACGTGCTCGAGCTGTCGCGCGAGGAACGCGTGGTCGTCCTCGCCGTACTGCAGCACCATCGGCCTCCGCGGGTGGTGCTCGCCGAGCGCGACCTCGCAGGTGCCCGTTTCGCCGAGGACGGCGTGGAGCTTCTTCTCGACGATCTCGGGCAGGGTCGCGTCGACGAAGACGCGTGGCGCCGAGTGTCGCGCGAGCGCGCCCGCCTGAGGCTCGATCGCGAGCTCGACCACGCGCGCCTCGTCGTGCGACGAGAACCGATCGACGAGCTCCGTGATCACGCCGTGGAGGATCCGCGGATCCGCGTCGTCGCGCTCGATCACGATCGTGGCGCGCGACCCGACGAGCTCGCCGACGCCCGGGTCCTCGCGCGGAGCCAGCGCTTCGATCGACACCCGATAGAAGCGCGAGAGCGCCTCCTGGATGGTCACGCGTCGAACGCGGAGCTTCTCGAGCCACGGGCTCTGCTTCGACTGCAGGCGGATGTTCAGCGACACGTGGTCCGACATGGTTCACCTCTCCTCAGCGGCCGTAGAGCCGATCGAGCAGGGACGGCTCCTCGTCGAGTTGCGCCTCGCGCGCCGGCTGCGGGGCGCTCGGCGGCGGAGCGGGCTTCCAGGGCGAGGCGCGCGGCGGAGCGGGCGGCGGGGGCGCGGGCGCTCGCGCGTCGTCCGTCAGCGCGGTCGGGCTCGCGACCGGCGGGGGCGGGGCGCTCTCCGCGCGCGGCGCGAACGGCATCGCGGGGTGCGCGGCGGCGTCGGCCTGCGCCTCGTCCGAGAGCAGCGCGGTCTCGACGACCGTCGCGTCCACGTCGACGCGCCGGAACGGCAGCGTGTAAGCCGGCGCCCGCGTGGTGTCGTCGCCGAGCATCACCGTCTCCGCGGGGAGGAGATCGGTGTCCGCCAGCGCTGGGTCCTCGCCGAGCCGCAGCGTCTCGGGGGGGCGGACCACGCCGTCCGGGAGCGTGAGCGTGTCGGGCAGAGGCGTCGGTTGCTCGGACCGCTCCTCCGGCGTGACCGCGTCGTCCACGCGCGCCACGATCCGCAACGCCTCGAGCGCCGCGAGGCTCGGCAGCGGGACGACGCCGCGCCACGTGAGCGTCATCGTGTGATCGTCGCCATCGATCTGCAGCGTGTCGATCCCGATCGCGACGGGGCGCCCGTCCTCGATGCCGAAGCTCGAGAGGCCGAGGATCTCGGCGCGCGCGACCGCGCCCGGCAGGCGCGTGCGCAAGATCGCGATACGAGGGTGCAGCGCCTCGAGGACGATCCACTCGTCGCCCCGGAGCGACCCGAGGCGCTGATCGTCCGGCGCGGCCGAGAAGGCGTCCCACGGCACGAGGGCCGGGAGCTCGGGGATCGGGAGGCCGAGGCCCTCGCCGAGCGCCTCGAGCCGCGCGCGCCGCGCGGGCCACGCAGCGCTGACGGGGCCGAAACCGCCGGGGCGCGCCGGGTCCGTCGCGACGATCCGCGGCGAGCTCGTGCCGACCGGGTTCTCGGGGCACGAGGGCCCTCCGAGCGCGAGGTCGTACGCGATCGGCACGCCGAGCGCGTCGACGTTCCGCACGAGGACCGACTTGTCGAGCAGGGGCAAACTCGCCGCGCGGCCGTCGAAAACGCCGATCCGCGCGCGCGTGTCGACGCCGTGCGGCGCGCCTTCGCGGGGGTACGCGCACCCGGTGAACAGCACGTCGACGCGGCCGATCCAGGGCACGAGGTCGGTCGTGAAGCGTGGGCCGTGCCCGCGGCCGATCGCGTACGGCACGTCGTGGTCGACGATGGGCCGCGCATCGACCCGCGCCGCGACCGTGTCGCACGCGAAGGCGAAGCTCGCCTTCAGGACGACGGTCGCCCGAAGCTCCCCTGCTTGTCGCCAGGGCATCAGCGCGGCGACCGCGGGGCCTGCCGTGGTCACCGTGCCGGCCGGTCGCGTCCCGTTCATCGTCGGCCTCGCGAGCAACGTACCACACGCCTCGGCGCGCCTGGCTCGGAGGGCGACGATTGCGATCCTCCCCACATCGAGCTTCGTGGGGCGATGGCATGGGCTCGTGGTCCACGTCGGCACCCGGCGGCACGCCGCCTTCACGGCCCTCGGCGGCCTCCTCGCGATCGCCGCGTGCGGTGAGGCGTTCTCCGGAGCCGACGCGACGGCGACCACCGCCTCGACGGCGTCGACGACGAGCGCCGCCGGCGGATCGGGCGGCGCCACGGCGACGAGCGCCGGCGGAACGGGCGGCGCCACGACGACGTCGTCGACGACGATCGACGCGGACGCCGGCGCGCAGGCGAAAGAAGCCCGATTCGCGTCCGAGCGGCCCTCGCCGGGACGCGCCCGACCGGTCGCGCGCACGCAGCGCGGGGCCTTCCGGCGCGCCTCCATCTGCGCGTCCGAGGCAGTTCGCGCGAGCTCGGTGAGCGTCTTCGCGCGAATTTTGGCCCGCAACGCGCACCCCTGCCCTGCGGCCCGCTCGCGTCGCCCTCGGCCCGGCCGCTTCCTACTCGCGCTCGCCGTCGCCCGTCGCCTTGCGACGCATCACCACCGACTTCCAATACGGCGGCCCGCGGCTGGGGGAGCGCTCGGGCACAGAGGCGAGCTCACGGCGCGCCTCGCCGCGCTCGCCACGCGGCCCGACGGCTCGCGCGGCGCGGTCGCGCTGCTGCACGCGACCGCGTACGCCGAGGACCTGCAGGTGTGCGCGCTCGTGAAGCGCTCGCTCGAGCGCGTGGGCGTGCGCGCGATCCTCGCCGCGCCGACCGCCCCCGTGCGCGCGCCGGGCGGCCTCGCCGTCGGCGACACGCTGGTGACCGCGCTCTACCGGTACTTTCCGACCGAGCACATGACGGGGCAGAGGAACCTCGGCGCGATCGAGGACGCGGTGCGCGCGGGCGAAGCGCGCACGCTCACGAGCTTCTCGCACCTCTTCGCGCAGTCGAAGCTCTCGATGGCGCGCGCGTGGGCGCGACAGGCCGACCTCGCGCCCGAGGACGCCGCCGTCGTGCGCGAGCACGTGCCCGAGTCGCTCGACGTCATCGGCTGGATCGCGCAGCGCAACGCCCCGCAGCGCGCGATCGCGACGCCGTTCGGCGACCGCCTCGCGACGCTCGGCGCGTACGTGCTCGACGCGCGCTTGGTGGGCTGGTTCGCGCGACTGACGGCGGAGAGCCACGTTTCGCACGACGCGCTCGTCGTGCTGCCGTCGGCCGAGGACGCGATCGCGCGCTGGCAGCTCGCGCCCGACGACGCCTGGGCGCGCTGGGAGAAGCTCACGCTGCTCACTGCGCTCGGCGAGGCGCCGGAGTCGGCGCACATGCCCGACGTCGGCACGTTGCCGTCCGTCGTGCGCGCGCGCTGGGCCGCGTACCAGCTCGCGCAAGCGGGCGTGCCCGACGACACGAGGTTCCTCGTCGATCTGCGCGGCGCGGCGTCGGTCGCGTTCGGCGCGACGCTGAGCCAGCACGCGACGCGGCCCATGTCGCTCGTCACGACCTTCAACAACTGGCCGCACGAGGACGGCCTCGTGCCCGCGGAGGAGACGCTCGCGGCGCTGACGACGTTCGACCCGCGCCAGCCCGCGCCCGGCGAGCGCGGCGCGCCCGTGTTCCTGCTCGACGCGTGGCGCCTCGCCTACCGCGACACCGTGATCGAGGACGGCGTGACCGACAACCGCTACCTCCTCGGCGCGCACGACCTGCCCGACGCCGAGACGCGGTGTGCGCGGGGCATCACGCGCGTCGTCTACGTGGTCGAGGACCGCGGCGAGATCGCGACCGAGGAGGACGACGTGCACGAGGTGATGGCCGCGTACGAGGCCGCGGGCCTCGGCGTGCACCTCGTCGATTTCGCGCGGTGCGAGGAGCGCGCGGACCGGCGGCCGTGGGGCGTCGCGCTCTCGGGCGTGACGCTGCACGTCGCGCCGCGGCCGCTCGTGATCCACGAGCGCGAGAAGTCGTCGCCGCTGTCGATCGACGAGC
>CAIVJW010000353.1 GCA_903906315.1 uncultured delta proteobacterium | reverse complement strand
TCGTCGATTTCGCGCGGTGCGAGGAGCGCGCGGACCGGCGGCCGTGGGGCGTCGCGCTCTCGGGCGTGACGCTGCACGTCGCGCCGCGGCCGCTCGTGATCCACGAGCGCGAGAAGTCGTCGCCGCTGTCGATCGACGAGCTCCGCCGCACGGCCCCTGGCGTCACCGAGGCACGACAGGGCCTCGTCGCCGATGCGCCCGGTCGGTCGGACGAGACGGACGTGCTGGAGGCGCCCGGGCACTCAGGGGCCCACCTCGGCGAGGAGGCGGAGCCCGGTTCAGTGGAGCCGCGCTGCGTACCTCGCGATGGCCAGGCGAAATGGAAGCAGCGCGAGGAGGTCGACGAGCACCTTCACGCCCCAGTCGGCCGCGCCGAGCGCGGCCCACAGCGGCACGAGGGGTCCTGCGCCGAGGAGAGGCACCACCTCCGCCACGCCGGAAGCGTCCCGTGTGGGATCGACCCACGCCAGCGCAGGAGCGAAGGCGACGGTGAAGAAGATCATCGTGTCTGCGCTGGACCCAGAAGGGTGGACAGGAACGGGGCCCGCCACCACGCGGAGCGGCGTAGCCGGTCGAAGAGCCTCACGTCCAGCAGCTGCCCGACGAGGAACGCCAGGCCCGAACCGATGGCGATGCGCAGCGTCACCAAGGGCCCGATCGGGCCTGCGATCCGGGTGCCGACGGCGGAGCAGGCGAGCCCCACCAGGAACCCCGCGTAGACCACGCGCCGCGCGGCCTCGACGCCCTGGAAGCGGTTCACGAGATCGGAGACGAGGAAGGCCAGGGGGTAGCTGAAGGCTCCCCAGGTCACGACCTTGGCGATCGGGAACTGCACGAGGACGTTCGAGGCCACGACGATGACCGCCATGGCCAGCACGCCGGGGAGAAGCCGACCGGTCACGACGCGCGTCAGTCAGAAGAGCGGCACGGCCGCAAAGGTCGCGCTGCCGGACCTCGTCGACAGCGTGTATTGCTGCGTCTTCGGCCCTCCCGTCGCGAGCTTGTCGACGACGTCGATCGCGAGACTGCCACCGTTGGTGCTGGCCGGCACATTGAGGATCAGGATCGTGCCCGCGCTGCCCGTGGCTGTCGGCGCGGACCCGTAAGCGGCGGCACCGTGGTCGTAGAGCACCGTCGCGCCCGGTACGGGCTGGCCGAGGGACACCCCGGCCGTGGGCGTCTTGTCGTTGCGGAGGAAGCGCAGGATCACCTGCGCCTTCGTCGCGTCGACCGTCGAAGGAGTGGGCAGCGAGGCGAGCACCGCCGCGATGGCGCCGCGGTCGATCATCGGGAGATCGATCGCGTCGCCCCAGACGACGGTCTGCATGGAGAACGTCGGCAGGAGGCCCGTGGAGGACTCGGCGTGCGCGAGCATCCACATGCCGTGACCACCGGCGAGCCCGGTCAGCGGCTCGGAGGACGTGCCCTTCGGGTACGGCCAGGTCTTCCACTTGCCGCCCTCGGCCTCGGCCTCGACGACGGCGCTGCCGCCGTAGTGGCGGCGATGGGCGAACGTGGGGTCGTCGAGCACGATCACCTTGACGTTCACCGTGATGCCGCCGTCCGCCGTGGGGGTCGACGTCGTCGTCGACGAGCTCGCGGGGGCCCCCCCGCTCTTGCATTGCTCCGCACACGCAGCCTTGTTGTCGTAGCCATCGGAGCCGTCGCCGCACGCAGCGGTCGAGGCGATCGCCAGCGCGGCGAACCCGGTGGAGAGGAGGGACGATCTCATGGCGAGCGCAGGTCTTTCCCCGCGACGAGCTCGCCGCGGCAGGGGGCTTCGGAGCGGCAGTGGCCCACTCGGTCCGGTCGGCCCGGATGGCCGTGGTGCCGAGCCCGGAGACCGTAGGGATCCGGGCGCGTCCGGACCAGCCCGGACGACGGTGACTCGCGCGGACGCAGACGCAGTGCTGGCGGCATTCCAGTAAGCGGCGTGCGCCAGGCCACCGGAAGTTGGGAGCACGGCCTGCTCGGGGGATGGACGGCCCGTGTCGTCTCCACGGCGCCTGTGGTAACGACGCCGCCGTTGCGGCCGAACGTCGTCTCGCTGAACGGGGCTCGCTGCTGCGCGCGAGTGTGGACGGCCGGTTGCGGGCTTGCCTACCTGACGGTCGCGGTCGAGGCGACGTTCGTGCTGCGCCATGGGTCGACGATGCGCGTAGGCGAAAGAAGCCCGATGCGCGTCCGAGCGGCCCTCGCCGGGACGCGCCCGACCGGTCGCGCGCACGCAGCGCGGGGCCTTCCGGCGCGCCTCCATCAGCGCGTCCGAGGCCGTTCGCGCGAGCTCGGTGAGCGTCTTCGCGCGAATTTTGGCCCGCAACGCGCACCCCTGCCCAGCGGCCCGCTCGCGTCGCCCTCGGCCCGGCCGCTTCCTACTCGCGCTCGCCGTCGCCCGTCGCCTTGCGACGCATCACCACCGACTTCCAATACGGCGGCCCGCGGCTGAGGGAGCGTTCGGGCTCGGGCTTCGCGGGCTCGGGCGGCTCCGGCGTTCGCGTCCGGGGGAGGCCACTCCATGTGGCCTCCCGCGGCCTGCGAACCGCGCGCGCCACGGGCTGGCCGGGGCCAGGACTCCGTTCGCGTCCGGCGGACGACGCTCCCTGCGTCGTCCGGCGGCCTGCGAACACTTCACCGTGTGCAAGCGCGGCGGCGGGACGCTGGTCGCGAGGCGGCAGAGCAGCGAGAGCGGGTCGAGGTCGACCGCGACCGTCCCGTCGTTGTACGCGCGCTTCAGGGTGATCCGCACGAGGCCGTCGGGGCGCATCTCGAGGCGGTCTTTCGCGATCGGCGGGCGAAGGGCGTAGCGCAGGAGAGCCTCGCGACCGGCGAGGTGGTGCGAGCCGGCGCGCGTCGCCGCGTGCAAGGTGAAGCCATCGAGCGAGGCGCACAGCGGCTCGTCGAAGGACAGCGCGCTCGCCGGGGCGGGCGGTAGGCCGCGCGTCCACTGCGGCCCGGCGGGCGGGGTCTGGCCGCAGACGGCGGAGGCGGCGAGGGCGTCCTCGGGGTCGGCAGCGCCGCGGTCGTCGTCGTCGTCGGTGGCGACGTCGAGGAGGCCGCGGCGGCGAAGGTGCTTGTCGATGCGGCGGAGAGCGCGCTCGAGGACGTCGTTCGCGTCCGGCGGACGACGCCCCATGCGTCGTCCGCCGGCCTGCGAACCGTCGCGGGTGCGCAGGTGCGGGAGCTCGGTCCAGGCGAGCTCGTCGGCGAGCGCGTCGCCGGCCTCGTGATAGGCACCGTCGAGGAAGAGGACGTGCAGGTGCGGATTGAGTCGGAGGTCGGACGACGTGCGCTGCACGACGGTGATCGAGCCGGTCTTCGCGCCGGGCGCGCCGTCTCGCTGCGCGTAGAAGGCGTGCACGGTCTCGACGACGAGCCGCGTGAGGTCGGCGAAGAGAGCGCCGTCCCTCGCGAGGCGGCGGCGCCACGCGAGCGGGAACGTGAGCACCCACTGCCGCAGCGCGACCTCGGGCAGGACGCGGTCGATGAGATTCGCGGACGTCGCGCACATGCGGCGGCCCATGCATGACGGGCAGAATCCGCGGCCTTTGCAGCTGAACGCGACGAGGCGGCTCTCGTTGCACCCAGCGCACCACAGCCGGCGCGACAGGCGGTCGCGGCAGTCTCCGGCGAGCGATCGAGCCTCGGGCGCTTCCTCACCGCGGCCGGGGAGCTCGCCCCCGTGCCGGAACGAAAGCCGAGCCGCAGGCCGCCGCAGGTGAAGTCGGTGGTGAGGCGCCGCAAGGCCGCGGTCCCGGCAGTCCCCTCGCGGCGCCGCTTTCGATCGAAAACGGATCGAGATCGGCGCCGCCATCCCCCCGCGCTTTCGCCGCTCGAACGCCCGCCTCGCGAGGTTTCAGGCATGGTTTCGCGTCGGATGGACGTCCATGCGGCATGGCTTCCGCCACGGCCCGACGCGGCGGGAGGATCACGTCGTCCGATCGTCGGAGAATCAAGGAGCTTCAATGAGCATCTGGAACCGCTTCGCCTTCGCAGCCTTCACCGCCATCACCCTCACCGCCGTCACTTCGGTCGCAGGGGACACCAAGGTGACCAACGCGGCTCTCGTCATCGACGGCGGGCAGCGCTTCTTCCGGAGCAAGGCTGGCGATCTCGCGCTCGGCGCGTACGGCAAGAAGAAGACCCCGCTCGGCAGCCCGGCGTACCTCGAGCGCGAGAAGACGATTCCCGCGGCCGCCGTGGCGAAGGTGTCCGTGGTCACCAGCAAGCCGATCACCGTCGACTGGTCCAGCGTCAAGGAGAGCGACATCGGCGGCGGCCTCAACTACCTCAACAAGGGCGGCGGCAAGGCGAGCCTCACCGTCGGGAGCGCCAAGAGCGCGCACCTCGTGCTCGTGAAGTTCGCGATCGGGACGGGCGACCTCAAGGATCTCCTGAACCTGCACGCGACCGACGCACGCTCTTACATGAAGAACGAGGGGGGCGACGCGCGCATCGTCGGCGAGGTGTACGTGGCCATGGAGGCGGAGCTCGCGTCCACCATCACGACGGCCGCGTCGGTGACGGCGACGGCTGGCGCCAACGGGCTCGAGGTCGAGGTGAAGGGCGGGACCAAGGGCACGTCGACGACCAAGCTGAGCCTGCCCGCCGACACCACGTTCGCGTACCTGCTCTTCAAGGTGAACCAGTGGGGCGGCAACAAGGCCACGAGCATGGAGGACGACCGCCAGGGGCTCAACTGACGGCCTCCAGCGACCGATCCACGCCGACCGCTGCCTCGGCCGGGCGCGGAGCCCGGGGCGCACGGTCTGCTAGCCTCCGCGAATGAGCTCCACCGAGCAGGCGTCGCGCGAAGAGCCTACGCCGGCTCGAGTGTGGACGCTCACCGTCGTCCACCACGTCGACCCGGCGATGCTGGGTCGACGGGTCGTGGTGGGCGGCGCGGAAGGCGTCGTCCTCGGGCGGGATCTCGCCGCCCTCTCCGGAGAGCGGGACCGGCGGCTGTCGCGCGTGCACGCGGAGGTCCGGGCTCGCGGCGACGGGCTCTTCGTCACCGACGAGGGCAGTCGCAATGGCACCTTCGTCGACGGCGAGCGGGTGAGGAGTGCCACGCTCGGCGAGGACGCCGTCCTCGGCGTCGGCCAGATGCTGCTCCTCTGCCAGCATCGGCCGCCGCTCTTCTGCACGCCCGATCACCCTCGAATCGCCGGGGTCTCGGCCGCCTGTGCCGAGCTGCTCGCCGACCTCGAGCGCGTCGCGGGAGATCGCGACCCGGTGGTCCTCGTCGGTGAGACGGGCACGGGAAAAGGGCTCTGCGCCGAGGAGCTGCACGTCTTGCGGAAGCGCCTCGGGCCGCTCGTCACGGTCCACTGCGCCGCGCTGACCGACGAGCGCCTCCACGCCCAGCTGTTCGGCACCGCCGACGCGCCGGGCGTGCTCGAGGGCGCAGAGGGCGGGACCTTGTTCCTCGACGGAGTGGACGACGCCTCGCACGCCGTGCAAGCCGCGCTGCTCCAGTTCCTCGAGGACCGGGAGGTTCGGCGGCTCGGCAGCGCAGGCGCGCGGCGCGTCGATGCCGCCGTCGTCGCCGGGAGCTCGCGGCCGCTCGCGACGCTGGTCGTGGAGCGGCGGCTTCGCCCCGATTTCGCGGCCCGGCTCGGTCGACGGGCGGTCGAGATCGCGCCGCTGCGAGCGCGGCGGGAGGACGTCACGGCCATCGCCGCCCGGCGCCTGCGGACGTTCGACGGCGCTCCGCACCTGCACCCCGCGCTCGCCCTCGCGCTCTTGCTCCACGACTGGCCGGGCAACGTGCGGGAGCTTCACGCCGTGCTCGAGCTAGCGGCGTCGCTGCGCGAGGGCAACGACGGTGCCCGCGAGCTGCGCCTGCACCCGCGAGTCGCCGCACAGCTCGATGGGGGCCCCGCGTCGGCGGGGTCGCGCCGCGACGTCTTCGTGGTCGCGCGATCCGGGGCGTGGTTCCGCGCGCCGGGCGTGGGCCTCGTGTCGCTCGGCGCGCGGCGCCAGCTCGAGCGCGTGCTCGAGGCCCTCGCCGAAGCGCGGGAGCACAGCCCCAGCGAGGTCCGCTCGGTGTCGGCGCTCGTCGCCGCAGGGTGGCCTGGAGAGCGGGTGCTGCCGCGCGCGGGCGCGAGCCGTGTGTACGTCTCGATAACCTCGCTGCGCCGGCTCGGCCTGCGCGACGCGATCGTGCGCACACCCGAGGGCTACCGCCTCGGCGACGACGTGCGCGTGGGCGACGACCCCGCGCCGACGTGAGGGGGCCCCGGCGGGGGGGTGGGGCGGCCGGCAGGACGCGCGTTCACGCGAACCCGACCTCGACGGCCACCACCCGCTCCGGGTCGACGACGCGCTCGGCGGCGAACCAGGCGCGCGCCTCGGCGAGGCACGCGCGGCCGCGGTCCCCGCCGACGAGCTCGCCGAGGCGCAGCCGGGCCGCCGCGGCGGTGAGCGCGAGGCCGTGGCGATCGGCGACCGCGACGGCGCGCTCGAGCGCGCGCAGTCGGCCGTCGTCGTCGCGGCGGACCGCGGCGAGGCCGGCGGCGAGCAGCGCCGATCGGGCCGTCGCGTACCCGACGCCCTCGGCGGACAGCAAGCGCACGAGGAGCGCACACTCGGCGAGGGCGGCGCGATCGCCGCGGGCGCGGGCGCGCGCGAGCAGGAGCTTGCCGCGAGTCGACCTCGCCAAGATGCGCGGTCGTTGCAGCCGCCCAACGAGCGACAGGCGCAGCGCGCGGAAGAGCCCGGCGTGTTCGTCGAGGACGCGGGACGCGTCGCCCTCGTAGAGCGCGATCTCCGCGCGACCCTCCAGCCAGAGCCAGTGCTGGATGTGGAAGCCCTCGCTCGCCGGCGCCCAAGCGCGCTCGTCGAGCGCGGCGCGAGCGGCCTCGACGTCGCCGTCGCAGAGGTGAACCCGCGTCGCGCCTCGCCGCAGCGTGGTCTCGAGGTACCGGTCGCCTCGGAGCCGAGCGTCCGCGAGGTCGACGGGCAGCTCTGCGCGCAGCTCCTCGATGCGGCCGAGGAGCAGCTTCGTCAGCCCGCGGACGAGGCGCATGCTACTGACGGCCCAGCCGTTGCCGCGCGTGCGCAGAGCGAAGTAGCGCATCGCCTGGTCCAGCCCTGCGAGGACCTCGGGCCCGTCGAGGGCGAGCGCGTCGAGCGTCGCCTCGGCGCCCGCGATCCATGCGGCCGCAGTCTCATCGTGGGTCGCCTCGTGGATCGCCCGCGCCCTCGCGAGCTCGACGCGCGGCCGGCGCGCGTCGACGGATCCCTCGAAGATGGCCGCGGTGGCGAGCGCGATGGCCGCGCGGATCGGGTCGCCGAGATCGAGCGCGCCGCGCAGCGCGCGGGCGTTGTAGGCCGCGGCGCGGAGGTTGTCCGCCATCCCGAGGCCGAGCGCGACGCCGCGCAGGAGATCGTTGCGCTCGGCGGCGTCCGGGTCGACCGCGCGCCGCCGGAGCTCGAGCCCGCGAGCGCGCAGGAGGACGCGCTCGGCGACGAGCGCGCCGAGGGCGCCGACCGGAGTCGCGGGCAGGGGCCGGTCGATCTCGGCCAGCAGGGCGGCGACCACGTCGCGACCCCGGGCGATCTCGCCGCTCGCGAGGAGGAGCTCGGCCGCCCGAACCCGCGCGCGGGACCGCCGTGGACCCCCGACCGTGAGGTAGACCTCGGCGGCCTCGACGCCTCGGTGCGCGTTCGCGAGGGCGTCGGCGAGCCGGTAGCGGAGAGCGTCGTCGTCTTCGCCGTGACGACGAGCGTCGCGCAGCAGCGAGGCCGCCTGATCGAAGGCGAGCACGGACTCCGCGCGCGACGCCGCCGCGAGGGCGCCGTCGCGGGCCGCCGCCCGGTCGCCGGCCGCGGCGAGGTGGTAGACGAGGCTCGCCGCGTCGCCGCCATCGCGAAGCGCCGCAGCCAGCGCGCGGTGCATGGCGGCGATCTCGTCGGGCGCGAGGGAGGCGAGCGCGGCTTCGGCGACGCGATCGTGGAACGGCGCGACGCCGCGATCGGTCAGCCGCAGCAGGCGCTCGGCCCGCAGCACGTCGATCGTGCGGAAGGCGTCCGCCGGGGCGACCTCGGGGAGCGCGCGAACCAGGCGATACGCGGGCAGCGGCGCGGCGGTGAGGGACGCGAGGGCGACGAGGCGCCGTGCCGGCGCGGCGAGGGAGGCGAGGCGGGCGGAGAGCGCGGCGGCGAGATCGGTGGGCGCGGTCGGCACGGCCGCACGGGCCAGCTCCTCGAGGAACATCGGGTGCCCGGCGCCGAGGACGATCAGCTCGTCGACGGCGATCGGCCGCTCGCCGCGCGCGTGGTCGAGGAGCGCCCGGGCGCCGGCCTCGGGCAGCGGCCCGAGCGGGAGCACGCGGGCCGCCCAAGGCAGCGGCCCACCGCCACCCCGCTGGGCGAGGACGATCGTCACCGCGCCTTTGGCGAGCTCGGTGACCAGCTCGCGGCTGTCCGGGTCCGCCCATTGGAAGTCGTCGACGAAGAGGATCGGGCGGGGGAGCACGGTGAGAAGCTCGCGCAGCTCGTCGTAGGCGCGGCGCCGCACCGCGTCCGGGTCGTGCCCCGCGTCCGCCTCGGGCATGCCGAGCACGGGGAAGAGCCTGGCCGCCGCGCCCGGCGCCTCGACGCCGCGCGCCCGCAGCGCAGAGGACAGCGCGTCCATCACGCCGTCCAGCGCGTTGTAGGGCACCTGCTCGCGCGGGTTGCAGCGCCCCTCGAGCACGGTCGCCCCCGCGGCGCGCGCGCGCGCCACGAAGGCGCGCACCAGCGACGACTTGCCGATCCCGGAGGGGCCCTCCACCACGACGACCCGCCCTCCCACGCGGAACGCGTCGTCGATCGCGGTGAGCTCGGCCTCCCGTCCGAACAGCGGGCGCGGAGCGGCCCGCCTCGCCCCCACCGTCGCGCGCCGGCGCGCCGGGTCGCGCGCGAGCAGCTTGCCCACCAGCGCCACGAGGTCGGCGGGGACGCCCGCGCAGAGGGTGTCGAGCGAGGGCGCCTCGCGCTGCCTCTTGTCGACGAGGATCTGGAGCGAGCTGCCACGAAACGGCAACGTGCCGGTGATGGCCTCGAAGAGCACCACGCCGAGCGCGTAGGCGTCGACCTCGGAGCCGGCTCGGCCGTCGGCCTGCTCGGGCGCCGCGTACGCCGCCGTGCCCTCGAAGCCCTCGAAGCCCTCGGAGCGCTCGGCCTCGGCGACGACGAGGCCGTAGTCGAGGATCGACAGGCGCCCGTCCGGCCGGACGAGCACGTTCGACGGCTTCAGGTCGCGATGACAGAGCCCGCGCTCGTGCAGCGCCCCGAGGCCGTCGAGCATCTGCTCGAGCGCGCCGCGCAGCCGGGCCTCGTCGAACGTCGCGTCGACCGTCGTCGGAGCGCGCCGCGTGCCCGAGACGGTGCCGGTGCCGGCGGTCGTCTCGTGGGACACGCGGAGCGCGCCGACCTCGCCGCGGACGAAGCGCACGACATCGACGGCGTCGGGCACGAGGTCCATCGTGAAGAAGCAAGAAGTGTCGTCGACGAAGAGCTCGTGGAGGGGGACGAGCCGGTCGTGGACGAGGTCGGCCACGAGGCGGAACTCGCGCTTGAGGCGGCGCCGGGCGGAAGGCGTGCTCGCGAACAGGGTCTTGAGGGCGACCTCGACCTCGCGCTCGCGATCCCATGCGGCGAACACGACCCCCTGCCCACCGGCGCCGAGGCGCCGCCGGACGTCGAACCGCGCGTGTCGAGGCGCGCTCTCCAGCGCAACCGACGGAGCCTCCCAGTCGCACATCGGGCCGATGAGACCCTCGGAAGTCAGCGGCGGCAACGGCCCCCGCCGGCCGGCGGCCAGGAGCTGCAAGCCCCATCCGGTCGGGTAGCCGCCTCTTCAACCCCGCGGAACGCCCGCGGAAGTGCGCTCAGCTACAGGATCAGAGCCAGAAGGCGATCGCGCGCTCGCGCACGCGGCGCGACGGGCGCCCCGACACGGCTGCGCGGCGGTCCCGCCCAACGTGCTCCGGGCGTC
>CAIVJW010000352.1 GCA_903906315.1 uncultured delta proteobacterium | reverse complement strand
CGCGCGACCTCGGGCGCGGGCCGCGCGGCGTGCGCGGGCGGGGCGAGCGCAGGGGCCGCCCTGCGGCCGGGCGCGACCGGCAGGCCCTCGAGCGGCAGGAGCGTGTCGAGCGCGCTCACTCCGGCGTCGCACGGAAGGCCTAGCGACCCCGTCGACGCATGCCACTCGACGAGCGCCCGCGCGGAGGCCGCGAGCTCGGCGAGCTCCTCGAGCGGATCGACGTCCGCGGCGGCCCCCCCCTCGTCGGTCAACCGTGCCCCTCGGCGGCGAGGAACCTCTCGGCCTCGAGCGCGGCCATGCAGCCGGTGCCCGCCGCCGTGATCGCCTGGCGGAACGTCCAGTCCTGCACGTCGCCCGCGGCGAACACGCCCGAGACGCTGGTCCGCGTCGTGCCCGGATCGGTCTTGAGGTAGCCGTTCGGGTGCGTGTCGAGCTGGCCGACGAAGAGCTCGGTCATCGGCGTGTGCCCGATCGCGACGAAGAGCGCCTGCACGGGCACCGTGGTCTTGTCGCCCGTCTTCACGTTCCTCACGACGACCGCGGTGACCTTGTCCTCGCTCACGTCGAGCACGTCGTCGACGACGTGGCTGTAGAGGACCTTGATCCTGGGGTTGTCGAGGACGCGCTGGATCATCGACTTCGACGCGCGGAACTCGTCGCGGCGGTGAATGAGCGTCACCGACCCGCAGAGGCCCGACAGGTACGTCGCCTCTTCCATCGCCGTGTCGCCGCCGCCGACGACTGCGACGGACTGGCCGCGGTAGAGCGCGCCGTCGCACACGGCGCACGCACTCACGCCCTTGTTCTTGAGCTTCTCCTCGTTCGGCAGGCCGACGTAGTTCGCGCGCGCGCCCGTCGCGACGATGACGGCCCGGGCCAGCGTGAGCTCGTCGTCGACCCAGACCTTGAAGGGGCGTTGCGAGAGGTCGACCTTCGTCACGTCGGACGTGACGAGCTCGGTGCCCTGGTGCTCCGCCTGATCGCGGAAGCGCTGCATGAGGTCCTGGCCCGTCACCTTGTCGGGGAATCCGGGGTAGTTCTCGACCTCGGTCGTGAACATGAGCTGCCCGCCCGGGATAAGCCCGCCGGCGCTGAAGCCCTCGAAGCAGAGCGGCTTCAGGTTCGCGCGCGCGGCGTAGATGGAGGCGGTGAGGCCCGCGGGCCCCGATCCGATGATGACGACGTTGCGGACGCTGGGATCGCTCATGGGCGCTCGATATAAGGCCCCGATCGCCGGGCGTCGAGCGGCACCGGTCGCCTCGCCTGGAGGCGCCGGGCCGCGCGCGGCCCCATCGTGACTAGAAGCGCAGCGTCCCGCCGAGCGCGACCTCGTTCAGCACGGTGGAGAACTTGCCACCGTTGATGACCTGCTGGCTGCGGTACTGCGGGCTCAGCGTCGCGGAGGCGTCGCCGGAGAGCGCGCGGATCTCGCCGTTGCCGCCGTTGTCCATCGTCGCGTAGAACGTGTGCTGGTAGGCGGCGGAGATGTCGACCGGGCCGAGGCGCAGCGTGGCGCCGCCCGCGACGCCGCCCTTCATCCCGCCGGGGAAGTCGAGGTTCAGGTATGCGTCGTCCTGCAGGCGCGTCTCGACCCAGCCGCCGGCCCGCAGCGCGAGCCGGTTCGGCAGGATCACGACGTCGCCGCCGAGGCGCGCGCCGAACACGTCCTTCCACTTGTGCGGGACGTCGCCGTTCGGCGGGACGAAGCAGGTCGCGCACACGCCGTTGATCGTGATCGGATCGCCGCCGATGCCGCCTGCGCTCGTGGGCCCGCGGAAGCGCAGCTCGAGGTTGTCGACGGAGCTGTTGTTCGCCCAGGTGAAGTCGAGCGAGACGTCGAAGACATCCTGGCTGAGCGGGTCGCGGACCTTGCGGCCCGTCTTCGGCACCCACGAGGGCGCGGCCTCGGGGTTCGCGCGCGGGTGGTGGTAGCGGAGGCCGAGGCGAGCCTCCATCGGGATCTGGAACTTGATGGTGCCGGCCTCCTTCACGTCGGTCTGGTTGGCCGCGCTCGTGTGGCCCTTGTCCGTCGTGTCCTCGCTGCCGTTCGGCTTCCAGTAGTGCGACTCGACGTAGAGGTCGGTCTTGGCGCGGATGGCGTCCTGCCACTTGAACCAGCCGGCCACGTCGATGCGCTCGTGCGGCGACCACATCGCGCTCGCCACGAGGCCGGGGACGAAGAGGTCCTTCGTGCGCAGCCGCGCCTTCGCGTCGAAGTGGCCGGCGTAGTCGTCGCTCACCGTGCCGGCGGCCGTCTTCGGCAGCGGCGGCGTCGAGAGCACCTCGGCGTAGTTCACGAACTCGACCGAGGCGATGCCCCAGATGAAGCCCGCGCCGATGGAGAAGTCGTCCGTGAACGCGTAGCTCGCCGACAGCGTCGGGAAGATCATGAGCGAGTCGGCCGAGACGAGCAGGTAGCGGTTCGGCGCGGGCGACCCCGAGACCTGCGAGCCGACCGAGTTCGTGTAGGACCCCGTCGAATCGGGCCACACCTTCTTGCCGGCGGCGTGGGGACCGACGACGCCGAGGCCGATCGCGAGCTTGTCGGTGATGCGGAAGACGCCCGCGATCTGCGGGTTCGGGAACGGGTGCGCCGCGGTGCACACGTCGCTGGCGATCCCGCTGGTGCCGGGCGCCGGAACGCCGCCGCCCGGCGAGACCAGCGTGCCGCCGGGTCCCTTCCGCTCGTAGCACTGGCTCTGGAACATGAGGTGCAGGCCGACGTGGACGCCGCTCGCCTGGAACGACATCGCGGCCGGGTTGTAATAGGCCGCCAGCGGGTCGTCGGAGCGCGCCAGCCAGGCGCCGCCCCGGCCGACCTGCACGACGCCGTTCTCCGGCGAGTCGAGGCCCGACGAGGCACGTGCCTCCGTGGTGGCGCCGAGGACAGTGAGGATCGCAATCGCAACCCCCGTGGTGCGCTGGGTCATTCGCATGCGTTCGTCTCGCTTTCGGTGGGGGCCGCCCCGCCCCGCCATCAATCGCGCGGCTCACGCCGCGAGGGGACTGCTCGCCGCGACGGCCGCGGCTTCACTTCACGGGGGAGGCCTTGAGCGCGGCCTTGCCGTCCTTGACGTAGACGGTGAACTTCACGCGCGAGCACCCGTGGCGCGCCACGAGGGCGTCCTTGTTGCGCTGGAGCGTGCCTTTGAACTTGTCGAACGTGAGGCTCGCGGTCGACTCGCCGCACTGGTTCTTCAGCGCCACGAACTCCTCGAACACACGGCGCCAATCCGAGAGCTCGTCGTCCGGGCCGTGCGGGCCGTCGTCGACCGCGACGGGCGACGGCGTGCCGGTGGCGACGACCGGCTCGGGCGCGGCCTCGCGCGACGGAGGCATCGGCTCGATCGCGTCGGGCTCGAGCTCCTCGATCGCGGCGGGACGGCGAGGCGGCGGCGGCGGCTTGTGCGCCTCGGGCTTCGGCGCCTCGACCGGCAGGCGCTCGCGCTGCGAGGGGCGCGGCTCGGGCACGTTGCCGCGCGGCGAGGCTCGGGGCGGCTCGGGCGCCGCTCCGCCCGCGCCGGGCAGCGAGAACGCGCTCATCTGAGGCTTCTGCGGGATCGGCCCGAGCACCTGCTCGAGATCGGCCGCTCGTCGCGAGCCGCCGCCCTTCACGACCACCTTCTCGATGCCGTCGTTGAGGTCCGCGGCGATCTTCTTGTACGCGCCGCGGAAGGACGACGGCGCGAGCATGTCGATCTTGCCGTCGGCGAAGCGCGCCGCCTCCGCGCGGAACGTCCCGATCGGGCGCGTGTGCTCGAAGAAGGTGAACGCGAGCCCCAGCGCGATCAGCGCGATGACGCCGCCGATGAGCGGAGCCGTGGGGACCTTCTCCTTGTCGCCCGCCTCGGCCTTGTTGAGGAAGTCGAGCGGCGAGTCGACCGCCACCGCGAGGCGACCGACGGCGTAGCCGCCGCCGAGGTCCCACGCCTCGCCGGGGAGGCGCGCGTACACGACGCCGAGGTGCGCGCCGATCGTGCGCGCGCGACTGCGGCCCTTCTCGAGGTAGTCCTTGTCGTCGTCGAGCTGCTTGAGGTCCTGCGTGATCGTGTCGAGGTTCGACGCGTCGAAGCCCTCGGGCGCGCCGGACGCGACGCGCGCGCTCTCGGCGAAGAAGCCGACGGCCGCGCCCGTGCGCCGCGAGATCGCCCGCGCGAATGCGTCGTCGACGATCTTGGCGCCGATGACCGCGCCGACCGGCTCGCCGTTTTGCTCCTGATCGACCGGGCGGGCGACCACGCGGTAGATGCGGCCCTTCCAGATCCAGGCGTCGTCGCGGATCCAGCCGTGCAGCGCGTCGCCGACCAGCGGGTAGCCGCCGAGGTCCCAGTCCTCGCTCGACCCCTCGAAGCCCGCTTTCACCTCGCCCGCGACCACGCGGCCTCCCGCGTCCACGGCCCACAGGGCGTCGAACTTCAGCTCCTCGGTGAGGTCCTCGCCGGCCTTCTTGAGCACGGCGCGGGTCTTTTCGCGCACGTCGCGCGCGACCTTCGCGTCGCCGGACGCCTTCGCGAGGCTCGCGCGCAGATCGGCGTTGAGCACGATCGGGATGAGCGCGCTCGACCGCCGCCGCGCGTCGTCCTTCAGGAACCACTCGACGGCGCTCGAGTCGTTCGCGAGCGCCTCCTCCATCGCGCGCTGCCCGGCGCGGTTGTAGAGCTGCGCGCCGAGGAAGAGCAGGAACGCCGCCGCGCCGAGCGCGAGGGCGAGGACCGCGTACCAGAACCGCGACAGGATCATCATGGCTTCACGCCTCCTGCCGCACCGGGGGCGACGGAGCCTGCGGCGGCCGCTGCGCCGGGCGTCGCCGCAGCGGGCACCTCGCCGACCACGAGCGGCGCCTTGAGCAGCTGCTCGGAGGCGCCGACCACGATCTCCTGCTCGGTGCCGACCGGCTCGCCGTTGAAGTAGCCGCGGAGCTTGTACTTGCCGGGCTCGAGGTCGATGCCGAAGTCGCCCTTTCGGTCCGGATAGGCGACCAGCACGGTGCGTGGCTCGACCACGATCCACGAGCGCACGCTGGGCGCGAGCTTGTCGCGAATCTCGTACTTGCCGGCCGCAGGCGGCGTCCAGGTGCGGCTCTTCGAGGGCGGGGTCTCGCCCGGGATGAGGCCGCCCTTGCCGGTGTCGTAGAGCTTGTGGGGAAAAGGATCCTGGTTCTCGAAGAGGATCTGTTGCCCTTCGGCGACGACCAGCGTCACGGGGGTGGTCCGCCCGCCGGCGACGACGACGCGCAGGGGGAGCTTGTTCGCCGCGCCCTTCTCGCCGAGGGCGACGATGCAGAGCTCCTTCGGTAGGTAGCCCGTCAGGGTCGTGCGTACGTCCTTGCTCACGGCCGGCGAAGGCTCACGGAACTGATAGCGGTGCGAGCCGGGCTCTTTGGCCTCGTTCAGCACCGGGTTCACCAGCTTCTGCGTGCCGGCGAGGCGCCCCTTCACCGTGGCCGTGGCGCCGAACGCCACGGCGGGGACCAGCACGGCGGCGCCGATCGCCCAGGCCGTCCACGCCCTCCATCGCGCCTTCGCGCCGGCGGCGCTCGCGTGCAGCGCGCTGGGGCCACCCGGCAGCGATTGCCCTGCCGAGCTTGCAGAAAAACTCGGATGCAGCGTCTTCATCGGGACACCGACGCTACCGGAAGGCGATCCCGAACGGAAACAAAACTCAGGCCGCCCCGGCGGCGGCCCTGGGTGCTCCCGTCGCGGATGGGCGCCTCGGCGCGCGGGCGGCCGCGGCGGCCCGCGATGCGTCACTTGCCGTCGGGTCGCGTGCTCGATCGGTCCCGTGACGACGTGCTGGCCTCGGGATCGGGCGGCGCGGGATCGTCGTGGCCCCAGCGCAGGCCGTGCGAAGGTGCGGACGGGAGGCGCGGAGGGCGCGACCCCGGCGAGATCGGCGCGCCGGGCGCCCGGACCGGCGTCGGAGATCGCACGGCCGGCGTGGCGACGGGGGTTGGACGGCGGTCGCGGGGCACCGAGTCGGGGTCGTCGGCCGAGTCGTCCGCGAGGTACTCCGCGAGGAGTCGATCGTAGGCCGAGAGCCCGCCGGCGCGTGTCGGCTCGGAGACGTCGATGTCGGCCGTGCGCGCCGCG
This sequence comes from uncultured delta proteobacterium, assembly GCA_903906315.1. GTDB lineage: Bacteria > Myxococcota_A > Polyangia > Polyangiales > Polyangiaceae > CAIVJW01. The sequence continues at coordinate 5,561 of CAIVJW010000352.1, read as the reverse complement.
CGATCGGACCTCGGGAGGGCGTCGTCGGCGAGGTCGAGCGCGTCGATCCGGGCGTTCATTCCGGTCGCGCGCCTGGGCGAAGGAGGGGCGGAACGCTCGGTGGCGGCCCCGAGGTCGAGCAGCTCGCGGAACTCGTTCCACGACGCCTGTCGCGTGGTGCCGTCGGGCTCGTACTCGACGTCCGCGCGCCCTTGCAGGTCGACGGACGGCTCGCGCGCGGGCGTCTCGTAGATGCGCGGCGCGTCGGGGATCCGGAGCCCCGCTGCGGGCGACAGGCTGCGCGCGCCCCGGTCGCCGAAGGGCTCCGGCGGGTGCGATCGCGATCGGGACGTCGCGGGCGGCTCCGTGCTCGGCGCGGCCCAGGCGGGCTGGCGGGCGCGCGACGAAGGCGGCCCCGCGATGGGCAACCCCGTGTCGAGGACGGGCAGGTCGTCCATCGTCGCGCGGGCGTCGTCCGGGCGCCCGTCGAGGGCCCCGAGGCGGCCGACCGGCAGGGTGTCTCCCCGCGGGTCCGATCCGCGAGCGACCGGATCGCTTGGCGCGTGGGACGGCCGATGGCGGATGGGCGGCAGGGTGCGCGGCGACGGCGTCGCCGGGCCGGAGGCGCGCGCCGGGTCCGCCGCCCCGCGCGGCGACGGGACCGGCGACCGGGGACCCTGCGTCGACGGCACCGGCGATCCGAGCCGCGGCGACGCGAGCCGCCCGGCGCGATCCCGATCCGCGCTCGGCGCGGGGGTCAGGGCGTCGTGCGGGCCGCGCAGCCGTGCGCCGCTCGCCTCGCTGGCGCGCCCGTGGCGCATCACGTCGGTCGTCGCGTGCTGGTCGTAGGTGCGGCGCGCGGCCTCGGGGCTCGGGGTCGGCGAGTCGACGCGACGGCGCGCGCTCGCCGTGGACGCGACGTACGCTCGCATCGCCTTCATCTGCGTCTGGTCCGCGTCGATCGTCCGCCGGATGAGGCGCCGGGGCTCGCCCGGGGGAGGCGTGGCCGCGAGGTCGCGCTCGAACGGATCGTCGAGCAGCCGCGCCTTCGCGTCGTACAGGATGCGGACGGGCGGCCGCGCGAAGTCGACCGGCAGCGCCGGCGTCGCGAGCACCACGGCCTGCTCGCCCGTCGACAGCTCGACCAGCGTCCCCGCCGGGAAGATGCCGAGCGCGCCGACGAGGAGCTTCACCACGGTCCGTTGCTGGGCGTCCGCGGCGCGGCCGAGCAAGAGCTGAATGGCCTCGTCGATGCCGACCCCCGGCATCCCCGGCTGGTACGATCGCAGCTCGATGAACGCCCGCGCGGTGGCGAGGACGTGCGCGGCGAGGCTCGTCGGCCGGCGCCCGCCGTACGCGAGCCCGAGCGAGTCCTGGCGTCGCAGGCGCAGCGCTTCGTAGGCGATCACGTTGCGGGCCATCGCCGGCTGATGGATGCGGCCGATGGAAGTCAGCACGTGGACGGCGCTCGCGGGCGTGCGGTCGAGCTCGTCCTCCGAGAGCGCGCGATCGGCGGCCAGCCCCTCGCCCTCGCCGAGCAGCCTGGCGCGGCCCGCGTCGTAGAGGAGCGCGGCCTGCGCGAGGCTGCCGAGCACGCGGCGGTCGTTCGTGAGCTGCCGGCCCATCGCGACGGCGATCACCGTGCCGCTCACCGACAGGCCGGCGTGGCCCGGATCGGGCGGCGCGGCCACGGCGAGCGTCACGAGCCGGCGCGCGTCGTCCTCGGCGTGGGCCACGAGCTTCTGCGCGATGCGCTTGACCCGGTTCGGCAGCGTGCGGTCGCCCGCCCGGAGCGCGGCGTAGAACTCCCGCATCACGATGACCGACTGGGCGAACGTGCGCACCGCGCGCCCTGCCGGCGTCGCGTCGTCGCGCCTGCCGCTGTCGGCGCCGAGCCCCTTCACCTTGCGGACCCGGACGCCCGTGAGCTCCGCCTCGCGCAGCTTCGGCCCGAGGGCCTTGTCGCGCTGCGCGTCGGCCACCATCCGCGCGAGCCGCGCCAGGTCCACGGGGGGGACGTCCTTGGCGAGCGTGATCTCGGTGACGTCGCACACCTCGAGCATCGTCCCGAGCTCGGCGGCGAGCGCGAACGTCTCGCGCGTCATCTTGAGCATCCGCCCGTTCACGAACACCGCGTTCGGGGTGAACAGGATGGTGACCGCGTCGACGTCCGACCGCTGCGCGAGGTCGGCGACGAGCACGGTCGCGCCGGTCGCGGCCTTCACGACCGCCTGGTTCGTGTCCGAGTGGAGCGAGCAGGACTTCACCAGGCGGTAGATCGAGTGCACGAATGCCGTGGCCGTCTGGCGTGCCTGATCCGCGCGCGCCGCAGCGCTGCCGGCCTGCCCCGCGTCTCCGCTCACGGCTTGTCCTTCGCGCCGGCGCCGTCGTCGGCGCCCGAGAGCCGGGCCGCGATCGTCGCGGCGGCGCGGGTCGACGCCTCGCGCACGGGCGTCGTGTTCCACCAGCGCTTCTTCATCGCGTCCTGCGCCGCGCGCAGGCCCTCGGGCGAGGGCATCGTCGCGAGGATGGCGGCCGCGACCACGCGCGTCTCCTCGATCGCCTCGGACGGGATCAGCTGCACCTTCGTCAGGAACTCGATCGCCAGCGCCTCGGCGCGCCGCGGGTTGAGCGCCGCGATCGCGTCGAGCCACTGCCGGCGCTCCTCCTGGCTCTTCGTGTGAAAGAGCGGCGACTGCACGTGCTTGACCAGCACGGGGCCGGCCGACTTCACGTACGCGCGGGCGCAGAAGCGCAGCGCCTCCGCGCGCACCGACGAGGTCGCGTCCTCGAGCAGCCGGACGAGCTCGCCGAGGATGCGGTCGTCGGTCTCGACGGGCAGGCGCGCGATCGCCTCCAGGCGGACGTCGACGTGCGGGCTCGAGAGGCCGTGCTCGAGCGCCTTGAGCGCGCCCGGCGTGGAGAGCTCGGCGAGCAGGCGCAGGACGGGCAGCGCCGCGGAGGGCTCCGCGCGGGCCACCACCTGGCCGAGCTCGGCCTCGTGTCCGGCCATCCAGCGCTTGGCGTAGTCGAACACGACTCCGCCGAGCCCCTCCGGGGGGAAGGCGTCGAGGCACTGGCACACGGTCGCGACGAGCCCGTCGTCCCGACCCACGAGGGTGAGCGCGCGCGCGAGCCCCGTCGCGACCGCCGGATCGTGGGCCTTGCGGGTGGAGGCGTCCGAACCGCGCGCCTCCGCGGCGAGCTCGCTGAGGAGGGCGCGCAGCGTGTCGGGCGGGAACATCACGCGGGCGATCGTGGGCTCGAGCTGCTTGCCGCGCTCGCCGAGGCCGAGCGTCTCGAACGCCTCGCGCAGCGCCGACAGCATCTGGAACGCCGGCGGTAGGTCGTGCAGCGCCAGCTGATCGCCGACCCACTCGCGGAGCGCGCCGTCGAGCTCGGCCGCGTCGCCCGCCGTGCTCGCGTCCGCGTACGCCTCGGCGAAGGCCTCGAGGTAGCGCTCCGTCCAGCGCTCGGTGTCGAGGAGGAGCTGCGTGCCGAGCGTGGCCTTGGTGAGGCCGTCGACGGCGAGCGCGGCAGCGGCCTCGCCGGCTTGCGCCAGCGCCTCGGCGAGCGAAAGGCCCATCGCCTCGCCCTCGAGCGACGCCTCGTCGTCCCGGTCGAGCCGCGCCGCCGTGCGAGCGGCGCCGGCGATCTCCTCGCAGCGGTCCTCGAAGGCGTCGTCCTCGCCGTCCTGCCCCACGGCGAACGCGTCGACGGCGAGGTACGCGATGTGCTCGAAGCGGCGGTCCCAGAGCGCCGTGACGGCGTCGTCCTCGGCGCCGAAGCCACTCGCGTCGTGCATCAGGATCGCGACGAAGTCGCGGAGCTCCGACTCGTCGAGGCCCTGCCGCAGCGCGATGCGGCGGATGCCGTCGGCGAAGAGCTGGAACGGCACGCGATCGAACGGCGCTCGATCGGGCTGCCACACCGTCCTGCCGTCGTGCACGAAGCCGCCCGGCGTGACCTCCCAGTAGATCGGGAACCGCGAGAGGCCGCCGACCACGTCCTCGAAGAGCTGCGTGATGCACCGGGACGTGTGCGTGTGGCTCCAGCCGTACTGGCGGGCGCCGTTCATCGCGTGCGAGAGGTGCTTGCCGATCGAGTGCATGCGCTCGATCGCCTCCTCGGTCGCGCCGCCCTCGACGTCGTCGTCGACGGCCGTGCCGCGCACCTTCACCCCGCGCTTGGAGGCCGTCGGCGCGAGCTGGCCGGCCCGCGTCGCGGCGAGCAGCGTGCCGAGCTCCGCGCGCATGGCCGCAGCGTCCTGAAAGCGGCGGCTGCGATCGAACGCGAGGGCCTTGTCCACGAACGCGACGACCTCGGCCGGCAGCTCGGGGACGACGCGCGCGACCGAGGGCGCCGCTTGCGTGGCCGCCATGACGAACGCCTCGGCCTCGGTGCGCGCCTGGTGCAGCCGCACGCCGGAGAGCGCGGTGTACACGCAGGCGCCGACGGACCAGAGGTCGGCGCGGCCGTCCACCAGCTCGCCGAGGCCGAGCGCCTGCTCCGGCGCCATGTACGAAGGCGTGCCGAGCGCGGTGCCGTCGCGCGTGGCGTCCGCCCCGCCCTGCTCGCGCATGCGCGCGACGCCGAAGTCGAGGACTTTGACCTGCGCCGCGTCGGTCAGGAAGATGTTCGCGGGCTTGATGTCCCGGTGGATGATGCTCGCCTGGTGGCAGCGCGCCAGGAGGTCGAGCACCACGTCGAAGACGCGCAGCGTCTCCTCGACCCCGAGCTTGCCGTCGTGGTGCTTGAGCCGCTGATTGAGCGTCTCGCCCTCGAGCAGCTCCATCACGAGGAAGGGCTCGCCGAGGTCGCTCAGGTCGTCGTCGAGCACGACCACGCGCGCGTCGTGGTCGACGCTGTTGGCGATCCGCCCCTCCTTCAGGAAGCGGTCGCGGATGCTCGCGTCGCGGGCAAACTCGATGTGGAGCACCTTCAGCGCGGCGCGTGACCCGTTGCGGTTCGTCGCCGCATAGACCGCGCCCATGCCGCCGACGCCGAGGAGCGCGTCGAGCCTCCACTTCGCGTTCAGAGCTGTCCCGACCCGCGCTTCTGCGGTGGCAATCGGAGACGTTGAATCGTGCGAAGGCGGGGGCAACGCGGGCTCTCCGGTGTGAGTCGGGCCTCCCAGACTACCACGTCACCCCCAGCCCCACGGCAAGGCACAAAAGGCCACGGGCCAGCGAGGGCTGGCCCGTGGGAGAGAACGTTCCGTACCACCGAGAACGTGGGTGTAAGGCGTGAACCCCTAGCGTGCGCTAGGTGGGAACCATTCGCGCCGCTTCAGGCACTCCCGGTGAAAAACTCCGGGCCTGGCACACCGCGACGACAGTCGGTCCCCTGGTTGATGCTTACTCGGGACTCAATCGCCAAACACCTCACCAAACCGGCAGAGGGAACGATCCCAAGATACGGCCCGATCGGGGGCTTGTCCAACCGAGGTCGCGATCGATCGATCGATCGATCGATCGGGGGCGCGTCACTCCTGCCGCGCCGTCGAGGCGGGGGCGACCGGGGGCCGGCGCTCAGAGAAGAGAGGACGATCGCTCGTCGCCGCGCGGCTCGCCCGATTGCGG
>CAIVJW010000351.1 GCA_903906315.1 uncultured delta proteobacterium | reverse complement strand
GGCGCGGGCGCCGGTGCGGGCGCGGGCGCGCCGAAGCCGCCCGGCGGCGGGAACGGGAACGGCCACGGGAAGCCCCCCGGCGCCGTCCCCGCGGGCGCGGGCGTCGTGCCTGCGGGCGGCGGCGTGGTCGGCGCAGGAACGGGCGTCGTCGGGACCGGAGCGGGCACCGGCGCAGTCGCGGTCGGGGCGGGCGCGTAGCCGCCCGGAGCAGTCGCGGTCGGCGCGGGGTACCCGCCACCGGACGGCGCACCGGGGTAGCCCGGGTTCTGGCCGTAGCCCGGCGCGCCGTAGCCCGGGTTCTGGCCGTAGCCCGGCGCGCCGTAGCCCGCGTTCGGGCCATAGCCGGGCGCGCCGTAGCCCGCGTTGTACCCGGACTGCGGGGGCTGCGCCTGGTCGACACAAGCGCCGATCAAGGCGACGAGAAGCACGGGCGCGAGTCGAGCGGTTCGGATCAAGGCGACCTCCTGCGGTTCGCCGCCCTTGTCTCATCGGGGGGCGAGCCGCGCAACCGTCCGACGGACGGCGACGTGGCCTCACGGGGCCGCCGCGTTGGACGGGCGAGCCCTCGCGATCCTTTCATCCCGCCGCGAGAAGCCGCTCCCACGTACGCAGGATCACCGTCACTTCCCGCCGGACACGCACTGCTCGAGGCAGAGCTGGTACGCCCCGTGCGGCTCCTTCTTCGCGAGGTCCTCGCAGCTCGCCTCGGAGATGCACTTCGCGTCGCACTCGAGCACGCCCGTGCACGTCGTCGCGGGGTCGGGGGGCGACCCGGCGCCGGCGTCGAGCGCCCCCGCGTCGGCGGCGGCCGCCACGGGCAGCGACGACAGGGCGCAGCCATCGAGGTGTTCGATCGCCGTGTCGCAGGCGCTCTTGCAGCCCGGCGCCGCGACGATCGCGGCGAGGCACGCGAGCCGAAGGATCGACATCAATTGGAGGCCTCGCGCGCAAGGGGGAAGGTCTGCCGGCCGCCCCCGGCGACCACCTCGGGGAAGAGCTTGTTCTCGTAGCCCTTGCCGGTGGATCGCAGCGGGAAGGGCCCCGGCGGCAGCCCCGTCATGGTGAACGAGCCGTCCGGCCCCGTCGAGGCGGGCGCACGCAGCACGAGGCCATACGGCCCGGTCATGTAGAGGCCGACCGTGGCGCCCGCGATCGGCGACTTGGTCTGGGCGTCCACCACCACTCCCTCGAGCTTCGCCCCGGGGGAGACGACGATCGTCACATCCTTCACCGGCTTCTCCTCGGAGAGATCGATCGGCGCCGAGCGCGACGGCGCGCGGCCGTCCGCGCTCGCGAGGAGCACGTACCGACCTGGCGGGAGGCCGGACCACCGAAACGCGCCCTTGGGATCGTCGACATACCGCTGGTAGTCGAGCTCCTTGCGGTCGGACGCGGAGCTGAACGACTCGACGTACAGGAAGTAGGGGGACACGGGCGCACCGGAGTCGTCGACGACCACGCCCTCGATTCCGCTGCTCGATCCGACCCGCAGCACGTTTCCGCCGCCCGCCGCGAGGACGACCGGAGCCGATCGGCCGAAGCGCGGATGCCGCGCGACCCCCTTGCAGCCCTCGGCCTCCGGCTGCAGGCGGAAGCGACCCTCGACGTCGGTGTCGACCCGATCGACGTCGCGCCCGTCGTCGCAACCGACGGTGGCGTCTGCGATCGGGGCGTCGTTCGGGCCGAGCACGAGGCCCACCACCGGCAGCCCGCCGGCGTCCGGCGCGTCCGAAGGAGGGGCGGCGAGCCCGGACGCGGTGGGCGTGCGAGCGCGCGAATCGGGCGTCGGTGAGCGCGGCGCGCGGGGATCGGCGCTCGCACGCGCGACCTCTGCCGCGGCGAGGCGCGCGGGCGGTTGCAGCGGCGCTCGCGCGCGCGCCGGGAAGGCCAGCCACGCGACCGCGGGCAGCAAGAGCAGCCCCGCGACGCGGAGCGCAGGAGCGACCCACCTCCTCGCATGGCTCTCGTCGCGCGAGCGCGGCGGGCGCGAGGACGGCGGCCCCTCGGACGCAGGGCGTCGGCTCGCAAGGTCCGCGGTCTTCTCGGTCTGCGACATCGGGCGAGCACCACCGGGCCGGCGCTGCTCCTCGCAGTGTAACGGCGGCCCCGAGGTCCGAAAATGCAAAGAGCGGCGAGTTGTCGCCGCTCTTCACGTCCTCTGGGCTAGCGCCACGGCGGCCGAGCCGCCGGGCGTCAGCGTGAGGTCACTTGCAGCTGATGCTGTCGGCCGCGTAGGTGTTCGCGTCGAGAACGATCTTGCAAGCATCCTGGACGTCGGCGCTGACGTAGAAGTTGCAGGTGGACTGGCCGCCGAGGCCCTTGCTCGCGGCGCCCGTGCACGCATCGCACTGGTCCTTGAGCTTCGAACAGTTGCTCTTGCAGCCCGAGAGGGCCAGGAGCGCGGTCGCCGCGAGGAGAAGCATCGCCTTCTTCATGATTCAAGTCTCCCTATCGTGGATCAGTGTCGGTAAGCGACGCGATCGCCGCGTCGATGCACTTGCTCGGTCGGATTTGGTACTCCCATTACGAACCGCCTGTCCAGTCCATTGTTCCGATCCGGAAGGCGGGCGCTGAGCGCACCCCCGAGTAGCGCGGAGAGCGATAGCAAACGGCGGACCGCCTCGAATCCGGGCGCCGCGCGCTTGCGGCTCGGCGCGCGCCCGGATCGCTGTTGCCTCGACGCCACACTCGGGACGTCGACGGTGTGGTAACCGCGGCACGCTCCCCGCGACCTGCGCAATTGGTTCGCCGGCAGGCGCTCTGCGGGTGTAGGTAGCCGCGAGCGGCACTGACTATCCGGAGCACGAGGGCAGACATGAACGACTCGACCAAGATCCTCATCTCGATGGGCGCGAGCACGTTGTTCGCGTGCGCAATCGTCGGCTGCGGCGGCGGCGGCGCGAAGTTCGCCGAGACGCCGGCGCCGGACGCGGGGGTCGCCGTGCTGCAGCCGCCGCCTCCTCCCCTGGTCGTCGCCGCTGCCCCCCCGGCCCCGTCCGCGCCGACGCCGTGCGACGCGGTGCAGTCGCTCGCGATGACGACGGCGATCCAGGGCCGGGCGACGGCCGACGCCCCCGGCATGAAGGCCGCGGGCGGCGCCATCTGCGCGATCACGCCGGAAGGGCAGACGTACACGGGCCCGACGTTCCTGCTCGAGGCGGGGCATTGCTACACCGTCGTCGGGCAGTCGCTCCCGGGCGTCACCCAGCTCGATCTGCAGCTCGAGATCGACGCGAGCGTGGCCGGCCCCGCCGTCGCCGCGCTGGGCATCAAGCCGGTGATCGCGGTCAGCACGGACTCGGGCCCGCAGGCGGCGATCGGCGCGAAGAACGCCTGCGTCCAGTGGGCCTTCCCGCTGCCCGTGCCCGTGCGCGTGCTGCTCAAGGCCCGCACCGGATCGGGCCCGGTCGCCGCGCAGGTGTACGCCAAGAAGAAGTGAGCGGGTCGCCCTCGACGAGGGCGCATGGAACGCGAACGGCCACGATCTCTCGTGGCCGTTGCCATTTCTGCGTCCGAGCGGCGTCCCGGGCGAAAGTCCCCTCGGGGGGCCCGGGGGGTGACTACAGCAGCGCGTCCTTGATCGCCTTGATCGGGCGCGCGCGGACCGACTTGCTGGCCGGCTTCGCGGCGTAGGTCATCGCCTGCTTCGTGAACGGGTTCACGCCCTGGCGCGCCTTGGTGGCGGGCTTCTTCACGACGCGGAACTTCGCGAAGCCAGGCAACGTGAAGAGGCCACTCTTCTTCAGCTCGCGGTAGCCGACGTCGCTGATCGCCTCGAGCACGTGCTTGACCTGCTTCTTGGTGAGCTCCTCACCGATCGACTCGGCGACCGCCAGGATGAAGGCGCTCTTGCTCAGGCTCTTCTTCGCGCCGCCGGCGGCGGCCGTCTTCTTCGCTGCCATGGATATGGGTCTCCTTCGAGAATCAGAGTCGTCGTTCGCGCACGATCGTGGCGGCCCCACCGTGACAACCCCATCACGGCCCAGGTGCCGCCGCGCGCGCGACGTCGCGAACAATACACGGCGTTCGACGCAAAAGAAGCGAAAACTTCGAGCGAAACCGCGGCTACTCGAGCGTGTCCCGCGCTACGTGCGCGCTCGACGCGCCTCGCGCGGGCGAGCCGCGCGGCCCGAGCCGTACGCCGATGCGCGGCCGCAGCTCGGCAGATTCCGCGGACTCACGGCCGACATCGGCGACTTCCGCGCGACGCGAAGCGAGCGCGAGCGCGAGCGGCGCGCGGACGAGCCCGCGCGCGCGCAACTCGTCACCCGCCGTCGATCTCCGCGAGCGTCGAGCGGGCCCCATCGGAGGCCGGATCTTCGCGCAGGGCCTGCTCGAGGAGCGACCGAGCGAGCGCGCGATCGCCGTCGGAGATCGCGAGCTCCGCGAGGCGGTGGAGCGCTCGTGCGCGCAGCGGCGCGACCGAGCGACCCGCGCCGTCGCCCGCGCGACGGGTGTTCACGACGGCGTCGAGCGCGCGGCGCCCGGTGTCCACGTCGCCGACGTCGATCGCCCGCTGAGCGAGCTCGACGCCGATGGCGGGGTCGTACGGATCGCACACGAACGCCTCCGTGATCGCGACGAGCGCCTCGTCGTCCGCGCCGTCCTCGCTGGCGAGGCGCGCGCGCAGTCGGTGAATCGCGGCGATCGCGCGCGATCGCACGCCCATTCGCTGTCCGGCGACGCGCGTCGCGAGGATCTCGGCGTCGGCGCGACGATCGGCCTCTACGTAGGCCTCCGCGAGGAGAACGGCGACGTCGTCGTCGTCGGGGCGGAGCAGCTGCGCCTCTTCGAGCGGCGCGACTGCGCGGTCACCGGCGAGGTCCCCCTCCAGGGCACGGCGCCCCGCCTGCACGAGCAGCGCGAACCGCTCGGCCAGGTCGGGCGGCAGCGCCTCGACGTCGTTCGCGCTCCACTCGCCGTCGGCCGCGGCGATCGCATCGTCAATCGCGCGGAGGCGCAGGCCGAGGGCTGGCCGCGGAGGCCCGAACGCGAGCGCGCGCTCGAGGCCCGCGCGCGCGTCCCCGGGGCGCCCGACGCGCTCGCTCGTGTCGGCGAGGCGCAGCGCGATGTCCGCGAGCGCGTCCCCCTCGATCAACGGGAGGAGGCGGCGATAGAGGCCCGTCGCCGCGTCCCAGCGACGCGCGCCCTCCTCGAGGAGCGCCGCCGCGTGGAGCGCGTCCGCATCGGCGGGGTCGGCGTGCAGGAGCGTCGCGAGCTGGCTGCGCGCTCGGTCGACGTCGCCGGAGCGCACGAGCACCTCGGCGAAGCGCAGCCGGAGCGTCCGCTCGCGGGAAGGTCCCACCACGACCGCGATCGCGCTGCCGTTGGCCCGGGGAGCCTTGGGCCTCGTCGGCATCGGCCTCACGCCCGTGGCGGTGATCTCCTCGGAGTCGAACGAGACGACCGGAGGCACCGGGGCAGACCACGGCGGTGGCGGCCCCGGGGTCGGTTCCATCGGCGGCTGCGACGCGCGCACGGGCGGCACGGTCGAGCGCGGCTTGTTCGCCGGCACGCTCAGCGAGAGGGGCCGTGCGTCGAGGACCTCGAGGGCGTGCTCGAGCATCGCGACGAGCTCGAGGGTGTGCTCGCCGTGGCTCGCGTCGTTGGCGCGCTCGAGATCGGCGAGGGCCTCGTCTTCGTCGCCGACCGCGTCGTGGAGGGACGCGCGCAGCCGGTAGAGCGCGCCGTCGGCCGGGCTGCGATCGATCGCCACGGACAGCGCGGCGAGCGCGCGGCGGTGATCGCCCGCCGCGCCGCAGGCGTCGACGAGCGCCTCGAGCAGAGCCCGATCGTCGGGGGTGATCGCGTGCGCCTCGAGGAGCAGCTCGACGGCGCCGTGGACGTCTCCGACGCGGTCACGCAGCACCGCTGCGCCCGCGCGCAGGGCCGCCACGCGCTCGTCGATGGCGAGCGAGGCCGCGGCGGTGGCTACGTGGAGCTCGACCACCGCGCGGTGGTCGCCACGCGCGTCGTAGCGGGCGACGAGGGCGTCGAGGAGGGGGGCGCTGCCCGGGCAAGCGTAGTGGCCCTCGAGGAGCGCCTCGAGCGCGCCGTCCTCGTCACCGGTCGCGCCGCGCGCCGCAGCCGTCTCGAGAGCGACCTGGGCGGCGTCGAGGACGGCGCCCGTCGCGAGGAGGCGCGCGATCACCTCGCAGAGGTCGACCGTCCCGCCGCCGTCGAGGCGCAGATCCGCGCGCAGCGCGTCCAGGTTGGTCGGGTCGGCGGCGAGGGCGCCACGGTACGCCGCGAGCGCGCCGTCGGTGCGCCCCAAGCGCTCGAGCGCCGCGCCGAGAAGGAGCCCCGTCGCGGCCGTCGCGGGGACGTCCCCGCGCGCGGCGAGCACGGCGACGCGCACGGTCAGCACCCGCGCGAGGTCGTCGTCGAGGCCCGCGCGCCCGAGGAGCGCGACGACCTCATCGGCCACCAGGTCGAGATCGGGGTCGTCGCCGAGCGCCGGCTCGAGCAACGCCGCGGCGCGCGCCGGGTCCGACGCGCCGACGAGGCGCGCGAGCTCGCGCAGGCGCGACACGCGGAGCGGCGCGTCCGACAGGGACGCGAGCGCGCGTTCGGTGGCCAGCGCGACGCGCGAGGCGCCGCCGAGGTGCTCGAGGGCGGCGACGAGCGCGGACCACGCGACGGGGTCCGACGGGTCCTCTGCCACGAGCTCCTCGAGGATCGTGGCGGATCGCTGCGGGTCCTCGGCTCGCGAGGCGGCGCTGAGGAGCAAGGAGCGGCGCTCGGACGGCGCGGCCACGCGAGCTGCGCGCTCCCACAGCGACGACGCCTCGGCGCGGTCGCCGGCGCGCTCGCGCACGCGGGCGAGATCCGAGAGCGCCCAGCCGAGGTCGGCGTCGTCCGCAGCTGTGCCCTCCGCGGATGGCAGGAGGGCGAGAGCGCGCGCCGCCAGCCCTTCGACGCTCGCGATGTCGCCCTGGCTGGCGGCGAGCTCGGCGGCCTCGCGGAGCGCCGCGACGGCCGCGTGGCAGTCCGCCGAAGATCCCAGTCCTTCCGCGCGCTTCGCAGCCGCCTCGGCGCGCAGCACGAGCGCGTCGAGGCGCGCACGAGGCCGGCCGTGGTCGCGGCCGATCCGCGCGAGCAGGTCGGCGAGCGCCGCGTGGTCGGGGCACCCGGCGAGGCCCTGGCGCACGGCCACCTCGACGCGATCGGGGGCGGCGCCGGCGCGCAGCGCGCGATCGAGGAGGGGGACGCCGCCGTCGACGCCGGAAGGATGGCTCATCCGAAGGGCGGCGAGCGCCAGCGCAGCCTCGGCGACGTCGGCGCCGACCGCGTCCAGCGCGAACGCGGCGAGCTGTTGCTCGAGCAGCGCCTCCGCCGCGGCCTCGTCGCCGCTCCGCGCGTAGATCGACTGCAACGAACACCGGATCGCGGACGCCTCGACGCCGGCGCTGACGGCCCGCTGCTCGGCGCGACGAAGGAGGCCGAGCACGCGATCATCCGAGGCGCCGACCTCCGCGAGGCGGACGGCGAGCGCGTGGAGCGCGACCGCCGCGAGAGCGCCTCCGTCGTCGAGGCGATCGGCCAGCGCCGTCAGCGCGGCCGCGTAGTCGGCGGCACGGTCGAGGCGGTGGGCGAGCGCGGCCGCGAGCTGGTGAACCGCAGCGCCGCCTGGCGCGGCCTCCACGGCGCAGAGGCTCGCAGAGAAGGCGGCGTCAGGCCGCCCGAGCCGCTCCTCCACCGCCGAAAGCTCGCAAAAGAGCGGCGCTGCCTCGTCCGGCGCGATCCCGACGGCACCCTCGAGGCGCGCGGCGAGCGCCCGCCCGAGCGCGCCGTCGCGCTTCCGATCGCGAAGCGCGCGAAGGATGGCCGGCCACTCGCCGGCGTCGCTGCGCGCGAGCTCGATCGCCGATTCGAGGTGCTCCTCGGCGCGAGCGTGGTCGCCCGAGAGCTCCGAGACGTACCCGAGCTCGCAGAGCACCTCCGCGCGGCCGACGCCGGCGTCCGCCCCGGCGGTCTTCACGACGAGCAGCAAGGCGCGCAGCGTGCGCTGGGCGCGCTCGACCTGGCCGTCGTCGATCGCGAGGCGCGCCTGGACGCTCAACGCTGCGGCGTGCGCGGGATCGATGCGCAGGCAGAGGTCGAGCTCGGCGAGCGCGCCGGCTCGGTCGTCGGCCGCCAGGAGGGCGCGCGCGAGCTCGTGGTGGAAGCGCGCGCGATCCCGGGGCCGGCGCGCGCCGTAGCTCGCGAGGATGCCGCGGAGCACCTCGGCCGCGTCGGCCGGGCGCCCGATCGAAGAGAGCGCCGCCGCCAGAGTGAGCGCGACGCTGCGGTCGGCGGGGGCGACGGCTGCGGCCCGCTCGAGGAGCGGTACGGCGGAGGCGGGATCGCTTCGCCGGTCGAGGTGCAGGTCCGCGGCCTCGCGGAGCCCGGCGAGCTTCGCCTCCGGATCGGCGGCGAGGTCCGCCTCGACGGCGAGGAGGTCGGCGAGCGGCCCCCAGGCAGCGGCGCCGCGGAACAGCGCGAGCAGGCAGCCCCGCAGGGCGTCGCCGCCCGGGACGCCCGCGGCCAGCGCCACGTCGAGCCGATCGCGCGCGTCGGCGTAACGACCGGCGTCGACGAGCGACGAGAGCAGGCGCGGCAGCGCGATCGCGACGGTCTCGGGGGCGCCGCGCTCGCACAGGCGCTCGAGCGCGTCGGCCGCGGCGGCGTGGTCACCGCGCGCGGCGCGGAGCCGGGCGACCGCGTCGAGGGCCGGGTCCGAGCCGAGCTCGGCGGCGCGCTCCAGCGAGATCAGCCCGCGGTCCGGGTCGGCGAGGCGCTCGATCGCGAGGGTGCCCGCGCGCTCGAACGCGGCCGAGGCGCGGGGCAGATCGCCGGCGCGCTCGGCGAAGGTCGCCCGATCTTCGAGCAGCGCGACGAGCTCGGCGTTGCGCCCGAGCTCGGCGAGCAGCTGCCCGAGCCGGTCGGCCGAGGCCTCGTGGCCGGGCCGTTCGACGAGGCTCTCGCGGAGGATGCTCGCCGCCGCTTCGCGCTCCCCCAGCGCGGCGCGGATCTCGGCGACGTCCAGGCGCAGGCGAGCTCTCGGATCGCCCTCTACGAGGGCGATCTGGCGCTCGCGCAGCGCGAGCAGCTCGTGGCTGCGACCCGCGCTTCGGTACAGGGCCTCGAGCCGGGAGGCGACGATCTCGTCCTCGGGGCGCTCTTCGAAGAGCGCTCGGTAGAGATCCATCGCCCGGTCGTCGTCGGCGAGCGCGGCCGCGTCGAGCCGCATGCGCCGCTGATCGGCCGCACCGAAGGGCAGCGACGCGCCGCGCAGGTGCAGCTCGATCAGCCGCGCGCGGACGTCGGGTGAGCGAGGTGCGGCCGGCGTGCCCGCGTCCGCGACGTCGTCGGCGAGATCGATCAGCGCGGCGAGGGCCCAGGCCGCGGCATCCCGAGGCGCGCCGCCCTCGTCGCCCGCGGCGAGCCAGCGCTCGGTCGCGAGGTCGAGCAGGCGCTCGGCGATGCCTCTCGCGCGATCGCGATCGCCGACGGGCCCGCGGGCGACCGCCGCAGCCTCGCGCAGGAGCGCGAGGTCGCCGCCCTTCGCGTCCGAGAGCCGGAGGAGGGTCGCGACGAGCGCTGCGCCCGGCGCGCGGCGTTGAAGGTCGGCGACCGACGCGAGCAGCTCGGCGTTCTCCGGATCACGGGTGAGCGCGCGCGCGAACGCGGCCTCGGCGGCCTCGGGGTCGAGCCGCACGTCCCGCGCCCAAGCGCCCACGTGGGAGAACAGGTCGCGCGCCACCGTCGCGGCCGGTGGATCGCGCCCCTCGAGCGCGCGCGGCAGCCCCTCGGCCACGTCGGCCCAGCGGTCCGCGACGGTCGCGAGGCGCAGGACCTCGACGCCGGCGGCGCCGGACGGCGAGAGCCGGAACGCGCGCCACACGGCCTCGAAGGCCCGCTCGGGATCGCCCGCCCGCCCCTCGTGCAGCCCCCCGGCTTCCAGCAGCAAGGTGACCCGCGCGGCGTCGTCGGCCGCGACGAGCAGGCGAGGCTCGAGCAGGCGGAGCGTGGCATCCCACGCATCGCGCTCCGCCTGAACGGCGACGATCGCGTCGACCGCGGAACGCAATAGCGGCGGCGGCGCCCCCGGCCGCGCCGCGCGGGTGAGCTCCTCGACGATCGCCTCGAGGCCGTCGAGCGCGCCCCGATCGCCCGGGTCGTCGCCGAGCGCCATGCCGTACGCGAGAACGGCCAGGTCGAGATCGCGCGTGCGGAGGCGGTGGGTGTCGCCGAGCCGACGAGCGAGCTCGACGCGGCGATCCTGGGTCGTGGCGGCCGTGAGCGACGCATCGAGGAGGGCCGCGAGGTCGTCCCCCCTCCCCGCGGCGCCGAGCAGCTCGGCGAGCGCATCGCAGCTCGCGTCGTCGGGGCCGAGCTCCTCGCGCAGGCGCGTCCAGACCTCGATGGCCTCGGCGGGCCGCCCGAGCGGCCCGGCCAGGAGCCGCGCGACGGCGGCGCGGTCGTCACGAGCCGCCGCGACGTCGGGCGCGAACCCGGCCCGGCGCGTGAGCGCGACGGCGAGGTCCTCGTGGAGCCCGAGGCGGGTGAGCGCCTCGACGAGCCCGACCTGCGCGGCGCGGTCCTCGGGGGCGGCGTCGACGCGCGCCCGCCAGGCGCGGATGGCGCGCGCGTCGTCCCCGGCCTCGGTCGCCACGCGGGCCACCTCGGCGAGCGCGGCGCGTCGCTCCACGGGATCGCCTGCGATCGAGGCGATCCGCTCGAGCACCTCGCAGCGCTCGGCGCCTCGCCCGAGCGAGCCGAGCAGCTGCTCGAGCACGCGCGCGGACGCCAGCACCTCCTCGTCGTCGGTCGCGAGCGCCATCACCTGGCGCCGCAGCGCCGCGGCGCGGGCCGGATCGGCGAGCGGCCCCTCGTAGAGCGCCGCGGATCGCGCGTAGAGCGCAGCGCGCTCGGCGCCGTCGGAGCGCGCCTCGGCAATGCGCGAGAGGGTGTCGGCGAAGACGTCGAGCCGCCCGACGCCGGCGGCCAGACGCTCGAGCTCCGCGAGGTGCGAAGGTACGCCCGGCTCGAGCGCGGCGAGCTCGGCGCTCGGCGCGAGCGCGCCCGCATCGTCGCCGAGCTTCGCGCGAAGGTCGCGCAAGTCCGCGAGCAAGACGGCGCGAGCGGCGGGCTCGCGCTCGGCCGACAGCGCGATCTCGAGGACCCGCGCGAGGTCGACGTCGCGCCCCTCGACGCGGTAGCGCGCGACGAGGAGCACGGCGACCCGACGGCGAGCGGGATCGTCTGCGCCCGCGGTCTGCGCGAGCGCGCGCTCGAGCAGCTCGACGACCTCGGGACGCGACGGCTCGAGCGCGATCGCGTCCTCGAGGACGCCGCACGCGGCCGCCGCGTCGCCGGCGTCGAGCCAGAGGCCCGCGATGCGAATGCGCAGCCGCTGAGCCGCCTCGAGGTCGAGCTCGGCGAGATCGTGCGACAGCAGCTCGACGAGCGAGCGGTGCCGCCCGGTGCGTTCGTAGAGGCGCTCCAGCGAGGCCGTGACGCGCGCCTCGCGCTTCCACGGCAAGAGGCCCTCGAGGTAACGGATGGCGCGGTCGACGTCCCCGGCGAGATCGCGGGCCGTCTCGGCCGCGTCCTCGAGGAGCGCGATGCGCTGGTCGACGGGCGAGGCCGCGATCACCTCGTCGTACGCCGCGAACAGCTCGTCCCAGCGCTCGGCCGCGTTGAAGAAGAGCTTGAGCCGATCGAACGCCCACGTCGCCGACGGACACCTCGCGAGCACGCGGCGCAGGATCGTCGCCACCGTCTCGGGCTCGTCGAGCCACTCCTCGTGGAACGCGACCGCGCGCTGCCCGAGCTCCTCGAACGCCTCGTCGGGGAGGCCCAGCGCGGCGCTATCGATCGCGTGGCGATAGGCCTCCGCGACGACGACGGGCAGGTCGAGCTCACGCGCGAGCGCCTCGGCCCGATCCCAGAGAGAGGCCTCGCCGGGGAGCTCGCGCAGCGCGGCCAGCACCGACTCGAGCGCCGACCCCGGGTCGTCGGCGTCCAGGTCGACGAGGCGACCGAGCCACCTCCGGCGGTCCTCTGCCGGCGCGTCCGGATCGGCGAGCAGCGCGCGCAGCAGGCGGCGCGACGTGGGCGCATCGCCGCCCTCCTCGGCCGCCCGCTCGAGCAACGCGGACGCGCGAGCGCGAGCGGCGGGCAGCGTCATCGCGTGCTCGACGAGCGCGATCGCGGCCGGATCGTTCGGGGCTACCGACATCGCAGCCTCGAGCGCCCCGAGCGCCTCGTCCACGCGGCCGAGGGGCTCGAGCGAGAGGCGGGCGATCGCGATCGACAGCGACGCGCGGGCGGGCCCCGCGGCGCCCTCGCGACGCGCGACGAGGGCCGCGAGCGCGCCCTCCGGGTCACCGAGCGCGAGCAGCAACCGCGCGCGCGCACCGAGCGCCTCGTCGTGAGCGGGCTCGATCGCGAGGACCCTGCCGTGGAGGTCCGCAGCCGCGGCGAGGTCACCGAAGGCGCGCTCCTCGGCCTCCGCCCAGCGGATCAGGCACGAAACCCGCTCCGCCGGAGCGGCGGCGTCGAGGCGCCACGAGAGGAGCCAGCGCCGGTCCGCAATGCGTGCGGGATCCAGCCCGTGGCGGTCGAGGAACGCCTCGAAGGCACGCGCGGCGTCGCCCGGCTCGGACGCCGCGGCGACGAGGCCACGGAACGCCGCCGCGGCGTCGTCCTCGCGTCCCGGAGCTGCCGCGAGCACGCGTGCGCGCGCCGTCAGGATGGCCACGCGACCCGGGTCGCCGATCCCGCCGGCCGCGAGCGCGGCGTCGGCCGCCGCGACGAACCGATCGACCGCGCCCTCGATCGTGGCCGGGGCCTCGAGCCCGAGCACGGCGTCGACCACCGCCGGCGAGCCCGCCCGCGCCCGCGCGAGCGCCTCGTAGGCGCCGAGGAGCTTCGCGGGTGCGCCGCCTCCGCGGTACGCGGCGACGAGGAACTCCGCCGCGTCGGCGTCGTCCGGCCGCACCTCGAGCACGCGCGCGTGCAGACGGCGCGCCGCTTCGTCGTCGGCTCCCCGCGTCGCCGCCTCCGCAGCGCGCTTCCACGCGCGCACCGCGGCGCCGAGGTCGCCGCCCCGCGTCGCCTCGAGCAGGCCGAGCCGCTCCAGGCACGCGACCTGTGCGACCTCGTCGGTCGCGAGATCCGCGCGCCGCTCGAGCACGGCGCGCTCGAGCACGGGGTCGTCGCGGCGGACCGCGACCTGCTCGGCGGCCTCCAGCTCGCTCTCGGCGAGCGCCACGCCAGGCGCCGCGAGCGCCTCCGCGTAGCAGCGGCCCGCGTCGTCGATCCGCCCGCCCGCCGCGGCGGCCTCCGCCATGCGGCAGAGCAGGCGCGCGCGGTCGTCGCCGGCGGCGCCCGCGAGCCCGCGGGCGAGCTCGTCGAAGAGCTCGTCGTGCGAGCCCGCCGCGAGGTGCGCCTCGAGGAGCGCCTCGCGCGCCTCGGCGTCGGCGGGGTCCTCGACGAGGGCGATCCGGTAGGTCCGGACGGCCGCCTCGAGGTCGCCGAGCTCGTGGCGCTCGAGGGACGCGAGCAGGTGCAGAAGGCGGCGCCGCGCCTCGGGATCCGTCTCGTGCGCGAGCGCGCCGCGCAGCACCTCGGCGCGGTCCCCGGGCGCGCCATGCGCGCGCAGCAGGGCGTCGATCCGCTCGACGACGTCGGGCGAGCGCGGATCGAACGCGAGCAGCCGCCGGTAGACGGCGATCGCCGCGGGCTCGGCGCCCGTCGCGGCGAGCGCCTCGGCCGCGCGGCGAGCGAGCGCGGCGACGGCGGGGTGATCGATCGACCGGTCCCCGAGCGCCCCGGCGAGGATCACGGCGCGACGGCCCGGCTCGCTCGCGACGACTGCGAACGCGTCCACGCGCACGAGCCACGGGCCGAGCCCTTCGAGCATCGAGCTGCGCATGGCCTCGCCGAGCCCGCGGCCGGCGAGCTCGAGGGCGGCCCTCGGGTCCGCGAGCTCGCCGGCCGTCAGGCTCGCGGCCTCCGCCAGCGCGTCCAGGCGCGCGCGCGCGAGCGGAGCCGCGTCGGCTCGGGCGAGGAGGACACGGACGAGCCCGCGCGTGGCGGCCGCCGAGTCGCCGCGGGCGCGCTCGGCGCGAAGCAGCGGCTCGAGCACGTCGGCCGCGGCGACGGCGACCTCGCCGTCCGCCTCGAGCAACGCGCCGAGCGCGCGCACGCTCGCCTTCTCGTACGGGTCGAGCGCGAGCGCGCGGGCGAACGCATCGACGGCGCGGAGCGGATCGCCGAGCCGCTCGAGCCGCGCGAGGCCGAGGCGACCGAGGAGCGCGGCTCGCTCGTCCTCGGGCGCGAGCTCGGCGTCGGCCGCGAGCGTCTCGGCGAGGTCCTCCCAGCGCGCGGCGCGATCGAGCAGGGGGATGAGGCGCGCGTACACGGCTCGCGACGCCCCGAAGCGGTCGGCGAACGCGCGCCAGGCCCGGATCGCGATCTCGTCCTCCGCGCCGGCCGTGCGCGCCTCCGCGGCGCGGAAGGCGAGATCGCGCGCGGCCCCGGGATCGGCGGTGTGGAGCGCCTTGCGGTCGAGGATCTCGGCGAGGGCCAGCAGGTCGTCGGAGCCGGCGAGCAGCCGCTCGAGCGCGCCGATCGCCTCCTCCTCGTGCGGAGTGTCGAACAGCCGGCGGTACGCCGCGACGGCGCCCGCCGGGTCGGCGAGGGCTCCCTCGCAGATCGCCGCGAGCCGCACGGTCGCCTCGGCGCGCGCGGCGGCGTCGACCTCGATCTCGCCGAGGCGCTGGAGCACCGCCGCGAGCCCACGCGCGTCTTGCTCGCGCGTGCACAGGATCCCGAGCGCGCGCGACGCGCGGAGCACGGCGCCCGCGTCGGCCCCGCCGTCGATGACGGAAGCGAGCGACAGGCGCGCCTTCTTCACGTCCCCGCCCTCGAGGTAGAGCTCGCCGAGCTCGGCCCCGAGCCCAGCGCGGAGCACGACGTCGCGGCAGACGAGGTTCGCCCGTTGCATCACGCGCGCCGCGTCGAGCGGGCGGCCGAGCTGCGCCGCGAGCGCGCGCAGGCGCTGGCGGATCGCCTCGTCGCCCGGATCGACGGGCACCACCGCCTCGCAGACCGCGAACGCGGCGTCGGCGTCGCCGAGGCGGTCCGCGAGGAGCACCAGCAGCCGCTTCTGCGCCTCGAGCCGCTTCGGCCCGCGCAGCGCCTCCACTTGCAGCGCGAGGAGGCGCACCGCCTCGGCGAGGTCGCCGGTCCGCTCGTGCGCTCCCTCGAGCGCCGCGGCCGCCCGCACCGCGAGCGCCTTGTTCGAGAGCAGCGCGCCCAGCGTGGCGCGCGCCGCCTCGTGCGCCGGGTCGACGCGCAGGATCTCCTCCGCGTGGGGGAGCGCGCGCTCGGGCTCCGAGATCCCCGCGTAGATCGTGACGAGCCTGGTCCGCAGGGCGAGCGCCTCGTCGGCGTCGCCCTCGGCCGCGTCTACGAGCGCCTGCTCGAGGAGCCGCGCCGCCTCGCCCGCGCGCCCGGCGCGGACGAGCTTCGCCTCGATCACCGATCGCGTGGCGCGGTCCTGCGGATCCAGCCGCAGCACCTCGCGCCCGAGCTTGACCGCCCGGTCGTCCTCGCCGGCGATGCCGGAGAAGATCTGGATGGCCCGCCGGAGGAGGCGCAGCTGCTCACCGCGCTCGCGGAACTGGGCGACGGAGGCGTAGAGCTCCGCCAATCGCCGGTCCTCGCGGCGCTCGACGAGGTAAGCCTCGAGCCGCTCGAACGCCTCCGCGTTCACCGGCGCCAGCGCGATCACCCGCTCCAGGTGCGGTACCGCGCCCTCCACGTCGCCGAAATCGTCGACGAAGAATCGGGCCGCGTGCATCTGCAGGTCGACCTGCGCCGCCGCGGCGAGCAGCCGCACCTTCTTGTCGCCGAGCGCCGACTCGTAGGCGAACGCGAGCTCCGACACGCGATCGTCGCGCCGCGCCGCGGCGTGCAGCATCGCCCAGAGCTCGGCGTTCGACTGACCGCGGGCGAGGCCCCCGATCAGCACGTCGAGCACGGCCGCTTCGCTCTCGTGGCGCTCGGCGAGCACCTCCGCGAGCGAGTCGAGTCGGATGGGCACGGACCTCTTCGAGTCGTTCGGCATGGTCGGGCTCGCGCAGCAAAATGGCTCGACGCGCAGCCCCGGCAACGTACCAAGGTTTGACGCCTCGGGTGGCCCGAGAACATGCCGGGCAAGGTCGATCCGCTCCTCGCCTGGCAGCCGCGCACCGCTCATGACGCGCCGCCCGAGGTCGTCGACCGTGAGGTCACGCGGAACCCGCCCGGTCGCGGCGGCCGGCGTTACGGCGTCCCGCCGCCACTCCGGGCAGCGGCGCCAGCGCGGGATCCGCCAGGTCGCCAGCGACGTAACGTGGCCCACACGCGCAAGCGGCGACCGTCCCGGTCCCGTGGCCCGCGCCGACGCGCCGCGCTACGGGCCGCGCAGCGATCGATCGTGCCAGAGGAGGAGCTCGATCGTGCCGACCTCGCGGAGCCACGGCTGGTCGTGGGGGCCCGGCGCGACCCGCAGCTCACGAGCGACGCCGCGCCGCTCGAGATCGGCCGCGAGCCTCACGTTGGCGTCGTGGAAAGGGTCGCCCGTGCTCGTCTCGACGTGGAGCGGCCTCGGCCCCACCGCCGCGAGGGCGCGATCGATCCGATCGGCGAGCGAGGCCGCGCGGTGCTCGCCGAACGCCGACTGCACGCCGCCCCACGCGCCGAAAGCCTCGGGGCGCCGCAAGAACACCTCGAGGCCGACGAAACCGCCGAGCGAGCAGCCGTCGATGCCCGTGTGCCGAGCCCCCGGAAGCACGGGCGCCTCGGCGCGCGCGCGGGGGACGACGACCTCGACGACCCACCGCGCGTAGGCGTCGATCGCGGCGCCGGGCGCGGCCATCTTGGGCAGGTTCGGGGTGAACGGGCACGCGACGACCAGCCCACCGAACGGCCGCGCCGCGAGCGAGGCGTCGATCTCGGCGCGGCGCGCGTCGGTCAGGTCCGCGCGCTTCGACGTCCGGGCGATGGGCGGGCGCCGCAGCCGCGCGTACGACGTCGCGAGCCCGTAGCGATCGATCCAGGCGTGGACGCCCGCGCGCGGGTCGTAGGTCTCGCCCAGGCCGTGCAGGAGCACCAGCAGCGGGACCCGCTCGCCGGGCGCGAGGTGCTTCGGGATGCACAGGGTGAACCGGCGCCCGAACGCCCGGTCCCCCTCGACCGCGAGATCGCGCACCTCGAGGTCGTCGGCCTCGCCAGCCAGCGCCCCCGGGGCAATCGCGCCCGCCGCGAGGCCCGCGATCCCGCCGAGCAGCGCGCGCCGCGACAGCTCCGGGCCCCGGGGAGATCGCGCCCGCGATCCCACGTCACCGCCGGCGCGCGACGCCGACCGCCCCGGGCCGCGCGAGCGCCGGTAGCGGCAGATCGATCGCGAGGACCTCGTCGGTGTCGAAGCCGCCCGCACGAAGGGCAGCGGCGACGTCGCGGTCGAGCCGGCACCCGCCGAACACGACGCCCCACACCGGCTGCACGCGCCGCTGCCAGCGCGCCAGGCCCGGGTCGGGGGCAACCACGTGCTCGGCCAGGTGGATCGCGCCGCCGGGCGCGAGCACGCGCCGCACCTCGCGGATCGTGCCCTCCAGGTCGCGCACGGAGCACAGCACGAAGGTCATCACGACCGCGTCGAACGACCCCGCGTCGAACGGCAGCGCGTGGGCCCGCGCGTCGACGATCGCGACGCGCGCCCGCACGCCCCGCGCCCGGTCCGCCGCGCGGACGCGCATGTACGCCGCCGGCTCGACCGCGGTGACGTCGGCGTCGGCCGGGTAGTGCGCGAAGTTCAGCCCGGTACCGGCGCCGATCTCGAGCACGCGCCCGCTCGCGCCGGCCGCGACGCGCGCGCGGATCGGGTCGACGGCCGGCCCGAGCGCGAGGTCGTTGACGAACGGGAAGACGCGGTCGAGGACGGACGCCACCCGGTCACGCTGTCACGTCCCGCGGCGAGGATCGAGCCGAACGCGCGCGAATGCGGCGCGCGGAGCCGGTCCGCTGCTATACGTCCCCGCGGCCGCGCGCTCGCGGCCGGGCCCCTTCGAGGAGCATCGCTTGCGCCAGCTCGTCCCGCTGAAGGAGCGCCCCATCGACTGGGTCCTCCTCGGCTTCTTCGCGGTCAACCTGTTCTTCATCACGTACATCGTCGATCTCGAGCAGCTCGTGATCGCCGATCGAGCCCATTTCGAGTACCCGTTCTGGCCGCCTCGACCGCTCGTCGACCTCGTGCACTGGTGGGGCGACCATTTCGACCCGCTCCAGAACGCGCGCCCCACCTGGTGGCGCGCGACGATCTGGCTCGACGCCGTCCTCTTCGGGCCGTTCTACGCGGTCGCGATGTGGGCGATCGTGAAGGGCCGCGAGTGGATCCGGGTGCCCGCGATCTTCTGGTCGGGGATCATGTTCGCGAACGTGTCGATCATCATACTCGAGGAGCTGACGGGGCCGTTCCGCACGCCCGCGCCCTTCGTCGTGACGATGGCCAACCTGCCGTGGTGGCTGCTGCCGTTCTTCGTGACCTGGAGGTTCGCGAGGTCCGATCATCCCTTCACGCGCGACGCCGCGCCCGACCCTCGCGAGGCCGCGTGAAGCCTTCGTTCCTCGACCGCTACGGCCCCTGGGCCGTCGTCGCCGGCGCCTCCGAGGGGCTCGGCGCAGCCTTCGCGCGGGCGCTCGCCGCGCGCGGGCTCCACCTCGTGCTGATCGCGCGCCGCGCCGCCCTGCTCGACGAGCTCGCCGAGGGCCTCGCGCGCGATCACGGCGTGCGCGTCAAGCCGCTCGCCTGCGATCTCGCCGCGCCCTCGTTCACCGACGCGATCGCCGACGCGACGCGCGGCCTCGACGTCGGCCTCGGCGTCTACAACGCCGCCGCGACCTCGATCGGCCCGCTCCTCGATCGACCGCTCGAGGAGGCGCTGCGCGTCGTCGAGGTCAACTGCGCCGGGCCGCTGCGCTTCGCCCACGCGCTGGCGCCGCCGATGATCGCGCGCGGCCGCGGCGGGATCGTGCTGATGTCGTCCATCGCCGGCTTCCAGGGCGGCCCGCGCATCGCGGCCTACGCGGCCAGCAAGGCCTTCAACCTGGTCCTCGCCGAGGGCCTGTGGGGCGAGCTCGCGCCGCGCGGCGTCGACGTCCTCGCGTCGTGCCCGGGCGCGATCCGCACGCCGAACTACCTCCGCACGGCCACGAAGGAGGCCCCGGGCACGCTCGACGCGACCGTCGTCGCGGAGCGGACGCTCGACGCGCTCGGCCGCGGGCCGACCACCGTGCCCGGCGCGGTCAACCGCCTCGCGACGATCGTGCTCGGGCGGCTGCTGCCGCGCGCGAGCGCCGTCGCGATCATGCGCCGGTCGACGATCGACCTCGGCTGACGGGCCGATCGGGGCCCGCGCCCGCCTCCCCCGCCTTGCGCCGCGCGCGCAGCGCCATCGCCACCGAGGCCGCGGTCACGAGCCACATCGGCCCGTCGCCGATCACCTCGTAGACCGTCTTGCCGCGCAGCCAGCGGACCTCGGCGACGATCGTCTCCTCGCGGAAGACGGAGCTCACCGCCACGCGCCGCCCGACCGGGTCGATCACCGCGGAGACGCCGCTATTGGTCGATCGCACGAGGAAGCGCCGGTGCTCGATCGCGCGGATCTCGGCCAGCGCGAGGTGCGACCACGGCTCCATCGTGTTGCCGAACCACGTGTCGATCGTGAGGTTCACGAGCAGGTCCGGGTCGGTGCGCGACACCATCCGGTTCACGTACTGCGGCAGCATGTCCTCGTAGCAGATGAGCGCCGCGAGGCGCCGGTCGCCCCAGACGAGCGGATCCACCGAGTCGCCCGCCAGCAGGTGGCTCGTGTTGGGAGCGAGCGCGTAGAGCGACGGGATCGCGTCGCCGAGCGGCAGGTACTCGCCGAACGGCACGAGGTGCGCCTTGTCGTAGCGCCCGAGGATCTCCCCCGAAGCGTCGGCCAGGAACGCCGTGTTCGTCTCGCGCTTCCTGCCGCCCACCTCGCGCACGACCCCGCCGCCGAAGACCACGGGCACCCCGAGCGTCCCCGTGACGGCGGCGCGCAGGTCGGCCGGGTACGTCGCCTCCGGGTAGACCTCCGGCAGCGCGCCCTCGGGCCACACCACGAGGTCGACGCCCTGATCGCGCAGATCCGCCGTCAGCCGCCGGTAGGTCGCGACCGACTGCTTTCGCCCCTTCGCAGGCTGATTGCCCTGCGCGAGGCCGATCCGGATCGCGGGCGCAGCCGCGGTGCGCGCGTCGACCTGCGCGATGCGCGCGAGACCGACCGCGGCGGCGAGGACCGGCGTGGCGATCCCGACCGCGACGAGGCGCCGATCGATCGCGCGCCCCACCCGCCGCGCCCAGATCGCCTCCGCGAGGGCGAGGCTCGGTCCGAGCAGCACGAGCGACACGAGGTACGGGCCGCCGAGCTCCGCGCCCTGCACGAGCGCCGGGACGGCGCGGACCGTGACCGCGAAGAACCAGGGGAAGATCACGGGGTAGACGAGCTCGGTGGCGCCGAACGCCGCGACGAACGCGATCGACGCAGGCCAGCCCCGCGCCTCGGCCCGGGCGGTGAGCCACCCGAGCGCGGCCATGCGGCCGGCCATCTCCGCCCAGACCAGGAACGCGATCGGCAGCGCGAGCGGCCACGGGACCTCGCCGAAGCGCGCGACCGTCCCCGCGATCCAAGGCGCCCCGAGCGCCGCCATCACGAGCCCCGCGGCGAGACCGACGAGCGCGGCGCGGCGGGGCGCCTGCCCGCGCAGCGCGATCACGAGCGGCGCCTGCGCGACGAGCGCGAGCGGCCAGAGCTCGAAGCCCGGCAGCGTGAGCGCGTAGAGCAGGCCCGAGAGCGCGCCGAGCGTCAGCGCGAAGCCGAGGTCGTACGCGCCGGGCGCGGCGGCGGTCGGGGCCGCCTTCCGCTTGCGCTTGCGCCGGGGCGCGGGCTCGACGATGGCGGGCTCCACCCGAGCGCCGTATCACGACTCGGCCCCGCGCGGGTGCCGAGGCCGCCCGCGGCCGCCCGACCTCCGCTAGGCTCGCCGCGCCGACTCCCGCGTCGAGCGCGCCCGTCCCCGATGCCCACGCCTCGCCCCACGCGGCCCGAACGCGGCCTGCTCGACCGCCCCGCCCCGAGCAGCGGGCGCGTTCTGCCGCAGCTCGACGCGCTCCGCGGCGTGGCCATCCTCGCCGTGTTCGTGCAGCACCTCGGCGACCGCTACATGCGCTTCCTCGACGCGCGCGCCGAGGCCGCGCTCCCCGCCGCGATCGCGCCCTGGGTCCTCACGGTGCTGCACCACGCGTGGTGGGGCGTGGATCTCTTCTTCGTGCTCTCGGGCTTCTCGCTCGCGCAGGGCTACCTGCGCGCGTTCCAGCTCGGCCGCGCCGAGCCCGCCCGGCGCTTCCTCGTGCGCCGCGCGGCGCGCATCTTCCCGGGCTACCTCGTCGCCCTCGCGATCGTGGTCGCGACGCACCCGGCGTTGTTCGCGCGCGACGGCATCGGCGCCTCCCTCGCCGCGCACCTCGCCCTGCTCCAGGGCTACGTCACCCCCGGCGGCATCGTGATCATCGGCGCCACGTGGTCGCTCACGACCGAGGCGCACTTCTACCTCGTCATGCCGCTCCTCGCGCGGCCGCTCCTCGCGCGCGACGCGGCCCGCCCCGCCCGCCGCGCGCTGGTCGCGGCGATCGTCTGCGCGATCGCGTGGGCGAGCCGCGACGCGCTCCACCGCGCGATCCTCGAGCCGGGGGTCCGCACCGCGATCTTCGAGGTAACCCAGCGCCGCCTCGTGACGAGCCGCCTCGATCAGTTCGTGCTCGGCGCCTCGGCTGCCGCCGCGCACGCCGCGATCCTCGACGGCCGCCTCGCCGCCCGCGCGACGCGCCTCGCCCCGCTCGCCCTCGCGCTGTCGATCGCGGCGCTCGTCGGCTGCTTCCGCGTCGAGGGCGCGCTCCTGCTCGAGCCCGGCGGATCGTGGCCCTACGCGCCGATGTCGATCGCCACCGCCTCGATCGTGCTGTCGGCGTGCCTGTGCGAGGGCCGCGCGCGCGCGATCGTCGCGCCCGCCCCGCTCCGCGCGATCGGCGTCGTGAGCTACGGCGTCTTCCTCTACCACCAGCTCGCGCTCGGCGTGGTCGGCTACCACCTCGTCGGCGAGAGCGCGCGCACGCTCGCGCTGAACGGGCTCTTCGGCCTCGCGCTCGCGGCCGCGATGGGCCTCGCCTCGTGGCTCGTCGTCGAGCGGCCCGCCCTGCGCTGGGCCGCCCGCGTCACCGCCGCGCGCCCCGCGGCAGCCGGCCCTGCTGCGCGATGATCGCCGCCGACCCGAGCGCCCGCCGCCGGGCCTGCCCGCGCGCTACGCGTCCCCGCCGCTCCCCAGCGTCATCATCGCGGCCGGGCTCAGGCCGAGCAGCGCGTAGGCCTCCTGCCAGCGGTCCTCGAGCGGGACGTCGAACAGCACGCGCTCGTCGAGCGGCACCGGCAGCCACGCGCCCGCCGCGATCTCGCCCTCGAGCTGCCCCGGGCCCCACCCGCTGTAGCCGAGCAACACCATCCGGCGCCGCGGATCGTGCGACCCGCCGATGGGCTTGCCGTCCTCGACGTCCCGCGCCATCGCGTCGAACGCCGCGCGCGACGAGGTGACCCGCACCCGATCGCCGACCGCGAGCACGCTCCCCAAGGCCGCGTCGAGGTCCGGGTCGACCATCACGACCCAGCCCGAGCTCGGCTGCACCGGGCCGCCGACGTGCACGGGGGTCGCCTCGACAAGGCCTTCGCCGTAGCCGGCGATCGACAGGAGCTCGCCGATCGTCACCGGCGCCGCGCGGTTCACCACGAAGCCGAGCGCACCGCCGTCGCCGTGCACGGCGAGCAGCACGACGGTGCGGTCGAAGTTCGGGTCGCCGAGCGGCGGCGACGCGACGAGGAATCCCGGGGCCAGTCCCTGAATGGAGGTCGCCACGACCCTGACGTATACCCGAACGCGCGTCGGCCGCACCAAAGGCGCCGCGCCCCGCGATCGGGCCGGCGCCGACCAGCCGACCTCGAACCCCACCCCGGCGGGGCCTTCCGCGGCTACGCTGCGCCGCAGTGACGCGCCCCGAAGCCCCCCCTCGCCCTCGCCTCGAGCTCCCCTCGCCGCCCCGCCTCGCCCCCCCCGAGGGCTTCGCCGCGCGCCTCGAGGCCGTCGGCGCGCGCATCGACGCCGCCGCGTTCGAAGTGCTCGGCGACTACCTCGCGCGGCTGCTCGCGATGAACGATCAGCTGAACCTCACCTCCATCGTCGACCCGACGGAGGCGTGGGAACGCCACATCCTCGACGCCCTCACGCTGATGCCCCTGATCGCGGATCTCCCGCCCGGCGCCCAGGTCGTCGACGTCGGGTCCGGCGGAGGCGTGCCCGGCATCCCGATCGCGATCGCCGCGCCCCACCTCGAGGTCACGCTGATCGAGTCCACCCAGAAGAAGGCCGCCTTCCTCCGCGACGTGTGCGACGCGATCGGGCTCACCCGCGTGCGCGTCCTCGCCGATCGCTCCGAGCAGGTGGCCTCCGGGCCGCTCGGTGGCACGTTCGACGCCGTCACCGCCCGCGCCGTGGCGCGCACCGAGGCACTCGTCGCGCTCACCGCGCCGCTCGCGAAGCGAGGCGGGATCCTGCTGCTCATCAAGGGCCAGCGCGCGGACGAAGAGCTCGCCGCGGCCGCGCGGGCCATGAAGCGATACGGCGTCGTGCACCGGACGACGCTGGCCACCCCGACGGGCCGGGTGATCGTGCTCGAGCGATCGGCGGGCGCCGGGCGCTGACGCCCTCGTGGCGTAGCGCTACGCGATCTCGGGCGGCGCGATCGAAGGCGCGATCGACACCTCGAGCCGCACGGTCGATCCGTCGACGCGCAGCGCCAGCTCGCGGCCGGCCAGCAGGCTGCGCAGCTCCGCGGCGATCTCGTCGAGCTCCATCCCCGAGAGCGGCGACCGCACATCGACCGTCAACGTCGCGCCCGCGTCCTCGGCGCGCAGGTCGAGCCCGCTCCACAGGGCGCGCTTCACCATGCGGCTCGCCACCATCGAGAGCAGCGCCGCCAGGGCGGGGAGCGCGTGCCCACCCCGCCCCGCGAGCCCGACGTACTCGGGAGGCGAGACCAGCCGCACACCCCCGACGAGCTTGGTCATGTGGTGCGCGAGGTGATCGGCCGTGCGCAGCAGGGCCAGCAGCGACGCGGGCTGCGAGCTCGGCAGGTTGAGCTCCTCGAGCGCGGCGACGAGGGTGCTGATCCGCGTCGCCGTGCTCTCGATGTCACCCAGCGAAATCTGGATCTCGCCGACGGTCGCCGGCACCTCGAGGAGGTACTCGGCCGTGGGCCCCCCCTCGTCGGACGTCAGCCCGTCCAGGCGCAGGCGGGCGGCGAGCTCGGCGGCCGAGACGCGGGCGAGCACGACGTTGCCCGTCAGCGCCGTGAGGACGTTGCGGATCTCGCCGAACGAAGGAGCGGCTGCGCGACCGAGCAGCTGCGAGGCCGCCTCGGGGACCTCGGTCGACAGGTGAGCGAGCCGCGCGCTCGCGCGGTCGGCGAGGGCCCGCAGGGCGCGGCGCTCCTCTTCGCGGAACGTCCTCGGCACGACGTCGAGCACGCAGAGCGATCCGACGACGGAGCCCCCGACCCAGAGCGGCATCCCGAGGTATGCCTGCACGCCGTAGGTCCGCGTCAGGACCTGCGGCACGCGCTCGTCGCGGCTGGCGTGGGTCACCTCGAACGGGGCGCGATCGCGGACGACGAACTGGCAGAACGAGACGCACCGATCGGTCGCCCGCGCGACCGCGAGCTCCGGCGGCAGGCCGACGTGCGCCCGGAAGAGCTGCAAGTGGCGCAGCACCAGCGACACGAGGGCGAGGGGCGCACCGAGCGCGGCCGCGGCCTCGCGCACGAGCCCCTGAAGCTCGGCGTCCTCGTCCTCGTCGAGGACGGCGCCCCCGATCGCCCCGACGTGCTCGGTACCCTCGAGCGCGTCGATACGGTCATGGAACATCGTCCGACGTTATCCAGCGCACACCGGCAGGGGAAGGTCTTTGTCGACCGCCGTCGCGACGTCCTAATTCAGGGCGCCCAGCGCTGGAGCACCTCGACGAGCGTCGCCAGCCGAATGGGCTTCGACACGTAGTCGTCCATGCCCGCCGCGAGGCAGCGCGCGCGATCGCCCTCCATCGCGTGGGCGGTCATCGCCAGGATCGGCACGCGCGGGGCGCCGGCGTGCTCACGAGCACGGAGCTCGGCCGTGGCCTCGAAGCCGCCCATCCCAGGCATCTGCACGTCCATCAGCACCAGCACGATGTCGGGGCGCGTCTCGGCCGCGTCGACGGCCTTGCGCCCGTCGTCGGCGACGAGGACCTGGAACCCGAGGCTCTGGAGCATCGTCACCGCGACCTCCTGGTTTACCGCGTTGTCCTCGGCGAGCAAGATCGTGCGCTTGCGCCCGAACGGCTCGCGGCGCGCGGCGTGGGTCGTCGACATCACGGGCACGCTCGCCTGTTCGCGAGGCGGCGTCGAGAGCGGGACGCGGAACCGGAAGGAGCTGCCCTTGCCCGGCTCGCTCTCGACCCACAGCTCACCCCCCATGAGACGCACGATGCGCGAGCAGATCGACAGGCCGAGCCCCGTGCCTCCGAATCGGCGCGTGGTCGACCCGTCCGCCTGCACGAACTGCTCGAAGATGCGCTTCTGGTGCTCGGGCGCGATGCCGATGCCGGTGTCGCGCACCGCGAAGAGGACCTCCGCCGTCGTGCCCTTCTGCTCGATGAGATCCGCCGACACGACGACGAAGCCACGCTCGGTGAACTTGAGCGCGTTGCCGACGAGGTTCACGAGCACCTGCGTGAGCCGATGCGGGTCGCCGAGCAGGCGCAGCGGGATCGCCGGGTCGACGGCCGCGCGCAAGCGCAGGGACTTCTGGCGCGCGCGGACCTGCATGGGCGCGATGACCTGGTCGACGACCCCGCGCACGTCGACGTTGATCCGCTCGAGCTGCACCTGGCCCGCCTCGATCTTCGAAAAATCAAGGATCTCGTTGATCACCGACAGCAGGGAGTCGGCCGCGGTCCGCGCCATCTCGAGGTGGCGAACCTGGTGCGGGGCGAGCTCGGTCTCGAGGACCACCTCGAGCATGCCGATGACGCCGTTCATCGGCGTCCGGATCTCGTGGCTCATGTTCGCGAGGAACTGGCTCTTCGCGACGCTGGCGGCCTCGGCGTATTGCTTGGCGCGCTCGAGCGCGCGCTCGGCGGCCTTGCGGTCGCTGATGTCGCGGGCGTTCACCTGGACGAGGGTCGCGCCCGTCACCGGGTCGAGCACCGGGCGCGCGTCGAGGCCGTGCCAGCGAGCCCCGTCGGGCGTCACGAGCTCGACCTCCTCGCTGAACGTGCCCCCGCCCTCGACCGTCACCCGCGCGCGCGCGGCCGCGGCCTTGTCGACGAACATGGCCGCGAAGTCGTCGACCTCCGCGTCCGGCGCGAGCGACCCGAGCACGCGCACGGCCGCCGGGTTGCGCAGCACGGCGACGCCGTCCATGCGGTGCAGCGCGACGCGGACCGAGGTGTGCTGGAGCGCCTCGACGGCGCGCAGCACCGTGGGGTCGACGCCCTCGGGGACGGGGTGCGCCTCGTAGAGGATCGCGAGCGTGCCGTCGGCCAGGTAGACCCCGGTGCTGTGCGCCTTGACCGTGACCGGCTTACCCTTCGGGTAGAGCGTCCACTGCTCGCGGCAGCTGCGCCCCGCGGCGTGCTCCGCGAGCGTGGCCTCGTTGCGGATGACGGTCGCCTCGGACAGCTTCGAGAAGTCGCGCGCGAGGAGCTCCGCGAGCGAGGGCGAGTCCCAGAACGCGACCCCGCTCGCATTCGCCCAGGCCATGCGGCGGTGGGCGAAATCGAACACCCACATGGGGGTGTCCGACCACTCGAACGACTCGAGGGCCTGGAACCGAAGCGGAGCGGACACGGTTCAGCCTCCCGCCAGCGCAACCTTCGCGGCGTCGAGGACCTTCGCGACCGAAGGACGCGCCGACACGGCGGCGAACCAGCCGGTGAGCTTCGGCATGTCGGCCGGGCCGAGCGGACGGCCGTGGGCTGCGCCGAGGGTCACCACGTAGTGATACGAGAGCGCGTACGACGCATCCGCGAGGGTGAACTCCGCGCCGAGGAAGTACGGGGCCGGGTCGACGTGCGACTCGAGGAGCCCGACGAGCTCGACGAACCGGTCGACCTCCGGCGCGAAGGCGGGGGTGCCGGCCCGGCCGTCCGACAGCGCGAAGTACAGCGTGGAAAGCTGCGGCCCGAGGTAGAGGTCGTGGAAACGCGAGAGCCACCGGCTCCGGGCGCGGCCCTCGATCGAGCGCGGGAGCAGCGGCGGGTCGGGGTAGCGCTCCTCGAGGTACTCGACGATCACCTCGGACTCGCCGACGCCGAACTCGCCGTCGACCAGGTAGGGCACCTTCCCGAGCGGGTTGCGGGCGAGGTACTCGGCCGACCGGGTGTAGCCGGCCTCGAGCACGGGCGCCTCGTACGGCAAGCCCTTCTCGAGGAGGGCGATCTTCACCTTGGCGCTGTAGTGGCTGTACGGCAGCTGGAAGAGCTTGATCATGAAGGGTGCACCCGCTCGATCAGGAGGTCTCTGGAGGCGCGCCCGGCGCGTCCCCGCCAGTCCATCCAATCGGCTCCGCAGCATCGGGCCTGGAGGAGGGGCCGCGATTATTCTCCATTCCGATCCCCGCGCGCAGATCATTCCGTCGACCAGCGCGCCGCCGGCGATGGGCGGGGCGACTCGGTGGCGACCCGCACCACGGCGGCGCACCAACGTGCCACAGGCGCGCCGCAACCGGTCCGCCCCGCACGCAATCGCCTGCGCGCCGCGCGCCGCGCGGTCGCGATCAGGGGGCGGTGAAGAGGCAGCGCGTGAGGGGGAAGCCCACGTCCTTCAGCACGTGGAGGTAATAGGTCGCGCCGGCCTGGAGCGCCGCGGGCGCCCCGGAGGCAGGAACGCGCTGGCGCAGGTCCCCGGCGACGGCGCCGTACGCGATCCCCGTGGCGACCGCCGGCGCCGCGTTCGGCACCTCGACGAACCAGCGCGTCCCGGCGGGCTCGTCGAGGTTCGGCGGCACGCCCGGGTTCTTCGCGTCGGCCTCGAGCACGTACACGTACCGCGCCTCGCCGCCGGTCCACGTGACCGCGCCTCCCGCGG
Source organism: uncultured delta proteobacterium (assembly GCA_903906315.1). Classification (GTDB taxonomy): domain Bacteria; phylum Myxococcota_A; class Polyangia; order Polyangiales; family Polyangiaceae; genus CAIVJW01. The sequence goes on along the minus strand of CAIVJW010000351.1, from coordinate 27,824 downwards.
TCACCCCCTGCCCGTCCTTGCACGGCCCCGGCTCGTAGCTCAGCTGGTCGACCAGGGGCCCGCCGAACGGCGGCACCTTCGCGGCGTCGGCGTCCGTGAGGCCGCGGCGCGCCCACTCGGCGATCAGGAGGGCCTTCATGCGCGCCACGTCCGTGGTGGGCACGCCGACGACGCTCCGATCGAAGCCGTTGTTGTCCTCGGCAGGAAAGGCGCCGAGCGCGGTCGAGTCCGCGAGGCCGGCCATCATGGCGAGGCCGCTGTCGCGCACGCCGTCGAGCCAGATGCCCTCGGCGTCCGTCGCCCACTGCGACGCGCCGCTCGGTGCCAGCCGATCGGCGTGGCAGCAGACGCACGCGCTCGCCTCGACTTGGGCCTTGGCCCAGGCGATCTCGCCCAGGTAGGCCGCGTCCTCGAGCCGCGGGTCGCCGGGCGCCGTCGCCTCACGCGCCGGCGCGGGCCAGTAGGGCCGCTGGGTGAGCACGTCGGCGCACGCGGCGTAGTCCTCGTAGTGACGTCCAACCTCTGTCGAACCAGAGATGAGCGTCCACGTACAGACCTGGCCCGCCTCGCCGTGGCCCGCCGGCTCGCCGGGAACCGGGTCCTTGCAGACGCGGTAGGGCTGCACGAACGGCACCGTCCCGTAGCCTCCCCCGGTCGGCGCCCCGCCACCGCCGGTGGCGCCCGCGCAGACCGGGCCGGGGGTGAACGCGCCCTTCGCGAAGGTCTCGCAGCCCGTCCGGGTCATGCTGCACTGCGCGGCGTCGTCGCCCTCGCTGTAGAGCACGTAGCTCGTGCCGTCGTCCGTCGCGACGTCGCAGCGACCGAGGAGCGACGCCGGCGCGCACACGCCCCCCGCGGTGAACGCGCCGGGGCCGCCCATCGAGGCGTCGCAGTCGGCGTGCGCCGACTCGCCGGTCCAACCCTCGCCCGTGTACTGCTTGCACTCGGAGCCCTTCGAGAACGGGTTCACCCGCGCGCAGCTGCCGACCGCGGCTCCCGCGGCGGCGCCGCCCGCGCCCTCCGCGCCGGTCGCGGGTCCGCCGCCGGCCGCGGCGTTCGTCCCGCCCCCGCCGGCGCCGGCCGGGTCGCTCGAGCACGCGCCCGCGAGCGAGGACACCACCACCACGGAGCCCAGGAGGACCCCCTTCGACCCGATCTTGGACCTGCGCGACATAGCCTCGCTCCTCGTCGTCGCGCCCGCGACGACACGAGGTCGATGTCTAATCTACGTTCACTGTTTGTCAATGCGCACGGCGCCGACGTGCGCCCGCGCCGGGCGCACCCGCGCGCCCCCGCCCCCCCGACGCCAGCGGCTCGCTGCGCGAGCTACGGGGCGGGCGTTCCGTCGACGACGTGGGCGGCCACCGGGACGAGGACGTGGACCGCAGCGCCGCCGTCCGGACCGCTCTCGGCGAACACCGTCCCCCGGTAGTGCTCGAGGATCGACCGCGTCACGGTGAGGCCGAGGCCCATGCCGCGCCAGGAGCCGCGATCCTTCGTGGAGAAGTAGGCATCGAACACGCGCGAAAGGGACTCGGGCGCGATGCCGTGCCCGGAGTCGAGGAAGACGATCCGCACGTACGAGCCCTCGCCGAGCAGCAGCGTGGTCGTCCCCGGGTCGACGACGACGTCGGCCGAGACCCGCAGCGTGCCGCCGGTGGGCATCGCTTCGCAGGCGTTGGCGACGAGGTGCCGGACGACGACGCGGAGCTCGGTCTCCTCGATCGCGACCGGCGGACAGCCCTCGGGCAGCGTGAGCCCGAGCTCGATCGGATGGCCCTCGAGCGCGTCCTCGAGGGCCGTTCGCAGGGCGCGGGCGAGGTCGGTCGAGGCGACGGGAGGGGGGCCCCGGTGGGCGAGGCGACGGAGCATGGCGCCGAGCGCGCTCGCCTCGCTCGCCGCGTCCTCCGCCTCCTCGAGCAGGCAGGCGGCCGGCGCGTCGGGCGCGATGAGCTCGCGCGCGAGCGAGAGGTTGCCGAGCACGGTCTGGAGCAGGTTGTTGTAGTCGTGCGCCATGCCCGCCGCGAGCACGGCCACGGCCTCGGCGCGGAGCAGGTCGGCCTGGAGCGATCGGCGGTGGTCCGCCTCGGCTTCGAGCCGGAGCTTGCGCGCGCAGGAGAGGAGCGCGGCGTGCAGCCGGGGGCCCTCGACGGGCTTCATCACGTAGGTCTCGACGCCGATGTCGATCGCGCGCGTGAGGTACTCGGTCTGGTCGAAAGCCGTGGTGACCAGGATGGGGACGGCGCCGTCGACCTCGCGGATCAGGCGCGCCATCGTGAGCCCGTCCATCGGGGGCATCTGGATGTCGGTGATCACGAGGTCGGGCCGGAACGCGCGGTAGTCCGCGAGCCCCGCGGCGCCGTCGCTGGCGACGATCACGCGGTGGACGCGGCGCCCGAGGAACTCGGCGAGCTGCGCCCGCGTCTCGTCGTCGTCCTCGACGTAGAGGACGGTCAGCCCGCGGAGGTAGCGCAGGTCGTCGGGGTCGACGCTCTTCATGGCCGGCTCGCGCACGGAACGATGACCGCGAACTCGGCGCCACCCGGGACGTTCTGGGCCGCCAGGCGGCCGCCCATGTTCTGCTCGATGATCGTCTTGGACATGTAGAGCCCGATCCCGGTGCCGTTCGGCTTCGTCGAGAAATATGGCAGGAACATCTTGTCTAACACCTCGGGCGCGATGCCCCCCCCGGTATCGCGGACCCAGAGCCACCCTTCGCCGTCGAGCGTCGAAAGGTCGATGTGGACGATACCGGCCAGAGCGCCCGACCCGACGATGGCGTCGCGCGCGTTGACGAGCAGGTTGAGGACCACCTGAGCGTACTCGTTCGGGAACCCCCAGATCATGACGTCCGCCGGCGCGTCGAGCTGAATCGTGACCTGCTGCGCCCGGAAGCTCGGGCGGACGAGGTCGATCGCGGCCTCGACCTGCTCGAGCGTCGAGAACCCCCGCTTGACCTTGTCCGGCCGGAAGAAATTGCGAAAATCACTGATTGTCGTCGACATGCGCTGGATGAGCCGGTTCGCGTCGGCCACGGCGCGGTCGAGCGTCGCGTCGTCGAGCTCCCCCATCCCCTGGGCGTCGGCGAGGTTGGCGACGACGAGGCCGAGCGCGTTCAGCGGCTGGCGCCACTGGTGGGCGATGTTGGCAATCATCTCGCCCATCGCGGCCTGGCGGCCCTGCACGATGAGGAGGCGGTCGCGCTCGCGCAGCTCCTCGACTCCCTTCGCGACCCGCGCCTCGAGGCCGACGTTGAGGTCCTCGAGCTCTCGGCGTCGGGCGGCGAGATCGAGCTCGACCTGCCTCCGCGCCGTGACGTCGTCGAACACCCAGATGCTGCCGGCGGACGGCGCCTTCGGGTCGACGGCCTTGCCCGAAAGGCGAACCCAGCGCGCGACGCCGTCGGCGCGGCAAAGCTCGCGCTCGGCCTCGAACACGCCGCCGGCCGTGAGCACCGCGGCCCCCTCGGCGTCGAGCGCCTCCTCCGCCTCGGCGGTCGGGAACAGCTGACGCGTCGACATCGCGACCAGGTCCGCGGGCGAGGCGTACCCGAACATCTCGGCCATCCGGCGGTTGACCCACACGAGCGCGCGGTCGCGGGTGAAGGAGATGCCGACGTTGGCGTTGTCGAGGATCGTGCGCTGGACCTGGTTCAGGCGGAGGAGGTCCTCCTCGCCTTCTCGCACGCGCGCTTCGGCGCGGTTGCGATCGGTGACGTCGCGCAGGATCTCGAGGACGACCTCCTCGTTACCGAGCGTGACGCGGCGGGCGCTGACCTCGACCTCGCGCTCGGAGCCGTCGGCCCGGAGGTGAACGGTCTCGTAGCGCGCGTCGCCGAGGCCCACGAGCGCGACCTCCCCGTTCGCGTCCGCTGGACGCAGATCGTCCAGGGAGCGGCCGACGAGGTCGTCGATCGGTCGGCCGAAGTGCTCCGCCGCCCGCGCGTTCGCCTCGAGGACGCGACGGCGCGCGTCGACGATCAGCACCGCGTCGTTCGCGTGCTCCCAGAGGACGCGAAAGCGGTCCTCGCGGTCGGCCATGGTCGCGACGACCCGGGCGCGGCTGGTCGCGAGGCCCCACGCGACGGCCGCCAACAGGCCCGTCGCGACGACCGCCAGGAGGTCGAGCAGGTTCGATAGCCGCGCACCGATGCGGGCCTCGAGCCACGGCCGCGCGGCGTGCACGACGCCGAGCGTGGTCACGACCACCAGCACCGGCGACAGCGCCCAGTCCGACAGGCCGACCGACCCGCCGAGGCCGAGGGCGCGCCGGCGACCGAGGCCCGAAGGCCTCGTGGCCGGACGGTCCGACGGCGAGAGAGCCATACGGCAAAGCCTACGGATGGGAGAAGCCGCACCTGTAGCCCGTTCCGCGCGATTGACGCACGGAGGCGCTTCGCCTCGATCCGCCGCGCGCCCGAGGGGACGCGACCGCGTGAAGCCCACGGCCTCGGGGCCTGCGCGACCGTGGATAGGCTGTAGCGCACCGGGGAAGGAACACCTTCGGATCGCCGCAACTGGCCGAGATCGCGCGGGCGAGCGTGCGCGCCCCTCGCCGCGATCGAGCCGCGCCCGGCCGATCGGCACGCGGGGCGCCTTGCCCCGCCTGGATCCTCCAGGCAGGATCCCCGGCAACGATGAACGACACCATCCAGGGCGGCGAGGCGTGACCGCACCGGAGCCGCCGAGGGGCCCCGCCGACGTCGACCCCCCGAATGCCCCGGGCGGTAGCGCGGCGGACCGTGGAGCTCCCCGCGACGCCGCGCCCCTTCAGCGCCGGACGCCGAAGCCGTTCTCCCCCGTGCGCGTGCCCCTACCCACTCGCGACGCCGAAGTCGGCCTCTGGGATCTCGACCTCGAGCGGGACGCCCTGTTCTGGAGCGCTTCGATGTACGCGCTCTTCGGCCTGCCCCCCGGCGGGGCGCTCACCCCGCGGCAGGCGCTGCAAACGTGCGTCCACCCCGAGGACACCGCGCTGCTCGCCGCGGTGCTCAAGCCCACCGAACGGTCCGCCGACGAGCTCGACGTGGGCTTCCGCGTGCGGCTCCCGGGGGGCGAGATCCGCCACCTGCGCACGCACTGCTTCGTCAGCCGCGACGCGGCCGGCGGCCCCGTCCGCGTCACCGGCGCGACGTTCGACCACTCCGACCACCAGCGCACGGCGGAAAAGCTCCGCGACAGCGAGGAGAACTTCCGCACGTTCTTCGAGACGGTCGACGACCTCATCTTCGTCGGCACGCCCGAGGGCTTGGTCCTCTACTCGAACCCCGCCGTGACGCGGCGCCTCGGCTACTCCGCGGACGAGCTCCGCGGCATGCACATCCTCGACGTACACCCGCCGGAGCGGCGCGCCGAGGCCGAGGGGATCTTCGCGGAGATGTTCCGCGGCGAGCGCGACCACTGCCCGCTGCCCCTCGCAGCCCGGAGCGGCGCGCTCGTGCCCGTCGACACGCGCGTGTGGATGGGCCGGTGGAACGGCGCCGACTGCATCTTCGGCGTCTGCAAGGACCTCAGCGCGGAGCAGGAGGCGCAGCAACGGTTCGAGCGCCTCTTCCGCAGCAACCCGGCGCTGATGGCCGTCTCCACGGTGCCCGAGGGACGCTTCTACGACGTGAACGACGCGTTCGTCGCCGGAGTCGGCTACACGCGCGCCGAGATCCTCGGCAAGACGACGGGCGAGCTCGGGCTCTTCCTCCGGCCCGCCGAGCAGGAGAGAGCGGCGGTCCTTCTGATGGAGACGGGGCGCTTCACGAACCTCGAGCTCCAGATCCGGCGCAAGAACGGCGAGGTCCTCGACGGCATCTTCTCGGGCGAGGTGATCGTCAGCCAGGGCGCGCAGTTCCTGCTGACCGTCATGGTCGACCTCAGCGAGCTCGTGCGAAACCAGAAGGCGCTCGCCGCGAACGAGCTCTACGGCAAGGCGCTCCTCGCGGCGCTGCCGGACATCGTCTTCGTGCTCGACGCCGACGGGGTCTTCCGCGACGTGAAGGCCGGCAACGCGCAGGACCTCGCGATGACGCCCGCTCACTTCCTCGGCAAGCGCGTGGGCGACGTGCTGCCCCCGGCGCTCGCAGGGCAGATCCTGGCGGGCGTCGCCGCCGCGCTGCGTGGCGAGTCCGTCCCGCCGATCGAGTACGAGCTGCCCGTCCTCAGCGGCGCGGCCTCGTTCGAGTGCCGCCTGGCCGCGGTCGGGACGGATCAGGCGATAGGCCTCGTGCGCAACGTGACGGAGCGCAAGTCGCTCGACGTCGCCCTCGACCGACAGACGCGCCTGCAGCAGCTGCTCATGGATCTGTCGTCGACGTACATCAACCTGCCGCTCGAGCAGGTGGAGTCCGTCATCCAGCGGTCGCTCGAGGACATGGCGATCTTCGTCGGCGCCGACCGCGCGTACATCTTCGACTACGACTTCGATCGGCAGGTCTGCAACAACACGCACGAGTGGTGCGGCGAGGGGATCGCGCCGCAGCTCGACGCGCTCCAGGGCGTGCCGACGGACGCACTACCCGACTGGGTCGGCGCGCACCAGAAGGGCGAGACGATGGACGTGCCCGACGTCTCCGCGCTCCCGCCCGGCACCGTGCGAGACATCCTCGAGCCGCAGGAGATCAAGAGCCTCCTCGCCGTCCCGATGATGAACGGCCCCGCGTGCCTCGGGTTCGTCGGGTTCGACTCGGTGCGCGGGCACCATGCGTACACCGACCACGAGAAGCGCCTCCTCACGGTGTTCGCCCAGATGCTCGTCAGCGTGCGGCAGCGCAAGCATGCCGAGGTCACGCAGCGCCGCAGCGAGGAGCGCCTGACGCAGATCATCACCGCGACCAACATCGGGACCTGGGAGTGGAACGTCCAGACCGGCGCCACGGTCTTCAACGACCGGTGGGCCGACATCGCCGGCTACGCGCTCGCCGAGCTCGAGCCGGTGAGCATCCAGACCTGGGTGGGCCTCGCGCACGCCGACGACCTCGCGCTGAGCAACGACCTCATCGCGCGGCACTTCGCGGGCGAGCTGCCGAACTACGACGTCGAGTGCCGGATTCGGCACAAGAGCGGCAGCTGGGTCTGGGTCCACGATCGCGGCCGCGTGACGGAGTGGACGGCCGACGGCAAGCCGCTGCGCATGTTCGGCACGCACACGGAGATCACCGAGCGCAAGCTGGTCGAGGAGCAGGTCAAGCGCGAGCGGGATCTCTTCGTCGGCGGGCCGGTCACGGTCTTCATCTGGCGCCCCGACGCCGACCGGTCGGTCGAGTACGTGTCGCAGAACGTGGCGTCGGCGCTGGGCTACACCGCCGAGGAGATGGTCGCAGGGGGCTTCAGCTTCACCGATCTCGTGCACCCCGATCACCGCGAGCTCGTGAGACGGACGATCCAGGAGCACCTCGCGGCCCGCACGCGCAGCTTCGAGCTCTCGTACCGCCTTCGCCTCAAGGACGGCCAATACCGCTGGTTTTACGACTTCACGGTGCCCGAGCGGGACGACGCGGGGAGGCCCGTGCGGCTGCGCGGCTACCTCATGGACCTGACGCCCTTGAAGCAGGCCGAGGAGGAGCTTCGCGCCATCAACCGGGACCTTCAGGCAGCGACGCTCCGCGCCAACGAGATGGCCACGGTCGCCGATCGCGCCAACGCCGCGAAGAGCGAGTTCGTCGCCAACATGAGCCACGAGATCCGCACGCCGATGAACGGCGTGCTCGGCATGGCCGAGCTGCTCGCCGGCATGGACCTCTCGGACGAGCAGCAGAAGTGCGTCGCGGCGATCAACCGCTCGGGCGAGGCTCTCCTGTCGCTGCTCAACGACATCCTCGACTTCTCGAAGATCGAGGCGGGGCAGCTCACGCTCGAGATCGTGCCCTTCAAGCTGGAGCAGCTGATCTTCGACGTCGCCGACCTCTTCCGCGCGCGGCTCGAACGGCAGCCGGTGGAGCTCACCGTCGACTTCGACCCGGCGACGCCGGCGCGCGCGCTCGGCGACCCGAGCCGCCTGCGCCAGGTGCTCACGAACGTCGTCAGCAACGCGGTGAAGTTCACCGAGCGTGGACAGATCGTCATCGAGGTCACGTCGGCGCCGATCGCGCAGGGAGGGTGTCGCCTGAAGGTCGTCGTGCGCGACACCGGGATCGGCATCCCGCACGACAAGCAGGCCAAGCTGTTCAACCCGTTCACGCAGGCCGACTCATCGACCGCGCGGCGCTTCGGCGGGACGGGCCTCGGGCTGACGCTCGTGCGACGCCTGGTCGAGGCCATGGGCGGCGAGGTGCGGCTCGAGAGCGAGGACGGCGTCGGGACGTCGGTGTTCCTCGAGGTGCCGCTCGGCCTCGACTCGGCGGAGCCGGCGCCCAGCCCGCTCGCGGGCGCGCTCCGCGGGCATCGCATCCTCGTGGTGGACGACCTCGAGGTAAACCGGACGGTGCTCCGACGTCGGCTCGAGGCCTACGGCGCCACGACGTGCGCCTCGGCGTCCGGCGGCGACGCGCTCCAGCAGATCGACTCGGCGATCGGGCGCGGCGAGCCGTTCCACGGCGTGCTCGTGGACTACCACATGCCCCCGGGCATGGACGGGATGACGTTCGCGCGCATGACCCGGAGCGACCCGCGCAACCACGCGCTCGCGCTCGTCCTCGCGTCGGGCAGCGGCGCGCTCGACGACATCGGACGGGCCGGCGACTCGGGCTTCGACGCCTTCGTCACGAAGCCGAGCCCCATGGACACCCTCGTCTCGGCGCTCACCACGGCGTTCGAGCGCCGCCGCGACGTCACCGGCGCCGGCGTGCCGCGACCGAGCCGCGACCTGCGCCCGCCGCCGCCGAAGCGGTTCGCCGCGCACGCCAGGGTGCTCGTGGTGGAGGACCAGGAGGTCAACCGCGCGGTCGCAGAGAAGTTCCTCGAGCTCGCCGGCGCCACGGTGATGCTGGCGAGCCACGGGGGCGAGGCGCTCGAGCGCATCGCGGCGCAGCACTTCGATCTGGCGCTCATGGACTGCCAGATGCCGGTGATGGACGGCTTCGTCGCGACGGAGCGGATCCGCGCGATCGAGGCGGGCACCGGGCGGCACCTGCCGATCATCGCGATGACCGCGCACGCGATGGCCGGCGATCGCGACCGCTGCCTGCGCGCCGGGATGGACGACTACCTGACGAAGCCCATCACCCGCGACGGCCTCCTGCGCTGCGTCGCGCGGTGGCTGCCCACGGTGCCGGACCGGACGTCGAGCGAGGCGCCGCCCTCCGGGTCGAAGCCAGCCTGGAGCCCCGACGAGCTCGACGAGGAGCTGTTCGCCGAGCTCGAGGAGGTCTTCGAGGGGCGCGATCTGCACCGCGCCGTGATCGAGCCGTTCCGCCGCACGGGCCGCGAGGCCGTCGACGCCGTCCGCGCGGCAATCGGTCGCGAGAGCCGCGCCGAGCTCCCGACGATCGCACACTCGCTCAAGGGCGCCGCGCGCGCGGTCGGCCTGGTGGCCGTCGGGCACCTCGCGGAGCGCCTGGAAAAGGGCTCACCCACCGCGGCGTTCGATGCGCTGAAGGGCTGGGCCGACGAGCTCGAGCGGGCCTACGTCCGCGGGTGCGACATCCTCGACGCGGCGTCGAGCCGGAAGCGGCCCGACGCCGACTCGGCTCCACACCCGAGCTGAAGCCACGGAAGCTCGTCGGGGGCGCCGGAGCCCTGAAGGGGGGTCGACGGCGATCCCCCCGGGGCGCTGCGATCGCGACCGCGCCGAGGGCGGTCGTGACCCCCGGAACGGCCCGGCGATCCGACTGGCACGCCTCGCGATCGGCGGGCGCCTCGGCGCGACGGAGGCGCGGGAAGGCCGCGCTGTCGATGCCCCCGGATGGTGCTAGCGTGGTCCTCGCCGAGTGAGCCAGCAGCCGCGCGACGCGGCGCGCGCGCCTCGCACGCTTGACCCGATCCAATGAGCGCCTCCTCCGCGCCCTCCCCCCGCTGCACGCCCCCGGGACCGCCGTCGACGACGCGGACGAGCCGCGCGCCGATCGCGTGCCGCAGCGGTGCTCGCGGACCGAGCGACGGCCGGACGCGATCGGCGGTCGGATGACGGCGCTCCGCTGCCTCCACGCGGTCGTCCGCGCGACGGAGGCGCTCGACACCACGGAGCGAGCGATGATGCGGGAGGTCGCCGCGATCCTCCCGGGCGGGTGGCAGTACCCCGAGATCGCCACCGCGTGCGTCGAGCAGGGGTCGGAGCGGGTCGCGAGCGACGGCTTCGTCGAGACGGCGTGGATGCAGACGGCGGTAGCCCGCGCGGCCGACGGCACGGAGGCCCGGGTGACGGTCGCTTACCGCGAAGCGCGGCCGGCGGCGGACGAGGGGCCGTTCTTGCGAGAGGAGCGCGAGCTCATCGAGATCGTCGCGGCGCGCCTCGCGAGCGTGCGCGACCGGCTCTTCTCCGCGGTGGCGAGCCGCTCGGACGAGGGCGCGATCGAGGCGGAGCTCGCGTCCGCGAAGGCCGCCGCGAAGGCGGCGAACGAGGCGAAGGACGCCTTCCTCCGCAACATGAGCCACGAGTTTCGCACGCCGATGAACGCGATCGTCGGCTTCGCGCACCTCGTGGGGCGCGAGCCCCTGAGCGTCCGGCAGCGCGAGCAGCTCGCCAGGGTGACCGAGGCCGCGAGCGACCTTCTACAGATACTCGACGATCTGCTGGATTTCTCGAAACTCGTAGTGGGCGACCTCGCGCTCGAGGACCTCTCGTTCCGCGTCGACGAGGTGTTCGAGGCCATCGCGAGCCGCAGCGGCGAGAAGGCTGCGGCGAGCGGGCTCGCGCTCGTGTTCGACGTCGCGGGGTTCCCGGCGCAGCTGCGCGGCGACGGCCCGCGGCTCCGTCAGGTGCTCGAGCACTTCGTCTCGAACGCGCTGAAGTTCACGCCGCGCGGCACCGTCACCGTGCGAGCGCGGACGGTCGGCGCGGACGGCGAGGCCGACCTGGCCCGGTTCGAGGTCGAGGACACGGGCATCGGGATCGCTCCCGAGGACCGCGCGCGCATCTTCCAGGCGTTCGAGCAAGGCGACGGCTCGGCGACGCGCGAGTACGGCGGCACCGGCCTCGGGCTCGCCATCTCGCGGCGCCTCGTCGCCCAGATGGGCGGCACCCTCGGGGTCGAGAGCGAGGTCGCGCGAGGCAGCACGTTCTGGATCGAGATCCCGCTCCGCCGCGCGGAGCCGGGCGCCGGCCTCGCGGACCTCGACGCGCGACCACGCGGGCCGCACGTCGCGAAGGCCAGCCGCGGCGACGCCGAGCGGGCCCTCGCGGCGGCGCGGGGCGCAGCGGTCCTGCTGGCGGAGGACGACCCCGTCAGCCGCGAGGTCGCGGTCGAGCTGCTGCGCGGCGTCGGGATCGAGGTCGACTGCGCGGTGAACGGCCGGGAGGCCGTCGAGCTCGCGCGGTCGCTGCGCTACGACCTCATCCTGATGGACGTGCAGATGCCCGAAATCGACGGGATCGACGCGACCCGGGCCATCCGCGCGCTGCCGGGGATGGGCGCGGTGCCGATCGTCGCGATGACGGCCGATGCGTCGACGGACGACCGCGCGCGCTGCTTCGCGGCCGGGATGGACGATCACCTCGGCAAACCGGTCGATCCGGATCGGCTGTTCGGCGCGATCGTGCGGTGGCTCGGGGAGCGCCCGCACGACCCGACGACGCTCGAGGCGCAGCGCGGGGACGGCGCCTCCAGCGCATCGAGCGATCTCCTCGATCGGATCTTCGCGGTGCCCGGGATCGACGCGGAGGAGGGCCTCGATCGCCTGGGCGGGGACCCCTCGGTGTACGCGCGGGTGCTGCGCGTCTTCGTGGAGCGCCACGGGGGCGAAGGCGCGCGCCTCCGCGACCTCGCGGAGAGGGGCGACCTCGCGGCGATCGCGACGACGGCGCACTCGCTCAAGGGCGCGGCCGGCAACGTGAGCGCGACGCGGCTCGCGGCGCTCGTCAAGACGCTCGAGGCCGCCGCGCGATCGGGCGCGACCGACGAGGCGCGGGCGGCCGTCGCCGCCGTCATCGCCGAGCTCGACCTGGCGATCCCCGCGATGCGCGCCGCGGTCCAGGACACGCAAGCGCCGCCCCCGCCCCCCGTCGACTGGCCCCGGTCCTCCAGCGTCGCCCAGCGCCTGCACGCGCTCCTGGCGATGGACGACACCGCCGCGATCGATCTCTTCACCGACGGGCGATCAGCCCTGGCGCCGGTCCTCGGTGACGCCACCGCGGTGATCGCCGCCCGGCTCGAGGACTTCGATTTCCCCGGAGCGCTCGCCGCGCTCGACGCGGCCATCGCCGCGGAGCCACGCCTCGCCGCCACGCCGTAGGCCTCCGCGCAGGGCCGCGCGCGGGCCCCGCCAGCCTGCCGCCGGCCCCTCGTACGCCGGGCGGGACGGGCGACGCGCCTACTTCGCCAGGCAGCCGGCGAGCGCCTCGTCGCGCGCGCCCTCGATGGCGCGCGCGTTTTCCTTCAGGCGAGCGGCGAAATCGGCCGCGGCGGGAGCCTTCGGCGCTTCGGGGGCGGCGGACGGGGCGGGCGCGGCCGAGGCGACGGCCCCTGCGGGCGCAAACGCCTTCCGAAGCAGCGCGACCCGAGACTCGAGCCGCTGCTCGAGGTGCACGGCGTCGACCGAGATCGTCGTGCTCACGAGGTTCTCGCGGGCCGCGTGGACGCGGTCGCGGGCCTCGGTGATCTGCTTGACCAGCCCGTCGACGTCCCCGGCCTTCTCCGGCGCGACGCTCCCGGCCGCGACCGCGGCGCTAGCGGCCGCCGCGAGGCCATCGCACCCCTGCTTCGGGTCCTTGCCGCAGCCGGCCAGGGTCGCGATCGATGCCGTCGCGAGGGCGATCAGGGCGGCCCTCGCTGCGTGGTGATTCGAGCTCATCCCGTGATCTCCTCCGGGCCCGACCCTAGCATCCATCGACGGCCGATCGCGCAATGGAGTGCGCTGCGAGGCGGAGCGCGCGCGCCCCAACCAGCGCCGCCGATCGCACAATACCACCCCGCATTCCAGCCCGGGCGTGCCCTCCAAGATCACACCGCGCGCGCTCCCGGGCCACGCGGTTCACGCCGGTCGCGCGGTCGCGCGGTCGCGCGCTCGCGGCGGGCGACGGGCGGCCGCCGGCGTGCGGGCCGAGGCGTCGGGCGTCGACGGCCGCGGATAGGCGTCGCGGATCGCGTGGGCGAGATCCCGCAGCGCGCCCGCGATGGGCGATCGCTTGCGCCACACGAGCGCGATCGTGCGGCTGGGCGCCGGGGCCGCGAACGGGCGCACCCGGAGCCCCGCGCGCCCGGCCTCGGTGGGGACGGCGAGCGACGGCAGCAGCGTCACGCCGCTGCCCGCGGCGACCATCTGCACGAGGGTCGACAGGCTCGTCGCGCGAAACTCGAGCTCGCGCACGTTCGCCTTCGCGCAGAACGCGAGCGCCTGGTCGCGGAAGCAGTGCCCGTCGTCGAGCAGCAGCACGTCCGCGTCCGCGAGGTCCGCGAGCGCCGCCCCGCGATCCGACGCCTCGCCGAGCGGGTCGTCCTTTCGCGTCGCGAGCACGAACGGGTCCTCCGCCACGCGCTCGTGGTCGACGTCACCGATCTCGGCCTCGAGCGCGAGGAGCGCGGCGTCGATCGCGCCGGCACCCAGGCGCTCGACGAGCACCTCGGTCTTGTCCTCGACCCACACGGTGACGAGCTGCGGGAACGCGGCGCGGAGCGCAGGCGCCGCGATCGGCAAGAGGTAGGGCGAGATGGTCGGGATCACGCCGATGCGGAGGCGGCCCGAGAGCGGGTCGCGCGCGCGGTGGGCCGACGCGAGGAGCTCGTCGGCCGCGTGGAGCGCCGCGCGCGATCGCAGGACGAGGTCCTTGCCGGCCTCGGTCGGCAGCACGCGGCGCGGATCGCGCTCGAACAGCCGGACGCCGAGCGTCTCCTCGAGCTGCGCGAGCTGCGCGCTGAGCGCCGGCTGCGACACGTGACAGCGCTCGGCGGCCTTGCGGAAGCTCAGGGTGTCCGCGACGGCGACGGCGTACTGGAGCTGCCGGAGTGAGAACGGGTGGGGCGCGGAGCTCATAAGCGGAGCTTATCGCCGCCATCGGAACGATGTGTTGGTGATGCGCCCGGCGGCGACTTACACCTCTGGCATCCGAGGCCGGCGACGGCCCCGCCGACAGGGCCGCGACGCCCCGCAGCGCCGCGCACGTCCGGAGCGAACCCACCGATTCACAGGAGCGATCCAATGACCATCATCAATGCAAGTCTCCCCGCGTTCTCCGTCCAGGCCTATCACGGCGACGCCTTCAAGACGGTCACCGAGAAGGACGTCCTCGGCAAGTGGGCGGTGTTCTTCTTCTACCCGGCCGACTTCACCTTCGTCTGCCCGACCGAGCTCGGCGACCTCGCGGACAAGTACGCGGAGCTCCAGAAGCTCGGCGTCGAGGTGTACTCGGTCAGCACCGACACGCACTTCGTCCACAAGGCGTGGCACGACGCATCCGCCACCATCAAGAAGATCAACTACCCGATGCTCGCGGACCCGACGGGCACGCTCACGCGCTTCTTCGGCGTGCACATCGAGGAGGCCGGCCTCGCCTACCGCGGCACGTTCGTCGTGAACCCTGAGGGCAAGATCAAGCTCGCCGAGATCCAGGACAACTCGATCGGCCGCAACGCCGAGGAGCTCGTCCGCAAGATCCAGGCGGCGATCTTCGTCGCGTCGCACCCGGGCGAGGTCTGCCCCGCGAAGTGGACGCCGGGCGCCGCCACGCTGAAGCCGGGCCTCGACCTCGTCGGAAAGATCTGACCCGCGCGGAGCGGCGCGGCCGGCGCTCCCCGCGCCCGGCCGCGTCGCGACGCTCTCGACCGACTGCCATTCTCCGACCGCCGACTCACGGGAGACTGCCATGCTCGACGACGCCATCCTCGACCAGCTCCGCACCCACTTCGCGGGCCTCTCGGCCGAGCTGACCTTCGTCGCGAGCCCGTCCGACCACCCGAAGCAGGCCGAGCTGATCGACCTCCTGCGAAAGCTCGCCAGCGCGAGCCCGAAGCTCCGCGTGGTCATCGAGGGCCCGTCCACCCCGGGCGTCCAGTTCCTCCTCGTCCGCGACGGCGCGCCGACCGGCGTGCGCTTCCGCGGCGTCCCCGGCGGCCACGAGTTCACCTCGCTGGTGCTCGCCGTCCTCCACGCCGACGGCAAGGGCCGGCGCCCCGACGACGCGATCCTCGATCGCGTCCGCCGGCTCGCGGGCCCGATCGACCTGCGCACGTACGTCTCGCTCTCGTGCACGAGCTGCCCCGACGTGGTCCAGGCGCTGAACCTGATGGCGCTCGTGCACGGCGACCTGCGCCACACGATGATCGACGGCGGCCTCGCCGAGGACGAGGTGCGCGCGATCGGGGTGCAGGCCGTCCCGTCGGTGTACGACGGCGATCACCTGATCCACGTGGGGAAGGCCGACTTCGCGGGCCTGCTCGACACGCTCGAGGAGCGCTTCGGCGCCCGCGAGGCGGCCACCACCCCGGCACCGCGGCGCGGGTACGACGTGGTCGTGGTGGGCGGCGGCCCGGCCGGGGCCGCGGCGGCCATCTACTCCGCGCGCAAGGGCCTGCGGACCGCGCTCGTCGCCGCGAAGATCGGCGGGCAGGTGGAGGAGACGCGCGGGATCGAGAACCTCATCGGAACGCCCTACACCGAGGGCCCGCAGCTCTCGGCGAGCCTGCAGAAGCACCTCGCGAGCTACCCGATCGAGCTCCTCGAGCACCGCAAGGTCGAGCGCGTCACGAACGGCGAGAAGAAGGAGGTCCACCTCAAGGGCGGCGAGGTCCTCGAGACCCCGGTCGTGATCGTGGCCACCGGCGCGCGCTGGCGGGAGCTCGGCGTGCCCGGCGAGAAGGAGTACCTCGGCCGCGGCGTGGCGTTCTGCCCGCACTGCGACGGACCGTTCTACAAGGGCAAGCGCGTCGCCGTCGTCGGCGGCGGCAACTCGGGCGTCGAGGCCGCGATCGACCTGGCCGGCATCTGCGCCCACGTCACGCTGGTCGAGTTCTTGGACGAGCTGCGCGCCGACGCGGTGCTCGTGAGGAACCTCCGGGCGCTTCCGAACGTCACCGTGATCACGAGCGCGCGCACGACCGAGATCGTCGGCGGGGCGGACGGCGTCACCGCGCTGCGCTACCAGGACAAGAAGACCGAGGCGCCGCGCGACGTCGAGATCTCGGGGGTTTTCGTGCAGATCGGCCTCGTGCCGAACAGCGCGTTCATCAAGGAGCTCGTCGAGACGAACCGCGCCGGCGAGATCGTCATCGACGCGCGCTGCCGGACGAGCGTGCCGGGGATTTACGCGGCCGGCGACGTCAGCACGGTGCCCTACAAGCAGATCGTGATCGCCATGGGCGAGGGCGCGAAGGCGGCGCTGGCTGCCTTCGAGGACCGCATTCGCGCGTCGTAGGACCCGCCCAGGAAGCGGCACCGCGAGCGTCCGTGAGCGGTCACGCCCCCTCACGGTCTTGCGCGGACGGGCAAACCCGCGCGCGCGCTGCCATCCCCGAAGCGAAGCCGACCGCGGCGAGGCATGCTGGTAGGCTCGCAGCCACGAAGATCATGACGAGCCTCGCCGCCGGCGACCGCGCCCCCGATCTCACGCTGTTCACGCAATCGGGACCGGTCACGATCGCGAGCCTCGCCGCGCGAGGGCCGGTCGTCGTCTACTTCTATCCGAAGGACGACACCCCCGCGTGCACGCTCGAGGCGTGCGGGTTCCGAGATGCCTACGAGGCCTTCGTCGACGCGGGCGCGTCGGTGGTGGGCGTGAGCTCCGACTCGGCCGAGAGCCACCGACGGTTCGCCGAGCGACACAAGCTGCCGTTCCTGCTCGCGTCCGACCCCGACCTCGTCGTCCACGAGGCGTTCGGCGCGCTGAAGCTGCTCGGCCTCTTGCCCGGCCGCGTGACGTACGTGGTCGACCGCGAGCGCATCGTCCGGCACGTGTTCGAGTCGCAGCTCTTGCCACGCCGCCACGTGCAGGAGGCGCTCGAGGTCGTGCGACGACTGCGCCCCGAAAAGAAGGCCCCGGGCAAGCGCGACGGCGGCTGATCTCGGCCGCCGCGCCGCACGCGCGCGGCGCCGTGCTATGCCGCGCGCAGTGACGTTGCGGCTCTCGTTCCAGGGAGGGACCATCCGGCTCGAGGGGCTCGCGCCCGACGCGCCGGAGGCGGCCGCGCGCCCGGCGTCGCTCGTGGTCGACGCGCGCGATCAGGTGCTGCGCGCGCCGGCGTGCGACTACGCGCCCGTCATGCGGTGGCTGCACGCGCAGAAGCTCGAGGTCGTCGACGACGCGCGCGGCTACGCGACGCTCGCGCTCGAGCCGGTGGCGCGCCGCGAGCCATACCCCCACCAGCGCGAGGCGCTCGAGGCGTGGACGGCCCGGCGTGGCCGCGGGGTCGTCGTGCTGCCGACCGGATCGGGCAAGACCCACGTCGCCACGCTCGCGATCCTCGCCAAGCAGCGCAGCACGCTCGTCGTCGTGCCGACGCTCGACCTCCTCAGCCAGTGGTACGACGTCCTCGCGGCCGCGTTCGGCGTCGACGTGGGCATCGTCGGGGGCGGCTACCACGAGGTCCGCGACCTGACGGTCACGACCTACGACTCGGCGCACCTGCACATGGATCGGCTCGGCGGGCGCTTCGGGCTCGTGGTCTTCGACGAGTGCCACCACCTGCCGAGCCCGTCGTACGCCATGGCGGCGCGCATGTGCCTCGCGCCCTTCCGACTCGGGCTGTCCGCGACGCCCGAGCGCACCGACGGTCAAGGCTACGAGGAGCTCGTCGGCCCGGTCGTCTACCGCAAGGACATCACCGACCTCTCCGGGGACTACCTCGCGAGCTACGAGGTCGTGCGGCTCGACGTCCCGCTCTCGGCCGAGGAGCGCGCGGCGTACGAGGCCGACCGCGAGACGTACAAGGCCTTCCTGCGCGCGAACGGGATCCGGATGTCGAGCCCCGACGGCTGGGGCCGGTTCGTGATGCTCAGCTCCGCGAGCGACACCGGGCGCCGCGCGTTCGCGGCGTACCGCCGACAGAAGGCGCTCGCCCTCGCCGCCCCGGGCAAGCTGGCGGTGCTCGAGCGGCTGCTGCACCAGCACCGGCACGACCGCACGATCGTCTTCACCGAGGACAACGCGACCGTCTACGCGATCTCGCGGCGCTTCCTCGTGCCCGCGATCACCCACCAGACCAAGGTGAAGGAGCGCAGCCGCACGCTCGCCGCGTTCAACGAGGGCGCGCTCGGCACGGTCGTCACCTCGAAGGTGCTGAACGAGGGCGTCGACGTACCGGCCGCGAACGTGGCCATCGTCCTCTCCGGATCGGGATCGGTCCGCGAGCACGTGCAGCGCCTCGGGCGCATCCTGCGCAAGCGCCCGGACAAGCGCGCGCTCCTCTACGAGCTGGTCGCGGCCGGCACGTCCGAGGAGTACACGAGCGACAAGCGCAGGAGCCACGTTGCTTACCACTGACCTCGTCCGCGTGCGCAAGACCGCGCGCGGCCTCGTCCCGCGCTTCCTCGACGCGAAGGCGCGCGTCCGCGTGGCGCCGATCGCAGCCGGCATGGTGGCGGCGTTCGAGGCCATGGTCGGCTGCTCGCGCGCGGAGCTCGACGCCGCGATCGACGCGGTGGAGGTGCCGGCGCAGCTGCGCGTCGTGGCGCTGGGCCTGCGCAAGCTGCTCGAGGATCGCGCGGAGTTCGCCGCGAAGAGCGCCCTCGATCCGGAGACCGTGCGACAGACCGTGTTCGAGGCGTCCGCGCGCGCGCACCGGGCGCTCGACGTGCGCGACGCCTTCGATCGGGCTGCGGTGCTCGCGGAGGCCGCCGCGACGCTCGGCGCCACGGTCGAGGCCCTCGAGGCCGCGATCTACGCCGATCTGCGCGACGCCGAGCGGCTCGAGCGCTTCGAGACGATCGACGGCGACGAGCTCGTCGAGCGGTACAACCTCGCGCTCGCGCAGGGCGTGCTCCTGCGTGCGTCGAAGGTCACCGTCCACGTCTCCGGCGAGACGCCCGACCGCTACCGGCGCCTCTTCCGCGCGGCGCGCTTCCACGGCCTGCTGCACGTCGTGACCGGCGATCCGACGAGCGGCTACACGATCACGCTCGACGGCCCGTTCAGCCTCTTCGACTCCGTCCAGCGCTACGGGCTGAAGCTCGCGATCTTCCTCCCCAGCGTGCTCGCCTGCGCGAGCTTCCGCCTCGTCGCCGAGGTCGTCTGGGGCAAGGCCCGGGAGCCCGCCGTCTTCGAGCTCGGGCCCGAGGCGGGGCTCGAGGCACGCCGGCACGAGGCCCCGACGAGCACGCCGGAGCTCGACACCTTCTGCGAGGCCTTCCGGCGCGTCGGTGGCGAGTGGTCGGTCGACGCGAGCGAGCGCATCTTCGCGCTGCCCGGCGAGGTCGTGTGCGTGCCCGACCTCGTCTTCCGAAACGCGGAGACCGGCGAGGAGGTCTACCTCGAGGCCTTCGGCTTCTGGAGCCGCGACGCCGTCTGGAAGCGCGTGGAGCTGCTCCGCAAGGGCTTCCCGAGCCGCATCCTGCTCGCGGTGCCGAAGCAGCTGCGCGTGAGCGAGGAGGTCCTCGGCGAGGAGGACGCCGGGGAGCTCTACGTCTATCGCGCGGCCATGTCGCCGCGCGCCATCCTCGAGAGGCTGCGCAAGAAGGGCTGACGCGGCCCTTCGCCGTCCGGAGGCGCGGCGGCCCGGGGCATCCCACAGCGAGGCACATCGCCCCGCAAGGGCGCCTCGAAAGTGAGCGGAGGAGGAGCGCACGGCGGCGGTCCTCTGGTACGCTTGGCGCATTGCCCTGCGCGCGGAGACTGCGCGCGTGCTCGAGGAGGTCTTGCATGCGACGACGTGGCCCGCGCTCCTGGTTCCTGGCCGCCGGTGGTTTGGTGGCGATGATGGTCGGCTGCGCGTCCGGCGACAGCACGACGGCAGCGGACTCCGTGGGGGGTCTGGGCGGCGCGGGCGGCCTCGGTGCCGGCGGCGGGTCGACGACGAAGACGACGACGACGACGCCCAAGCAGGAGTGCGTGCCTGGCAAGCAGGAGGCCTGCCCGTGCGCCGGCGGCAGCAGCGGCGTGCAGAAATGCAAGGCCGACGGCAGCGGCTTCGACGACTGCTCGGGCTGCGCCGGGACCGGCGGGTCGGGCGGGTCGGGCGGGTCGGGCGGCGTGGGCGGGCAGGGCCCGTGCGGCGACGGCACCTGCGCCGACGACGAGAGCTGCCACACCTGCGAGGCCGATTGCGGGCCGTGCAAGCCGTGCCTCGAGGCCCCGAAGTGCGAGAACGTGCAGATCCCGCCGGTCGCGCTCGACCACGCGGCGGCCTTCGACATGGCGTTCGAGGTGGTCCCGGCCGAGAAGATCCTCGAGCGGCTGCGCAACAAGGTCCTCGCGCGCGACCCCGCCGCCGTCGCGCTCGCCGCGGCGCTCCAGCCCAAGCCGCTGCCGAACGAGAACTCGCTCGTCACCGTGCTCCGCAGCGTCCTCGCGGCGCACCCGCGCGAGGCGTCGGCCCTGCGCCGCTCGCTCACGCGCGCGGGCGCCGACGTGAAGCTCATCGAGCACCCCGAGCTGCTCGAGCTCGGTGATCCGGGCAAGTCGAGCCGCCGCTCAAGCCCCTCGGCAGCGTGCCGCCCGGCGGCACCGTCGAGTGCGGCGCCCCCATGCTCCGCATGCGCGTCGCGCGCGTGACGGTGCACGAGGACTACGACGACATGACGAACGACATCGTCTACTGCACCATCCAGTCGGAGGCGGCGGTGGGCAGCGAGATCGTCGTGACGCCGATGACCCCCGCCCTCGACGAGGGCAAGAGCTACGACTTCTCCATCGGCCAGGGCATCTTCTGGGGTCAGAAGGAGCCGACGTCGCCCGCCGGCAACCTGATGGTCACGTACGACTGCTTCGAGAACGACGACAACTCGAACTACCAGAAGCTGCTCGACGAGCTCGCCAAGGGCGCGGCGGCCGTCGGCGGATCGGGCGTCGCGGGCGCATACGGCTGGGTGTTCACGGTCATCGGCGCGGTGTCGGGCATCGTCTCGGCGGGCCTGGCGATGGACGGCGACGACCACCTCCTCAACGCGAACCAGATCATCCCGCTCGACAAGCAGCTTCAGCTGACGAACGGCAGCTACTGGACGATCCGCAAGGCGGACTCGGGCTGGACGTGGGCCTGGGATTGGGAGCTGCGCATCGAGGCGTGGGGCTGCGCGGAGTACGGCGAGCTCGTCGGCGGACAGAAGCCGGACGCGGGCGCGCCCGACGGCGGCCCGTAGCCGTCGCGCGGACGAGCGTGCGGCGAGGCCGGGCGGTGGGCTCACCGTCCGGCCTCTTCGTTTCGAACAACCTCATCGGGCGCGCAGCCGTTCTGCGCCAGCGGAGGCCGCCGTCCATCTCGGGCGCGCCATCCGGGCCTCAGCGTCGTCTGCGCGACCCTCGAGCGATCGGCCGACCGTAGCCCATCGCAGGCGGCGCCTTTCGAGGTGCCCGTGAGGCGGGCCCATCGGCAAGCTCCCCGGCGTCGCACCGTCCGCGCTCGCGGCTCTCGGGGGGCGGGTGCGGCGCGGCGTCAGGCGTGCGCGGCACCGGAGCGGCGCTCCGACAGGATGCCGTCGTCCATCTCGTGCACGCCGTCGAACGCGTCGAGCACGCGGTGGTCGTGCGTGACGACGACCACCGCGGCGCCTCGCTCGTGCGCGATGCGGCGGAAGAGCATCATCACGTCGCGGCTGCGCGGCCCGTCGAGCGCGGCCGTCGGCTCGTCGGCGAGCAGGACCGGGGGGTCCATGGCGAGGGCGCGCGCGATGGCGACGCGCTGCGCCTGGCCGCCGGAGAGCTCCTCGGGGTACGCGCTCGATCGGTCGCCCAGGCCGAGGCTCGCGAGCAGCGCGTGAGCTCGATCCTTCGCGTCGCGCGCGTCGACGTCGTTGATGGTGAGCGCAAGGGCGACGTTCTCGACGGCCGTGAGGAACGGGACGAGATTCGATCGCTGGAAGACGAAGCCGAGGCGGCTGCGCCGGATCGCCGCGAGGTCCCCGCGCGCGACGCCGGCGTCGACCACCAGCTCGCCTCCGATGCGGATCGTGCCGGTGTCGGGCAGCGCCAGCAGGCCGAGCGAGGTGAGCAGCGTGGACTTGCCCGAGCCGCTCGGCCCGACGAGCGCGACGACCTCGCCGGACGCGACCTCGAGGGACACGCCGCGGAGCGCGCGCACCTCCCCTTCCCCGGATCCGTAAGTCTTCTCGAGCGAGTGGGCGGAGATGGCGGAGGGCATGGCTTCAACCGGCCAGGATGGCGGTGGGGGGGATCGCGAGGGCGCGCCGCACGCCCGCGGCGCTCGCGACGAGGCCGATCGCGAGCACGAGCGCGAAGGCGGCGGCGTAGTCGACGGGCTCGACGGCCACGCGGCGGGGGAACTTGTCGAAGGCGAGCTGCGCGACCGCGACCGCAACGCCGTAGGCGAGGCCGCAGAGCAGGAGCGACTGCTCGACGATCAGGCGGACGACGACCGAGAGGCGGGCGCCCATCAGCTTGAGGAGCGCGATCTCGCGGGTCTTCGCGACGGTCATGTTGAAGATGACGAGCGACACGACGATGGCCGAGACCACGACGAGCAGGGCGCGGAAGAGGCCGATCTGGCGGCGCGACTTGTCGACGACGCCGGAGAGCAGGAGCGCGCGCTGCTCGTCGGTGGAGCTGACGGACACGTCGGGCCAGCCGGCGAGGCGCGCGCGCACCTCGGCGACGTCGCGACCCGGCGCGACGCGGACCGCGACGGCCGCGATCATGGGTGCCGCGGCGTCGTCGGCGAGGCCCGCGCCGCGGCGGAGGCGCACGGCCTCGGGCGGCTGGTAGGACTCCACGCGGAGGACGTCCGCGTTGGAGAGGAACATGAGGCCGTCGCCGCTCGCGGAGACGAGGCCGCGCGTGAGGCCGACGACCGAGTACGTGTCGTCGCCGAGCGGGAGCCGCTGGCCGAGGGCGAGGCCGAGCGACGTGTCGGCGACCAGCTCGCGGTGGACGGACTCGAGCGCCCGGCCTGCGACGAGCGGGAGCTCCCCGCCCCGGTCTTCGGGCCACGCGAGCCCGACGAGCGTGGCGCGGAAGGGCTTGCCCTCGAGCTCCCGCTGGATCGTGACGGTGGTGAACGCGCGCGCCCACGCGACGCCGGGCACCGCGGCGGCGCGCGCCTCGAGCGCCCCGGCGACGACGGATCGCTCGGCGAAGGGGCCTCGCGTGTCGCGCTGCACGAGCCAGAGGTCCGCGCCGGTGCGATCGACGAGCAGCACCGCGTCGTCGACCATGCCGCGGTAGATGCCGCCCATCGCGAGCACGATCGCGAAGAGGAGCCCGAGGCCGAACGCGGTCGCGACGAAGCGCGGAAGCTGCCGGCGAACGTCCTTGAGGGCGAGGTTCACGGCGCCCTCCGGACGCGGCGCCCCTCGGCGATCGGGCCAGCGCCGGGCGCGGCCGCGATCACGACGTCCCCCGGCGCGAGGCCCGAGATCACCTCGACGACGTCGCCGCCGGCGAGGCCGAAGGTCGCGCTGACGCGGGCGGCGCGGCCCTCACGCAGGACGAAGCAGCTCTGGCCCGCCACGTCGCAGAAGCCGGCGGGCACGCGCGCGACGTCGGCGCGGCGATCGAGCCCGATCGCCACGTCGGCGCGCTGGCCGAAGGCGAGGCGGGCCGGGCGCTCGACGAGCTCCACGTCGACGAGCACCTCGTGCGTCTGACGGTCGGCCTGCGCGCCGATGCGCTCGACGCGGCCGCGCACGGGGCTGCCCTTCGCGGATCGCAGCTCGACCTGCGCCTCGGCGCCCTCGCGCAGCGCGCCGAGGACCGTCTCGTCGATCCACGCGCGAGCGCGCACCTTGCGAGTCGACGCGACGACGATCACGGCCGTGCCCGCGCCGACGACGTCGCCGACGACGTGCTTGCGCTCGAGGACCACGCCGTCGACGGGGCTCGCGAGGCGCCCGTCGTCGAGGCGGCGCGCCGCGAGGCCGGTGCCCTCTCGCGCGGCGAAGGCCGCGGCCTTCGCCTGCGTGACGGCCGCGATCGCGGCGGCGAGATCGGCCTCGGCGCGGTCGGCGCGCTCGACGGCGGCGTCGAGCGTGGCCTCGGCGATCGACCCGTCGACCCGGAGCGCCCGCGCCCGGTCGAGGTCCTTGTGCGCGGCGTCGCGGCCCGCCTGCGCCCGCGACACGTCGGCCTGGACGCGCGCGATCACCGTCGTCGCGGCCCCTTCCCCGGCGCGCGCCACCCCGATCTGCCGAGTCTGGTCGGCGACGTCGAGCGTCGCGAGGACGTCGCCCGCGCGCACGCGATCGCCCTCGTCGACGCGCAACGTCGCGACGCGACCGGGCGCAACGAACGCGAGCGTGACGATCTCGTCGCTCTCGATCGTCCCGACCCCGATCGCCTCGAGCCGCACCTCGCCGCGATCGACCGAGGCCGCGCGCACGCGAACGGGCCGCTCGCTCCACGCGACGCCGGCGGTGGCGACGACCGCCGCGCCGATCAGCAGCTTGGCCGCGGCGCGGAGACGGCCCTTCGCGCGAGGGCGCGGCACGGGCGGCAGCACGACGGGGTTCGTAGAGGCATCGGTGGTCATCGGCGGTGGCTCCGGGCGGGGGCGAGCAAGGTCATCAGCGTGCGGAAGAGGCTCATCGGATCCCCGGGGACGCGCTGGATCCCGGTGTCGGCGCGCTGCATCGCGATCATCTGCAGCGTGCCCATGACGATGGGCGCGAGGGCCGCCGCGGGGAGGTCGTCGCGCACGAGACTCGCCGCCTGGGCCTCGACGAGCGCCCGCGCGATCCCGGCGCGGGAGCGGTCGACGACCCCCTGCAGGCGCGCGACGGCGGCGGGCGACAGCGAGAACGCCACCTGCTCGGAGAGCATCAGGCGCGCGAGGCCGACGTGCGTCCCCACCGTGCGCGTGCGCGACTCGGCGAAGCGCTCGAGCCACTCGAGCGGAGGCAGCCCCCCGGCCGGCAGCGTGTCGTCGAGCAGCGCCTCCGCGCGCGCGGCGACGGCGTCGAGGATCGCCTCGGTCGACGGGAAGTGGCGGTAGAGCGCGCCACCCGTCAGGCCGAGCTCGGCGGCGAGCGTCGCGACCGTGAGCGCCGCGATGCCGCGCGTGCCGATGATGCGGAGGGCGGCGTCGGCGATTTCCTCGCGACGCTCGGCGGTGGGCTTGCGGACGGTGGAGGAGGCCACGCCCGAAAGTATGCGAACGTTTACTTACACGTCAAGCGCCGCCCGAACGACAGGCGTCGGGCGGCCTCCGGGCGCGGCGCGAGGCGCTTCAGCGCCCGACGATCGGCTCGAGGCAGCGCTCGCGCGCGTCCCGAAGCGCGTCGAGATCGAACGCCGCGACGGTCGCTCCGGCGCGGCCGATCACGAGGCGCGGATCGCCGGTCGTGCCGATGCGGGTCGCGGGCACGCCGCGCAGGGCGGCGCGGCGACCGACCTCGGCGAGGTGATCGGGGGCGACGCTCACGACGATGCGCGTCGGGGCCTCGCCGAAGAGCGCGGCCGCGAGCGGCTCGCCGGCGGCGCTGGCGGCGTCGATCGCGACGGTGGCGCCGACCATCGCGCGGTCGTCGTCGCCGGCCACGCAGCACTCGACGAGCGCCGTGACGATCCCGCCCTCGGACACGTCGTGCGCGCTCTCGAGGAGCCGAGGGCGCTCGCGGAGCAGCTCGATCACGAGGGCCTGGAGGCTTTGCTCCGCGCCGAGGTCGATGCGCGGGGGCGGCCCCTTCACCTCGCCAGTGTGCGCCGCGACGTACTCGGAGCCGCCGAGCGGCCCGCCGCCCGGCGCGCCGAGGAGGAGCACCGCGAGGCCGGCGCGCGGGAAGGTCGCGCCGACGACGTCGCCCTCGTCGGCGATGAGGCCCACGCCCGCGATCGTCGGCGTGGGCAGGATCCCGCGGCCGTCCGTCTCGTTGTAGAGGCTCACGTTGCCGCTCACGATCGGCACGGCGAGCGCGCCGCAGGCCGCCGCCAGGCCGTCGATCGCACGCGCAAACTGGCGCATGATCTCGGGCCGCTCGGGGTTGCCGAAGTTCAGGCAGTCGCTCAAGCCGATGGGCTCCGCGCCGACGCAGACGAGGTTCCTGCACACCTCGGCGACGGCCATCGCGGCGCCCTGGAACGGGTCGAGCTCGCAGAGGCGAGGGTTCACGTCCGACGAGAACGCGAGGAGCTTGTCGATGCGCACGCCGGGCGCCTCGCACGGGACGCGCACGACGGCGGCGTCACCGCCAGGCCGCGCGCGGGTGCCGCCGCGGACGATGTGGTCGTACTGGCGCCAGACCCAGCGGCGCGATCCGAGGTTCGGAGATCCGACGCGCGCGAGGATCTCGGCCTCCCACGAGGCCGGATCGGGGATGGTGGCGGGGTCGAAGACGATCCGCGTCGGGATGGTGAGGTCGTCGCGCTGCGGCCGGTCGTACTTCGGCGCGGCGTCGGTGAGGAAGTCGACCGGGAGATCGCAGACGACGACCGGAGCGCGCGGCGTGGCGCGATCGTGGTCCAGCGGGTCGTGGCCGGGCGTCGCGCGGATGACCCAGCGGCCCGTGTCGGTGACGTGGCCGATGACGACCGCGTCGAGCTCCCACTTCCTGCAGATCTCGACGACGAGGTGCTCCTTGCCCGGCTGCGCGACGAGGAGCATGCGCTCCTGCGACTCGCTCAGCAGCATCTCGTAGGGCGTGAGGCCGCGCGCGCGCCGCGGGATCTGGTCGAGATCGAGGTCGAGGCCCGATCCGGAGCGACCGGCCATCTCGACCGACGACGAGGTGAGGCCCGCCGCGCCCATGTCCTGGATGCCGACGAGGAGATCGTGCTCGAAGATCTCGAGGCACGCCTCGAGCAGGAGCTTCTCCATGAACGGGTCGCCGACCTGCACGGTGGGCCGCTGGCTCGGGCCCTCGGCGGTGAACTCGTCGGACGCCATCGTCGCGCCGTGGATGCCGTCGCGGCCCGTCTTCGCGCCGACGTAGAGCACCGGGTTGCCGACGCCGCTCGCGCGCCCGTAGAAGATGCGGTCCTGCCGGCAGACGCCGCAGGTGAAGGCGTTGACGAGGATGTTGCCGTCGTAGGCCTTGTCGAAGAAGAGCTCGCCGCCGACGGTGGGCACGCCCATGCAGTTGCCGTAGCTGCCGACGCCCTCGACGACGCCGCGCACGAGCGCGGGCGTGCGGGGGTGATCGGCGCGGCCGAAGCGCAGCGAGTCGAGGTTCGCGATCGGGCGCGCGCCCATCGTGAAGACGTCGCGCAGGATGCCGCCGACGCCCGTGGCCGCGCCCTGGTGGGGCTCGATGAACGACGGGTGGTTGTGGGACTCCATCTTGAAGACGGCCGCGAAGCCGTCGCCGATGTCGACGACGCCGGCGTTCTCGCCCGGGCCCTGGATGACGCGAGGGCCCTTCGTCGGCAGGCGCGCGAGGTGTACGCGCGAGCTCTTGTAGGAGCAGTGCTCGCTCCACATCACGCTGAGCACGCCGAGCTCGGCGTACGACGGCGTGCGGCCGAGGCGGTCGAGGATGCTCGCGTATTCGGCCTCGGAGAGCTTGTGCGAGCGCGCGAGATCGGCGTCGACCGGGCGGTCGCCGGGGAAGAGGGCAGGCTCCATGGCGCGGGGTGGTAGCACGGCTACCCGCGCGGGAGGACGCGCGACCGCCAGGCCCTCGGTCAGGGCGCGGGCTCGTCCACCGGCCGGGGCGCGGGCGACGCGGCCTTCGGCGGCGGGGCCGGCGCGGGCGGCTTCGGGGGCAGCGCCG
>CAIVJW010000350.1 GCA_903906315.1 uncultured delta proteobacterium | reverse complement strand
GTCGAGCTCCCGCGCGATCCCCTCGAGCGCCGTGCGCGCGGCGGCGGCCTCGGCGAGGCGCCGCTCGGCGACCGCGCGCCCGAGCCGCAGCCTCCGCGCGCGGTGGAACATCGCGTCGAGCTGGTCGCGGGCCGTGCGGGCCGGATCGAGGGGGAGCGTGATCGGGCGAGGTTCGCCGGTGGACCAGTCGTCGACCGTGATCGATCGCGCCCCGCGCGGCGCGCGCGCGGCCGCGGCGACGAACGCCGACGCCTGCGCGGCGACGGACGCGGCGCGTTCGATCTTCTCGAGATCGCCGGCGACGGCCTCGACCCGACGCGCCAGCCGCGCGCTGCCCCGCTTCAGCGCCTGCGCGATCGCCGCGCGGCGCAGGCCTGCGTCGGCCGCGAGGAACGCTGCGACGAGGTCGACCCCGCGCGCGGCGATCGCGCCCCGCTCGGAGGCGGCGACCGGTGACCACGAGGCCTCGGTCGCGACCACGCGAAGGACCACGCGCCCGGCGTCGATCGCGACCGCGAGCCGCTCGCCCGCGTGCTCGACCACCACGCGCCCCTCGTCGATCCCGACCACGCGCGCGCCCTCGAGCTTCGCGCGGAAGCGCGCCTGCTCGCCGGGCGGCGTCCCCCCGAAGGCGTCGCCCTTCGCCGGCCGCACCGCGACGACGCCGACGCCGCCCGCGCGCCCCGCGGCGACCACCACGTGAGCGGTCTCGCCGGGCGCGCGCACGCGCAGCACGCAGATCGCGGGAGAGACGAAGACGCGCTGGACCGTGGCCCCCGCGAGGAGGGCCGCGTCCTCGCTCACCCGAGCGCGCGCTGCAGCGCGGCGAGCTTCGCTTCCTCTTCCGGCGAGACGTTGCCGTCCGCGAAGAGCACCGCCCGCACCGCGCCGAGGAACACCTGGCGGTACTCGACCGGGATCTTGGCAGGGTCGAGCTCCTCGGGCGGAGGCGGCACGAGCAGCCAGCTCTCGACGTCGTTCACCTCGTCCGCGGAGAGCGCGAGCTTGCCCATGATCCGGCGAACGAAGCGGCGCTCGCCCTCCTCGACCACGTCGTCCGCCCACGCGAAGGCGCAGACGAACTTGAGCAGGAGCAGGCGGTCGTCGCGGTTGAGCCTCTCGAGCATGGCCGGCAGCTTATCAGGTCCGCGCCGAGGCCAGGGCGGTCAGTGGCACGTGCCCGTCGCGACCAGCACCGGCCGCAGGGCCATCCAGGCCGCGAGGGCAAGCCACGCGAGGCCGTGCGCGGCGGACGGCAGACGCGCGAGCCGCCGCTCGATCACGCCCCGCCCGAGCACCGGGATGACCAGCCCCGGCAGTGAGGCGAGGCCGAAGCAAGCCATCACGGCCGCTCCGCCAGCCGCGCTCGCCGTGCCGGCCGCGAGGAGCCACGCCGGGACGAGCGCCCCGCACGGGAGGATGGCGGTGGCGAGGCCGAGCGGGGCGCCGCGGCGCGGGAGGTGGCGCGCGAAGCGGACGATCAGGCTCGGCGCGGAGGGGCCGCGCGTGCCGAGCCGGAGGAGCGACTCGTTGCCACGACCGGCCAGGATCGCGACGCCCCGCGCCGCGGCGAGCAGCGCGACCACGGTCACTGCGCCGGTCTGCACGGCGCCGAAGGGCACGATCTCGAGCGCGTGGTGGCCGAGGTGGCCGGCCACCGCGCCGACGAGAGAGTAGCCCGCAAGGCGCCCGACGAAGTACCCGGCGGCGGCGACGCGGTCGACCTTGCCGTCGGCCGTCGACCCCGCGACGGCGAGCGGGCCGCACATGGCCGCGCAGTGCAGCCCGGAGGCGGCTCCGGACGCGATCGCGGCGACGGCGGCGGCTTCGATGAGCACGGCGAGGCTTCCCAGTTCCCACACGTGGAGGCGACGCGCCAGGCGGGCGCGCCCTCGTACAACCTCGCCGACGCTCGGGTAGCGGCGCCCCGCGGAGCGACCGCCCCGCACACCGCGGGGCGCGCCCGTCGCGCTGCCCGGTCGGCGAGCGGCCGACTCGTCGCTTCGCCGAAGCGGCCCGGCCGACCTGCGTGCCGCGAGGCGGTCAGCGCAGCGAGGCGAGCAGGTGCGGCGCGTACACGGCCGCGAAGTAGGCGCCGAAGCCGATGGCGGCGGCGACCCACAGGCCGATGATCACGGCCGGGACGTTGGCGTTCGGATCGGTCGTCTCGAGACCGCGATCGGCCTCGCCGAGGCCCGCGCTCCCCTCGCTCGTCGTCGCCCCCGCGTAGACCTCACGCATCGCGCCGCTCATACGATTCCTCCGCGTCCTTCGTGCGCGCCCGCCGTGACGGCGCGTCCGCGGGCGGATTGCAATCGTCAGACCAGCGGGCCGCACCACCCACTTTGGCGGTCCAGAGCGCCCTCGCGTGGGCCCCGCGCGGCGAACCGAACAGGTCCCGCTGCGGCAGGTGCGTTCAGGCGCGCAAGCCTTGCGCAGCCTCGCCCGCGGCGGGCTCGTGGACCTTCCGCGCGGCGAACCGCTCGATCCGGTAGGGCCTTTCGAGGTCGACCCGGCCCTTCTGAGCGGCGATGGCGAGCTGCACCTCCACCGTGTCGACCCCGTCGACGCCCGGCAGGAGCACACCGCGGCGGGAGCCCTGCGTGACGACGATCCCGAAGCGGCGCGGGTCGAGCTCGGCGACGCCCTCGACGACCTGGAGCGGCCCCAGGATCGACAGCTCGATCGCGACCGCGTCGAGCTCGTCGGGGTCGAGGACAGGGAAGCGCGGGTCCGAGGTCGCCGACGCGACCGCGCAGGCCGCGACCTCCGCCGCAACCGTGGGCTCGATGCTCGTGATGTGGCCGATGCAGCCCCGAAGCCGGTGGCCCGGGCCCCACAGCGTCACGAAGACGCCTCCGTGCGGCTCGGGGGCGTCCCCGACGGGGAGCACGGGGGCCTCGCCGGCGAGGGACCTCGCGATGGCGTCACGGGCCAGCGCGAGCAGCTCGGCGTCGCGCGGGGCCTCGGCGCCGCTCTGGGATGCGTCCATCGATCGCCTCCTCTCGGGTCGCGCTACCGCTCTCAGGTTCGGGTCGGGCGAGGCCGCGCGCAAGGGCCATCTCGCCTGCTCCGCGACCCGCGCGGACGCGCCGCGACGAGCGGCGGCGTTGACCGGACGAGCCGCGCCGGCACACTGCGCGCGATGTTCCTCGAGCTCCTGCTCGCCGGCCTCTCGCCCGAGCTCCTCGCCGCCCCGCCCGCCGCGCCGCTCGCCCTCACCTGCCCCGCCGGCGCGCGCCTGGTCGAGGGCGTCCACCACGACCAGATCGAGCGGCTCTGCACCGACTTGCGAAGCAGCCACTGCTACTCGTTCGTGCCCGGGCTCGTGGCGGCGGAGGGCGTCGCCACGCGCGTCGCCACCTGCGTGGACGAGTACGAGTGGCCCAACAGGGCCGGCGCCGAGCCCGCCGTGATGATGCGCTTCGTCGACGCCGAGGCGACGTGCTCGAGCGTCGGCAAGCGGCTGTGCACCGAGATCGAGTGGGAGCTCGCCTGCGAGGGCCCGGCGGCGACCCCGTGGCCTTACGGCGCCGCGCTCGAGCCGGAGACGTGCAACACGGCGCGCCCCTACCGCCCGGTGAGCGAGCGCAAGCTCGCCTCCGACGACCGGAGCGTGCGCGAGGCCGAGACGCGCCGCGCCTGGCAAGGCGAGCCGTCCGGAACGCGGGCGGGCTGCGTGAGCCCCTTCGGCGTGCACGATCTGGTCGGCAACGTCGAGGAGTGGGTCGCCTCGTCGCGGCCCATCTGGCCGTGGCGATCGGCGCTCAAGGGCGGCTTCTGGTCGAAGCCGTGGGTCGGGTGCCGCGGCACGAACGAGAACCACGGCCCGACGTTCCGCTTCTACGAGGTCGGCTTCCGCTGCTGCTCCGATCCGCGGAGCGCGGCGGCCGGCGCGCGCTGACCGTCGGCCGCGCCGGATCGCCGACCTGGCGCGGCGCTACGGCGTCGTGAAGCTCGCCGGCAGCTTCGTCTGACCGACCGGGTCGCTGAGATCGGGGATGGTCAGCGAATACTCGAGCAGCAGGTCCTGCCCCGGCTGGAAGAGGTAGATGATCGCGAAGCACAAGCGCCGCGACGGCTCGTCCCAGAGCAGCGTGTGGATCTCGCGCCAGCCGGGCGCGCCGCACTTCTGGGTGCAGTCGACGTCCTCGAACGCGAGCAGCACGTAGGGCTTGCCGCCGAGGGTGACTTGCCCCGGCGCCGCGCCAGGGAGCGAGATGTCCGGCCCCGACAGCGTGTAGCCGACGAGCGGGGCCGGATAGGCCATGTCGACGGCCGGAAAGGCGATCTTGGCGGCGGTGCCTGCGAGCTTCTCGGCGCACGTGCCGGTCGCTGGCTCGTAGTGCATCGGCGTGCCGTCGGTGCCTTCGAGGTAGACGAACTGGAGCTCGCCCTGGTTGCAGTAGAGCCAGAGCACCCACAGGCGGTCGGGCTCGACGCCGAGCACCTGATAGAGCGTCCACTCGCCAAACGGCTGCCGCTGGTAGGCCAGCGCCGGCACGTCGTGGCCCTTCACCTGGATCACGCCCGTGTCGGAGACCATCGAGACGGCGCCGATGTCGCTGGATCCCTGGCCCGTGGCGCCGAGCTCGAACGGCAGGGCGAGAACCGCGTCCGTCGCGTCGACGGTGAGGCGGGGCTCCCCCCCTCCGCCTTGGCCGCCGCCCGAGCCGCCGG
>CAIVJW010000349.1 GCA_903906315.1 uncultured delta proteobacterium | reverse complement strand
TTCGAGCTCGCGCGCTGGATGCCGGTCCTTGCTGCATGTAGGCCAGCGCGAAGGAAGCACAGCGCAAATGCCGAGGCAGCGTAACGAAATCGCTCTTCGCTTGCGAAGGTAGGGCTAGCCCGATTTGTGCCAGCGCCGCCGGGCAGTGCGACGGCCGCGAGCCCGAGCCGCAGCGCCGCGCCGTGGAACAGGCCTGCGTAGCCGAAGACCGCGATCAACACGCCGCCGACCAGCGGGCCGACGAAGAAGCCGGCTTGGAACATGACGAACGCAAGGTTGGTGTTGAGCGGACGGAAGGCGGGCGCCGAGATGTCGAAATCAGCGCGTCGAGCAGGGGCATCGCCACGCCCCACCCTAGCCCGAGCAGCAGGCCGAGCCCATGGAATGTCGTCGCGTTGTAGGGGTGGGCGAGGGCAAAGGTGAAGATCGCGAGCCAGGCGCAGGCGCCCGCGAGCACCGGTGCGTTGGGCAAACGGTCGAAGAGCCGATCGCCGACCAGCCGCACGCCGATCTGAGTCACTGCCGAGAGGGTGAAGAACCAGCCGGGGTTGGCGATCCCGAGGCGGTTGCCGTATTCCTTCAAGAAGAAGACGCGCCCGACGAGGGCCGTCTCGACCGCCCGCGGCGTGACGACCTGCGGCGCGACACTGCCCAGGGCGAGGCGCACGCGCTCGACCACGCCGGCCTCGCCGAGCTGCCAGACGCCGGCGAGGCTGACAATGGCGCAGGCCTGGGCCTGACGTCGGCCGAGCTTTTGATACTGCTGGCCACGATAGCGCGGCGCCTTGGCGAGGCGGACGCCTGTGACGGTCTCGCCGGGCTCCAGTGCCACCTTCCCCGGGCCGCGAATGCACTCCGCGATGGGAAGACTTCGCGCGCGGTCGGCGATGGCAAGCTCGACGACCGCGTCGAGCACGTTCAGCGCGGGCAACGAGCGCGAGCTCCTCGGGGCCGCAGGCCATCGGGGCATCCGCCGCCCGCGCCAGCAGCCGCTGTCTCAGGGCCTCGGCCGCGCCGACCAGGGCGTTGCCGAACGTGAAGGTCGTCCGGCTCGCTGACGAGGACCCGGACGGCAGGGTGCGCTCGGTGTCAGGCTGGACCAGCTCGACGTGGCACGCGTCGTGACCGAGGATGGCGCCGGCGATCTGACCGTACGTGGCGGCGTTGCCCTGGCCCAGGTCGGCCACGCCGCAGTAGACGCGGAAGCGCCCGTCTTCCGTGAGCTCGAGCTTGGCATTGGCGGTGTCGGGCACGAGCGGGCCATAGCCCGCACCGTGGGATATCGCTGCCAGTCCCACGCCCCTCCGCCTTCCCGCGGGCGCCCCTGCCTTCCACCGCTCGCGCGACAGCCACAGCGGGTGGCGCGCGACGGCGTCCAGGCACTCGCCGATCCCGGTGGACGCAGTGAGTGTCTTGCCGACGCAGTTGCGACCCCCGCGCTCGAGCGCGTTCCTCCGGCGCAGCGCCAGACGGTCCTGGCCGAGCTGGTCGGCGAGCAGGTCGACGGCCTGCTCGAGCGCAGCGGCGGCCTGGGTCACTCCAAAGCCGCGGAACGGCCCGCCCGGCGGGTTGTTGGTGTAGGCCGCGGCCCCGTGGCGCGCGACATGGGGAATGCGATACGGACTGCCGCCATGCTCGAGGCCGAGCGCGAGCACCACCCCGCCCAAGTTGGCGTAGGGGCCGCCGTCCAGCCGCAGCGTCGCGTCCAAGAAATGCAGCTTGCCGTCGGGCATCGCGCCGAGCCGGTAGCGCATGCGCATGGCGTGACGCTTGACGCCGGCGACGAAGGACTCCTCCCGCCCGTACCAGAGCTTGACCGGCCGGCCGCCCGCATGGATCGCGGCGAGGCCGAGCAGCGACTGCACGGTGATGCCGTCCTTGCCGCCGACACCGCCGCCGAGGTAGGGCGCGATGACTCGCACGCGCGACGGGTCGAAGCCGAGGGCCTCGGCGACCTCCTTGCGATCGCGAAATGGGGTCTGGGTCGAGCAGATGATGGTCAACGTGCCGTCCGGCTCGTGCCGCGCCCAGCCGGTCTCCGTCTCGAGGTACGCGTGCGCTCGCAGCGGCATGTCGAGCGTCAGCTCCACGACGGCGGCGCACTCGGCGCGGGCTGACGCTGGGGTGCCGACGGTCAGCTCGGCGCGCAAAAGGACGTTGCCCTCCGCGTGGTCCTCGTGGACGCGGGGCGCCGCCTCGTCGAGGGCGGCCTCCAGGTCGAACACGCCGGGCAGCGGCTCGAGGTCGAGCTCGATCAGCGCCAGCGCCGCAGCGAGCACGACCTTGTCCTCGGCCACCACCAGCGCCAGCGGGTCGCCCACGTGCCGCGCCTTGTCGTCCGCAAGCACGGGCTGGTCACGGCGGATCGTGCCCTGCCGGTCATCGCCGGGCACGTCCTGGTGGGTCAGCACGGCCACCACGCCGGGCAGCGCCCGGGCCCGCGCGGTGTGAATCCCGCGGATGCGGGTATGGGGCACCCCCGCGCGCTTGACACCTATCCAGAGCAGGTCTTCTCCGTAGTGGTCCGCCGCGTAGATCGTCTGTCCACGGACCTTCTCGTCTCCGTCTGCCCGGGGAACAGCGGCGCCGAGGTGCAGCGGTCGTTCGTGGTCCACCCATCGACGATGGACGTGCGGGCGCGGCCTGGCAAAGCCTACGAGCGGTTTGCGGCGGCCTGCGCGCCGGGTACAGTCCCCGCCGATGTTCCGTACCCGAAGCATTGCGCTCAAGCTCATCTTGTCGATCGTCAGCGCCACGACGGTGATCTTCGCGTGCATCTTCTGGTACAACTACAGGGTCTCCCGCGAGCTCATCGAGCGCCACGCCGAGGAGAACGCCGGCAACATCGCGCTGGCTGCCGCAGGCCGAGTGCAGACCGTGCTCGGCCGGGTCGAGACCCTCGGCCGGACCACCGCCCGCTTCGTCGAGACCGGAAACCTCGACCACGACGCGCTCGAGCGGCTGCTGCGGGACATGGTAGGCGGCAACGGGGAGGCCTACGGCATGGGCGTCAGCTTCGCGCCCTTCGCCCTCGATCCCGGGCGACGGCTGAACGCGCCGTACGTCTATCGCAAGGGCGGGGCGCACGAGGGCCTCGCCACACTGTCTCTCGACGAGGCCTACGACTACACGCAGCAGGAGTGGTACACCGCCGCGGAGGCCGCCCGGGCGCCGGTCTGGAGCGAGCCATACTTCGACAAGGGCGCTGGCAATGCCCTCATGACCACGTACTCCGTACCGATCTACCGCGGCGACGGCCCCGCCCAGCGGCTCTTCGCCATCGTAACCGTCGACGTGGCCCTCGACTGGCTGGAGCGCATCGTCTCTCCGCTCCGGGTCTTTCAAAACGGGTACGGCTTCTTGTTGTCCCATCGCGGCACGTTCCTGACGCACCCGCTGCCCGCTCTGGTCATGAAGCAGACCATCTTCGACGTCGCCACGGCGCGCGGCGACCAGAACCTGATGGGCATTGGCCGCCGCATGGTGGCCGGCGAGCGGGGCTTCGTCCTCCACCGCAGCGTGCTCACGGGCAAGGACGGCTTCGTCTTCTTCATGCCCCTGGAGCCCACCCGCTGGTCGATCGGTATCGTCTGCCCCGAGGACGAGCTGTTTGCCGACGTCTACCGGCTGAACAAGGTCATGTTCACCCTCGGCTTTGCCGGCTTCGCGATCCTGCTCGGCGTGATCGTGCTGATCGCCGGGTCGATCACCCGGCCGCTGCGCACCTTGGCCGAGGCCGCGAGCAACATCGGTCTGGGCCAGCTCGACCGGGGCGTACCCGTGATCACCTCGCGGGATGAGGTCGGCGACCTGGCGGGCGTGCTGACGCAGATGGTCGCCTCCTTGCGCCAGTATGTGAAAAACCTCACCGAGACCACCGCCGCCAAGGAACGCATCGAGAGCGAGCTCAAGATCGCCCACGACATCCAGCTCGGCAGCCTCCCGACGAGCTTCCCGACGCGCCCGGAGCTCGAGCTGCACGCGGTGCTCACCCCGGCGCGGGAGGTGGGCGGCGATCTCTACGACTTCTTCTGGAGCGGCGAGCGGACGCTGTGCTTCGCGGTCGGCGACGTGTCGGACAAGGGCGTGGCAGCCGCGCTGTTCATGGCGACGACCAAGACCCTGCACAAGATCGTGGCGCTCGCGAACGACGACCCCAGCGAGGTGATGGCCGAGACCAACCGCACGCTCGCCGCGGAGAACCGCGCCGACATGTTCGTCACGCTCTTCTCCGCGCGGCTCGACGTGGAGACCGGCGAGGTGCGCTACTGCAACGCGGGGCACAACCCACCGCTGCGGCTGGCGCCGGACGGCCAGGTCTCGGCGCTCGGGGCCGCCACCGGGCCCGCGGCCGGCATCTTCGAGGACGCACGCTACGGCGAGGAGCGGCTGCTGCTCGCCCCGGGGGAAGCGCTGGTGTTGTTCACCGATGGCGTGACCGAGGCGCGGGATCCCGCGGGGGCGATGTACGGCGACGACCGTCTGGAGGCGCTGGTCGGACGCGGGGTAGGGCTCTCGGCCCAAGCCCTCACGACGGCCATCGAGCACGATGTGGTCTCCTTCGCGGCGGGCGCGGCTCCCGCGGACGACGTCACGATCCTGGTGCTGCGCTACCTTGGCGGTAAGTCGGCCGCGCGAACGGAGACGCTCTCGCTCGACGCGCGCATCGAGTCCCTGCCACAGCTCGAGCCATTCTGCGCGCGCTGCGCAGAGCGCCTCGGACTGAGCCCGTCGGTCGGCGCCGATCTGCGGCTCGCGCTCGACGAGCTGGTCACCAACACCATCTGTTATGGTTACGAGGACCAGGCACCGCACCAGATCGAGATCGCGGTCGCCCGGCTGGCCGACGAGCTGCGCATCACCCTCGAGGACGACGGCCGACCCTTCGATCCGCTGGGCGTCGCGGCGCCGGACACGACGCAGCCCCTCGAAGAGCGCGCCACGGGCGGGCTCGGCTTGCACCTGGTGAAAAAGGTGATGGACGACGTGGCCTACGAACGGCGGGGCACGCGCAACGTGATACGCCTCCGCAAGCGGCTCGGCGGCACCGGGCCCGCGTAAGGGAGCTGATGAAGATGGAGATCACGCAAGAGAAGATCGGGGCGATCACGGTGCTCGCGGTGCAAGGGAGCCTGGACGCCTCCACGTCGGCCGCCCTCGAACAGCGCCTCGCGGCGCTACTCGACACCGGCGAGAGGCGCCTGCTCTGCGACCTCGCGGGCCTGACCTATGTCAGCAGCGCCGGGCTGCGCGTGTTCGTCAGCGCCTCCAAGAAGCTCAAGGCCCAAGCCGGACAGCTCGCCCTCTGCGCCCTGTCGGCCCAGGTCCAGCGGGTGTTCGACCTGGCGGGCTTCTCGGCGTTCCTGACCATTCGTCCGGCGCGCGAGGAGGCCCTCGCCGCCCTCGGCGCCTGACAGCCACGTCCGCGGCAGCCAGGATGAACGGCGTCCAAGGGCGTCTCCGTCGTGGGTGGAGGGAAGTTTGAAGAGCGCTAGGCCGCCTTGGCGAGGGCGCGGGCCATGGCGCCGAGAAACCCGTCCCAATACGCCGCAAACGCCTGCGATCCTGCAAGGTTCGGAGTCAGCACCGAGGAGCGCAGCACGAACACCGAGCCGACCCGCCTCCATTCGGACTCCGGGAGGCCCAGGGAGCGGATGAACGGAAGGGGGGCGTCGCCATATTCCTCGTGCGTGAGGCTTGTCTTGGACGTGATGAACTCTCCCGCATAGAGCGGCCCGCCCTTCGAGGAACACCCCTCGTACAGCTTCGCGTTGAGGGCGTTCATCGCCGACAGATCGGTTTGCCCCTCCTCGTGGAAGAGGAAGTCGACCATGTTGAGGTCCGGCTGGGTGAGGGTGACCGTCCGGTAGCGCTTCCCGCCTACCACGAAGGCTGGGGCGGACGACAGCGCCGCGTGGAAGCGTCCTGCTCCCTCGATGGAGGCTCCGATGAGCCGGCCGTAGCCCCCTGCATCGAGGGGGACGACGCGATGGGCCGCCCAGATGGCGGCTGCGGCTGCCCCCGCCTTGGAACCCTCCAGGATGTAACTCCCCAGGAGGCGCGGGTTGTCATCCGCCTTGTCGAAGACATAGGACGCGAAGTACGACACGAGGTCCAGGCCGCGGCGGTCCTTGAGGACGAAAGCCCCCGCGGCGTATGGGATGTACCCGAGCTTGTGCGGGTCGATGGTCACCGAGTCTGCCTCGGGAATGGCACGATAGGCCGCGTAGACCATGGGTGAGGGCCACGCCGTGCCGAGGTCACCGGTCGCGGATGCCGCGAGGCGCGGGGGAAGCTCTTCCGGTTCCATGAAGCGGCCTCCGGGCGCCAGGAACGCGCAGCGGGCGTAGCCTCCGAAAGCCGCGTCCACGTGCAGGAAGAAGGAAGACAGTCCGGCCGCCTCGCGCTCCTTGCGGAGAGCTGCAATCTGGTGGACCGGGTCCACGGCGCCTTCCTCCGTGCTTCCGACCACGGCCACCACCATCAGGACCGGCCGCCCCGCAGCATCCAAGTCCGCCAGCGCGGCGCGAAGCGCCTTGATGTCCATGCGGAAGTCGGCGCCCACCTCCACCTCGACGAGGTTGTCCTGCCCAAGGCCCAGGATATCCATGGCCTTGACCCAGGAGTAGTGCTTCGTGCGGGGGACGATCACGACTCCCAGCTCCTGCCCTGTCGCAAGCAACCCCCGTCCCCGGGCGGACGCGGCTCTCAATGCGTCGGTTGCCCCGGCGGCTCGCGCCTTGTCGAGCAGGTCGAGCAGTGCGGCAGGGGGAAGGCCAAGCAGCGCGCGGGGGCTCTTCCCGGCCACCGCTGCGGGAATCACTGCCGCCGCCGCAAGTGCGGCCGACCGCAAGTTCCGCGCGATCCACAGCGCCTCGTAGTTCGCCACCGTCCCGCCGGAGGTGATGTGCCCCCAGACGCTCTGGGAGTCGTACCCGAGCATCACGCCGAGCTCGCGCCCCACCTCGAGCTCGAGGTCCGTGGTCGCCGGGGAACCTTCATAGGCGACGTTGTTCGGGTTGTAGATCATCGCGAGCAGGTACGCGAGATTGGCC
Organism: uncultured delta proteobacterium; assembly: GCA_903906315.1. Lineage (GTDB taxonomy): Bacteria > Myxococcota_A > Polyangia > Polyangiales > Polyangiaceae > CAIVJW01. The sequence goes on along the minus strand of CAIVJW010000349.1, from coordinate 4,166 downwards.
GCCATCAGGGTGTCGGCGTTCATGTGCCCCAGGTAGCGTGGGGAGAACCATGGCACCGGATGAACTTGCAGGAGCCCGGCCAGCTCGACGAGTGTCTGTCGGGTACGCAGCAGAGTCTCCTGGAAGGCCGGCAGTGCCCGGTCAGCCTCCGTCACGGCCGGAGGATCGTCCGGGTGGAAGTACTCACGCCATTTGGAGTGGTCATCCATCATGTAGTCGAGCATCTCCATGAAGAAAGGCTGGTTCTCCGCCTTGGGCCCCAGGAACAGGGCCTTCGGATCGACTGCACCCGATGGACTGAGGCTATCGGGGCCTGGGGTTTCGGGGGTCGCGGGCGCTTCCGCGCTGGCTTCGTTCTCTCGCATGGTTGCCATCTGGCTTCCCTGCCGGTGCACCGGGGGAAATGGGTCAAGGCGGACGCCATTCATCGCGGCGCCTGGGTCGCGCTCACCATGGCGCGGCCGTCTCCGCGCCGGGAAAGCACGACGTCTAATAAATGCAGGATATCGCGCGTTTGCGAGAGGATCACGGATCGGCAATTCACACCGCGACCGTCCGGGAGCGGGCCTCCCACCACCCCGCGGTCCTCTCCACGCGACGCGCCCCGGCGAGGCCGATCCGGCTAGCATCCCCCTCGTGGGGCAAATCCGGTGTGCGATCCTCGCGATCGTCGCCGTCGCGTCGGCGGCGGGGTGCGGCCGCGATCTCCGCGACTCCATCGCCGATCACCGCGCCTCGGTCGAGCGCAAGCTCGAGGGTGCGCGCGAGGCGCGGGACGCGGTGCGCGCGGCGCCGGCGTTCGCGGGCGGCTCGATCTCGCTCGGCGGTCCGGCCCCGCACCTCGCTCGCCCCGCGCCGCATGGCCCCGCCAACACGGCCGTTGCCTACCTCGAGGACCTTGCCGATCCCAAGGAGCTCGGCAATGTTCCCCACCGGCTCGCGCAGAGCGGCCTCCTGAACCGCTGCGCCAGCGCGCTCGTCACGCACCGCGCGCCGTTCGATCCGCGGGCGTCCACCACGACGCCCGCGGTCGTCACGGGCCTCGCGGGCGACGACCTCTTCGACCAGTGCGAGGCCCTGCGCTACGTCGTCGTGATCCGCACGGTCGCGTACGCGGCGCCGACGAGCGCCGAGACCACGTCGTCGTGCGGCGCGGCGACTGAGGGCGCGGCCGTCGTCGGGGGCGCCGACGCGGGACCTCGCGACGCAGGCGCCGGTGCGCGCGACGCAGGCGCCGGCTCGCGCGACGCAGGCGCGGTCGACGCGAGCGCGGCCGCGTGGCCCGCGTCGCCCGCGACGTGCCTCCGGTTCGACGGCGGCTTTCTGCGGGCCGAGGCCTTCGTGTTCGACCTCGAAACGCGCGCGCTGCTCGGGGGCTTCGCGTTCGAGGCCGCGAGCTCGGCGCGCCTCGACGTCGCCGCCGACCGGGGCGGGCCGAAGGGCGCGGTCGAGGCCGACCTCGTCGGCGAGATCGCCAATGAGCTCCGCAAGGCCGCGATCGAGGCGATGCCGTCGTGCACCGTCGAGGACGCACCATGAGCGGGCCGGCGTGGCACGACGACGACACGAGGCGCAAGGTCACCGCGCTCGTGGTCGAGGTCGAGGCGAAGAGCGCGGCCGAGATCGTCGTGGCCGTGCGGCCGAGGTCGGGCGACTACCGCCACGCGGACCTCGCGTTCGGCGCGATCGCCGCGTTCCTGGCGCTGTGCGTCTACGTCTACGCGCCCCAGGAGTTCGCCGACGACCTCGTCCCGCCGGCGCTGCTCCTGTTCTTCGCCGCGTGCGTCGTCTTCGCGGCCCACGTCGCGCCGCTGCGCCGCCTCCTCACCTCGCGGGCGGCGCGGGCCGCGAACGTGCGCACGGCGGCGCGCGCCGCGTTCGTCGACCAGCGCGTGAGCGCGACGCGCGACCGCACGGGCATCCTCGTCTTCGTGTCCGTGTTCGAGCGCCGCGCCGAGATCGTCGCCGACCTCGGCGTCCTGCGCCGCGCCGAGGGCGACCAGCCGGCGCGCGCGTTCGCGGAGATCGAGCGGACGGTCGCCGAAGGGCTGCCGTACGAGGCGTTCGCGCAGGCCGTCCGCGGCCTCGGCGCGTGGCTCGCCGACGCGCTCCCCGCCCGCGCCGACGACGAGAACGAGCTCGACGACGCGCCGAGGGTCGAGTGAAGCCGCGCGCCCGATCCGTCGCGTACGTGATCGCCGCGCTCACCGCGACGACCTGGGGGTCCGCGGCCACGGCGCGGCCCGGCGGTGGCAGCTCGTTCGGCGGCAGCTCGCGGTCGTCGGGCAGCAGCAGCTCGGGGAGCCGTTCGTCGGGCAGCAGCAGCTCGGGGAGCCGGTCGTCGGGCAGCAGCAGCTCGGGGAGCCGGTCGTCGGGCAGCGGCAGCTCGGGGAGCCGGTCGTCGGGCAGCAGCGGCAGCGGGAGCAGCGGTAGCAGCGGGAGCAGCGGTAGCAGCGGCAGCCGAGGCAGCAGCGGGTCGGGGTCCTATTCGCCCCCCGTTCACGTCGCGGTCTGGGCGGATCGCGGATCGGTCGGCCGCGCCCGCGCGATCGCCGCGGCGGCCGCGGGCGCGGCGCCGTACCCGGTCACGGCCGCGCACGCGCCGGTGCCCGTCGGGCCCGACAAGGTCGACAAGGTCGCCGCCGCGATCGGCTTCGCGTTCGGCGGCGGCCTCCTCCTCTTCTGCCTCTTCGCGGTCTCGAGCCCGCTCCTCGTGATCGCGATCGTGATCCGTGGCTACCGCAAGAAGCGCCGCATGGACGAGGCGTGGTCGACGGCCGTCGAGCCGGGGCCGTACATGATCGCCCCGCGCCCGCGCGATTCGGACCTGAGCCCCGCGGTCGTGCGGCGCCAGCTGGACGCGATCCGCGGCGTCGACCCCGACTTCTCCGTGCCGCTCTTCGAGGACTTCCTCGCGGCGCTCTACGCCGAGGCCCACGTCGCGCGCGGCGCGGGACAGCTCGATCGCTACTCGCCCTACCTCCAGCGGGGCGCCCGCGCGGCGCTCGAGGGCCTGCCCCGCGCCCCCGTCTCCACCGTGATCGTGGGCGCGATGGCGCCGCGTCGCTTCGAGACCGACCCGCGCACGCGCGTCCACCGCCTCGAGGTCGAGATCGAGGCGAACTACACCGAGACCGCGCCCGGCGCGCCGCCCTGCTCGTACTACGCGGCCGAGCGGTGGACGGTCACGCGCGCGATCGGCGCCCGGTCGCGCCCGCCCGCGCGCATCCGCGCGCTCAGCTGCCCGAGCTGCGGCGCCCCGCTCGATCGGTCGACGCGGGGTCGCTGCGGCTACTGCAACCAGTCGGTCGACTCCGGCCAGTTCGACTGGGTCGTCGAGGCGATCCAGGTCGCCGGTCGCGAGACGCGCGGCCCCATGCTGACCGGCACCACGGTCGAGCAGGGCACCGACCGCCCGACGATCGTCGACCCGGCCCTCGCCGAGGCCCTCGCCGGGATCCGCGCCGTCGACCCGGGCTTCACCCAGGATCGCCTCGTCGCCCGCGTCGGGGCCGTCTTCGCGACCATGCAGCGCGCGTGGTCCTCGCTCGAGTGGAGCCTCGCGCGCAGCTGCCTCACCGACCGCCTCTGGCACGCTCAGGGGTACTGGATCGAGGCGTACCGGCAGCAGGCGCTCCGCAACCTCAACGACAACGCCCGCATCCTCCGCTGCGAGATCGTGCGCCTCGGCCGCGACCGCTGGTACGAGGTCGTGACGGTGCGCGTGCACGCGACCGGGCTCGACTACACCGTGCGCGCGGGTGACGGCGCGGTCGTCGGTGGCAGTCGCACCGAGGAGCGCCGCTACACGGAGTACTGGACGCTCGTCCGCAGCGCGGCGCGGCCCGGGGCGTCGCGCGACGCGCCGCCGTGCCCCGGCTGCGGCGCGCCGCTGCCGATGCAGATGGCCGACCGCTGCGGGCACTGCGGCGCGTTCGTCGAGTCGAGCACGTTCGACTGGGTCCTGTCGCGCATCGAGCAGGACGACGTCTACGCGGGCTGACGGTCCGGCCGACCCGCCGCCTCGTCAGGCCGGCCGTCGGCGCCGCCGCGCGCCGATCGCGACCGCCGCGATCGCGATGGCCGCGAGGCCGCCCGTCGGCGCGCCGCGTTGGCCCTGGACCGCGCAGCCCGACCCGCCGTCGACGGGCTCGCCGGCCTGCGCC
>CAIVJW010000348.1 GCA_903906315.1 uncultured delta proteobacterium | reverse complement strand
GCTACCCTCCCGGCCCTGCGCTCCATGACGACCCGACCCCTCGCCCACGGGACACACCGACCCGGCCTCGAGCAGGTCGGTGGGCTCTCGACGAGCACTCGGGACTCGCTCGTCCGCCTGTGTCCGGAAGCCGACCGGGTCGCGTACCTGGCCGCGCAACCGGAAACTCCACGAGGCGATGACGATGCCGGGTGAGAATACCGCGCAGCGTCGTCTTGAGCGCCACGCAGCGCCGCGTGCGCACAGCGCAGACCGACTCGCAGCAGGAGGATGTTGATGGCCTCGAAGAAGCAGAAGGGCCCGGCCTTCCTCCGGTACGTCGCGCCCATCGTCGAGACGCTCAAGGAGCTCGGCTCCTCCGGCAACGCGGGAGAGGTCACGGACAAGGTGATCGAGCGGTGCAAGATCTCCGACGCGGAGCAGGAGGAGACGACCTCGAACGGCCAGTCGCGCGTCCGCAACCAGATCGCGTGGGCGCGCTTCTACATCGTGAAGGCCGGTCTGCTCGACGCGTCGCAGCGCGGGGTCTGGACACTCACGGCCGCCGGGCGCAAGGCGCCCCTGGATCCCGACGCTGTCCACGCGATGTTTCGCGCCGTCCAGAAGCAGTTCCCAAGGAAGCCGACAGGGAACAAGGTCGACGATGCCGATGAGCACGAGGACGAGGAGGAGGTCGAGGGGCCTGAAGCGGAGCCGATCGACTACCGCGCGCAGCTGCTCGACATCCTGAAGGGCCTGCCCCCGTCCGGCTTCGAGCGGGTGTGCCAGCGGCTCCTCCGAGAGAGCGGGTTTCAGCAGGTCGAGGTCACTGGGCGATCCGGCGATGGCGGCATCGACGGCCACGGCGTGCTCGAGATCAACCCGCTCGTCACCTTCAAGGTGCTGTTCCAGTGCAAGCGCTACAGCGACCGGCCGGTGACGCCGAGCCAGGTACGTGACTTCCGCGGCGCCATGCAGGGGCGCGCGGACAAGGGGCTCATCCTCACGACGGGCACGTTCACCGTCGAAGCGAAGAAGGAGGCCACGCGCGACGGCGTGCCGCCGATCGAGCTCGTCGACGGCGCCAAGCTCGTCACCATGTTCGAGCGGGCGGGCGTGGGGCTGCGGCCCATCCAGACCTACGAGCTGAACGAGGCGTTCTTCGAGGAGTTCAGGAAGTAGGACCGCTCCGTCGTTCGCTCTTCACCCTGCACGCGAGCCGCGGGTCACTACGAGCGACGAGGGCAGCGCGCCGGCAGTCGTCAGCTCGCGTAGAGCACGAAGAACATGCGCAGCCATTCCTCGAGCTCATGCAGCTCGACCGCCTTGCCCGTCGAGATCAGGTAGCTCCGCATGTGCTCCGAGAAGCCGGTGCCGTCGAACACGACCAAGCCCGGCATCGGCCACGCGGCAATGTCGTGAATCGTCGCAGGGATCTTCTCCTCCGCGGAACCAGCCGTCGCTTGAGCCTTGCACTCGATGCCGAGGATCTTGCGCGACACGGCGTCCATCAGCACCAGGTCGACCTTGCGCTTCGCACCCCAGAGGCGGCGCCCGACAGGAACCTGCCGCTGAACGCGGAGGCCGAGGGCCGCTGCGATGCGCTCGACCTCATCCTCGAGCTCCCGACCCGCGGAAACCGCTCCAGACTTCCCGGCCATGTCCGGCGTCGTGCCTCGGCTGGAGCGCGAGATCTAGTGCCGGGTGCGCGCACGACCGACGCATCCGGTGGCGGGGCTCAGGAACGGGCGTCGTGCGGCCCGCGGCGCTCATGGACGGTACGGAATCCCACGTGAGGGCACCGACGGGCTCGGTCTCGAGGGGCTTCGCGAGACCAACGAGCGGCCTGCTTCCCGATGGAAGGCAACTGCGGGGCCCGCCCGCCCTCCGACGCCGTCGAGGCGGAGGCGTCGGTCGCGGGCGTCCCGGCGGAGCGCGCTCAAGCGACCAGCGCGACCTCGAAGGCTTCAGAAAGCACGAAAGCCCAGCCCCTCTCGGGACCAGGCTTCGTCGCTGGGTTTTCGTCCAGCCCTTGTTGCGCGGGAGCGATTCACCCGCTGAACCACTTGATATGGTTGCCGTTTTTGGCGGAACTTCGCGCGTGAGGCGCGCGGCGCCCCGCCGTGTCGATGGTCATCGCGGGCGCCCTTGTGCGCGACCGGCGATCCAGGCGAACCGTTCGAGGACGAGGCCGGCGCCCGTCTGGCTCGCCGCGTCTCCGGGCAGGTGGCACGGGATGAGCTCGGCGAGCTCGCGTTCGTCGATCCACGCGCCGAGCTCGGTCGACAGGTAGGCGCGCAGCTCGGGCGACGCGTCGTTCACCTCGTCGAGCAGGTCCGACCGGCCGTCGACCACCGCGATGATGTCTTCGATGTCGCGGCTCGCGAGGAAGTCACCCTCGCCCCGCCCCTTGAAGGCCTCGATCTTCGTCGCCACGAATTAGGGCGCCGTCACGACGCGGATCGAGACGTCGTTCGCCAGCCGGTGAACGGTCGCGTGTGCGGCGGCGTCCGCGTACCACGCGTTCGTGAACCCGAGCACGGCTCCGGCCGTCGGCATCACGTCGAGGACGAGCTCCCCATGGAGCCACCGACACACGGGCGCGCCCTCGCGCACGTCCTCCTCGAACCCGAGGTCGGTGAGGTCGGCGCGAAGCGTGGTCGCGTAATCAGCGTAGGACGCCACCTCCACGATCACGTCGACGTCGGTCGTGGCGCGCGTCTCGGGCGCGCCCGGGTCCGTGACGAGCAGCTCCGTCGTTGCGCCGCCCACGAACACCACGCGCTCGCGCAGACGTGCGAGGCGTCGCGCGGCGAGCAGGAGCAGCTCCCTCGGCCGCAGCATCGTCGTCACGACGCCATCTTCTTCTTCAGGAAGTCGGCCGCGAGACGCCTCTCCCTCGCGGACCCGATGCGCAACGCGTCGACCAGGGCGAGCCGCCGGTACATCACGGGGTCCGCCAGGGCCACGCGCGGCGCCGTCTTGTAGAGCGGCTCGAGCCCGTCACCTCGGACGGTGCCCTCGGACCAGGGCCACACCATGGGTACCTCCGCCGCCGTGAGCACCTCGCTCAGCGGAGGTGCGGAGCCGGCGGTGGGCACGCCGCGCGTCCGCGGTCCGGGCTCGGCGGGGAACACGTAGCGCAGACCGTGGACGAGGAACTCGTAGAGCGCTGCCCGAACCGGGCGCCCGGCTTCGGCGTTGAAGAGACCCGCCTTGGTGGACCGCCGGACGACGTTCGCGACCTCGCCCTGGCTGAGGTGAAGCGTCTCCGACACGCGGGCGAACGTCCAGGGTTCGTCCCGGTGGGCGTCGAGCTCGAGCAGGAGGAGGACGTCTTGCGGCTTCAATTCGCCCACGATTCGTAGCTCACTCACGATTCATGAGCAATGAGCGTCGGCGCCGGCTCGTACGCCGACGCTCAGCGCTTTCGCAGTGTGCGGGCACCCGTGCGCTTCGTCGGCTCACCCACGCGCAGCTTGGGCCGCTGGTGGAGCTCGCTCGCGTGGACGAACTCGATGCGCATGCCCCAGCCACCGAAGGTGCCGACTATCGCCATGAACTCGGCGAGGGTGAAGTCCCGGCCGTCGATCGAGACGAACGGCTCATCGAGCGCGGGCGGGATGGCGGCATCCGAGAGAACCTGGCACCGGACCACATGGCCACGCGGCACCCACTGGTCCGCTTCCTCGAGGAACGCGAGCTGCGGGTTGCCCGCGGGGATCTCGGTGGCCGTGTAGGTCAAGCCGCGCGCGTACTCCTCCCTCGCCCCGATCGACTCGTTCCACATGTCGAGCACCTGCTCGTCCGTCATCGCGGCGAGCTTCTTGGCGCCGATCGTGAAGCGCGTCGTGGCGACAGCGTCGTCGGCGTACTCGATCACGGCGGCGTTGCCCTCGCGCGTGATGCGGACCTGGTCGACGGACGCCACGTGCGGGTTCTTCTTCAGGGGCATGGGGTGGGCCTCGCCCGGTAGGCTAGATGAGAAGCGGTCGCGAGGTGAGGGCTGCCAGATCGTCGCGACGTCGCGACTTCCCTCCCGGTGCCCCGCAGCCGCTGATGGCCCGACCTACCTCCTCACCCTGCCCATCGCAGCCAGCACGATGGGCTCCGCACCGTCCGTGAGCGCGACGAGATCAGCCGCCCTCATCGCCGCGCGCTCCGCTCGCTTCCACGCCGCGGCATGACCGAGGGTGCCCGGCGCATGAGCTTCGGCAAGATCGAGCGCCTGCGCGAGGTCGAGGCCGATGGTCGCGATCTTCGCCAGCGTCACCGCGCCGACCCCTTCGGCAACCCGGGCGGCGTACACCGCGCGCATGAGCCCGAGGAGATCTCGAACGGCTTCGAAGGGGAACGGGTCGTGCCGGATGGAGAGCACGCCGATGAACGTCGTCGCGCGCCCGGCCGTCGTCCACGCCGATGCTGGTGAGCTCGGACGCGGAAGGTCACGGTGACCGTCGGCAGCGCGTGGTGCCGCAGCGAACGAGTCAGCTCGTGCGCGCCCTCGCGGGGACGCCCTTGCGGGGAACCGGTAAGTACTCCTTACAGGTCGCCCCCTCGTCGAGCTCGCCCTCCTCGAACATGGCGCGCAGCCGCATCGCGATGGTCTGCGGCGTCGTGTGGAACAGCTCGGCCATCTGCGCTTGCGTCGGCCAGCGCGTGTCGTCCTCGAGCCGCTACTCGATGCGCCTGCGGTTGTCTCCCGTCTGCAAGAGGACAAGCGCTGGGGCCACTGGGGCGTTGCTCATGGCGATAGCCCCACGAGGCTCGCGAGGATGCGACCCGTGACGTGGGGTGAGCCCTACGCCCCGCGAGCCGCGCCGATCTTCTCCCAGAGCGTGCCCTTCTTGGTCTGGCTGTCGAGCTTCCGCGGGCCGAACGACGCCTTCTTCTCGCTGAGGTACTGGCCGAGTGCCTTCGGGAGGCTGTCGTCGTACCCGTGAGCCGCGCGAACGGCGGGGTGGTCGAGCACATCGTACGTTCGGAACTGCGCGGGCATCGCCTGCACGGCCTCTCGAACGGTCTGCTCGTTGAAGTTGTCCGAGCTCATCGTCCCTCCTGATCTTTCCGCGCGGACCCGACTCCGCCGGCAGGCATCACCGTAACCGAGTTGGTTGCCTTGCACGCAACAAGGGCGCGGCACGACCTACGAAGCAGCGCGCGCCGCGAGCACGCGACCGACCACCGCGCAGCCCATCGACTCGGCGAGCCTGGCGTCGCCTCGGCGCAACGCATTCACGCGGACGGCGCACAGCATCGCGAGCTCCTCGTCGAGCGACAGCCCGAGTTCGCATCCTTCGTCGGCCTCCGCTCCCGGATCGTCCGGGTCGGCGTGGATCCCCTCGTGGTCCGGAACGATGCCGTACGCCTGCGCGCGGCCGAGCTCGCGGCCGGCGACCTCGAAGCACTCGAGGACGGCGCCGCAGGCCCCGAGCTCGTGGACTTGCACCGTGAGGCCATCCGCCAGGAGCGCGTCGACTGTGGCGCGGAGGTCGCGCGCGAACGCGGGGTGGTCCAGGCGGAGCACGCAGACGGTGGCGACGGGGGTGATGGGCATGTCGAGCCTCCAATCGAACACGGTGGGCGTCGCGCGTGCGTTCAGCGGGGCGCGGTCGCGCCCTCGCTCCGCGCGAGATCGAGGTAGCGCAGCCGGAAGGCGTCCAGCCAGGGCCGCTCGTGGTCGCGGACGAGCGGAGCCCAGCGCTCGAGGATCTCGTCGAGCTGGAGATCGACGAACGAGCGGTCGCCCTCCACGAGCAGGCGCTCGTAGGACGCGACCGCGGCGGCGCCATCGAGGTCGAACGGGTGCCGCACGAGCGCCAGCATCCCCTCGGCGAAGCGAGAGCGCGGGTGATCGCGCAGCGCGATCGCGAGCAAGTGATCGCGCCAGAGCTGGTTGTGGCGGACGTCGTCGACCCGGGACCCGGCGTCGGCGCGCCAGGGCGAGCGCGAGCCGCGCATCCAGCGGCGGTACTCTGGGCGATCGTAGTGCTCCTTCGAGAACGAGTCGGTGAGCTTCGTCTCGATGCCCAGGGCGATGCGCGCGCCATCGGGACGCTCGACCTCGAAGTAGACGTCGAAGGCCGTCCGGTCGGCGAGGTAATCGGCCGGAGGCGCCGGCGCCCACTCGATCTCGCGCACGGGCACCCGGGCGATCGGGCCACCGACGATCGGCGCGAGCAGGCGCGCGGCGCGCTCCTCGTCTGCGACGAGCGGGGCGAAGAGGTTGAAGCACATCGGCTGGCTCGACAGCATGTTGCGGAACAAGCGATCGGGGTCGAGCGTGCCGCGGCGGCCTTCGACGCGTCGACGCGCCACCTCGAAGATCTCGTCGGTGACGAAGTTCCGCCCGCGCTCCCCGGCCTCCGTCGTGAGCTGGCTGCCGCGGCGCGTGGTCGTCCCTTTGTCGGTGCCGCACGGCTCGCGCAGCACCGCGGCGCGATACCAGCTCTGGTGACGCCGCATGCGCGCGGTGAAGGGCGGATCCCGGTCGAATTGGGGGCCGAGGTCGAGGTCGTCAGGCGGTGCGGGGGCCGACGTCGTCTGCTCTCCCGAGAACGCCGCGGGCTCCCGGGGCGAGCGCACCGCATCCAGCTTCTCCCAGAGGGCACCGCGCGAGCTCTTCCCACCGACGAACCGCAACCCAAGACGAGCCGCGTGCGCTTGGAGGTGCTTGCCGACCAGCGCGTGGTACATGCGCTCCTCCGCGCCGTGCGCGGCGAGCATCTCGGGGCGCTCGGACACGTCGCGCGTGTGGAACTGCGCGGGCTGAGCCGCGACCGCGGCTTGGACTACGCGAGGGTCGATGTCGGTGAGCTGCATGAAGACCTCCTCGATCGGAGCGTGACCCGTGGCTGCGACACACTACGTCGCAAGCCGGTCTCGATGGCGCGCGAGGGCGGTGGCGAGCTTGGCCGCGACGAGCTCGCGCAGCGGGGCCGGCGAGATCACCTCCGCGTGCTCGCCGAGCGAGACGACCCAGTCTGCGATCTCGACCTGGCCCGCGACGCGCAGTTGCACGACGAGGCTCCCGTCGGGGCGCCGCTCGATTCGCTGACTCGCGTGCCAGAACCGCTCCTCGAAGTACGGCGCGAGCGGCGCATCGACCTGGACGACTGCGTCGTACGGTGCGCCGTCCACGAAGATGCCGAACGCGTCGCGCAGGTGCTCGGCCGCATCGAACCGGGGCGGCGGGTCGAAAGGCACTTCGGTCGCGGTCGCCGCGCCGATGCGGTCGAGGGCGAGCAGGACCCTCGCGGGCGGCGTGGGCCAATCGCCGGCGACGATGTCGACGACGAAGTAGACGCCGCCGCGATGCAGCACGAGCGCGAGCGGATGGACGCGCAGGCCGCGCGGCGCCTCGCCGCGGCTCCGTCGGTTGTGCGACAGGTACCCGACCTCGACCTCGCGCTCGAGCAGCAGCCCCTCGACCATCGTGGCGAGCCGCACCTGCACCTCGGGGCGGCGTCGGACGTCCTTCTGCCCGGTGCCGATGACGACGATCTTCTCTTCGAGACGGCGAAGGCGCCGTCGATCCCCGGGCGCGAGAGAGCGGCCGAGCTGTTCGAGCAGCGGCGCCACGTCGGTCACGAAGTGCTTGCCCGAGAGGAAGCCCGCGAGGCGCGCGCCGAGGCCGACCGCGAGCAGCTGGCCGAGCGTGACGTGCCACCGCCGCTCGGCCTCGGGGAGGCGTCGCGCCGCGCCGCCGTCGGGCGTCGTCTCGCGAACCACCCGGCCTTCGAGCACCTCGTCGAGCACCGCGATGTCCCGCTCGATCGTGCGACGACTGACCCCGAGCTCCTCGGCTGCCGCGTCGCTGCGCAGAGCGCCGCCGCGGTGGAGCATGTCGTAGAGCGCGAGCAGTCGATGCGACTGCGTGTAGCGGCCGCGAGGTCGCGAAGGCCGGGGCGGCATGGGCGCGGCGATCGTACGCCGGGGCGGCGTGGCGCGAGGGGACGAGATGGCCGTGTTCGTGGCCTCGGTCGCCGCGCTCGTGGCTGGGCGGGTCGCTTCGTGATGCGCCCGCCGCCTCCGCGACCGGGCACCGAGGGGGGCGACAGCCCCGCGCCTCCGGCGTTCGGCGAGCAGCTCGCCCACGGGTGGCGCGAGATCGAGCGCGAAGTATGTGGGGACGGGCTCGTGCTCGGCGCCCTCCCGACCGGGCTCGCCCCGCTCGATGCCGCGCTCGGCGGGCTTCGGCCCGGCGCGCTGTACGTCGTGGCGGGGCGCCGAGGCATGGGGACGACGGCGCATCGGGCGCCGACGCGTCGGAGCAAGGCGCTACAGCTCGGCGTGACTCACCTGCCGAAGCGGGCGGAGGAGCTTCGCGGCGTGGGCCCGTCCGAGCGCTACTCGTCCGAGACCCACGCCGGCAGCTCGACCTCCGACTCGGCGACGCCGTAGAGGTCGCGCTCGACGCGGTGCAGGTTCCTCACGTACCGCGGCAAGTCCTCGGCGCGGGCGTCGCCGCTGAAGACGTCGGCGGCGCTCCGGAACCGCTCGACGAGCACGGCGTGCGGCACGAGGTCGCGATCGACCATGGCCTTCACGTCGCTCTGGTCGTCGGCGTGGAAGCGCTTCAGCTTGCTGACGACCACGTCGACGACGTCGAGGACCTCCACCTCGAAGACGCGCAGCGTTCCGTTGAGCTCGGTCAGCGCGTGCCACATGGGCCCGTGGGGCAGGAACGGCAGACCGGACGCGACCACGTCGACGTAGATGCCGTGGCGCGTGTGGAGCTTGGTGCCCTTGCCCGCGACGGCGAGCAGCGCCTTCTTGATCTCGCCGGTGATGCTCGCCGTCTCGAGCACGTCGCCGTCGTTGGTGCCGCGCGCGTAGTCGGTCTGGAGCATCAGCGCCGCCGAGCCGATCACGCGCAGCGGTATCTTGTCGGTAGCCGGCCCGCGCCACTTCTCGTCGATCTCCCGGAAGAAGCGTTCATGTGCGCGCATCGGCGTCTCGCAGAGCCTCGACGAAGTCGTCGGGCTGGATCTCCGTGATGATGCCCCAGCGCTTGGAGACGGCCGACGAGGCACGCGCCACCTCTGCCCGCGTCTTGGCGCTGGCGATCGTGAGGTCCAGGAGATCGGCGGGCGCCTTGGCGAGGTCGGGCGGGCCGACGAACTCCAGGAAGGCATCCAGCACGACCTCTGCCCGCCGGCAGAGCTTCGCAAGGCGCTTGCCCCGCGGCGCAGGCCGCACGGCGTCGCGCACGTTGTCGACGAGCCACCCGAGGCGACGCTCGAGCCCGAGCGGCGCGAGGTCCGCGTGCAGCTTGCGGAGGAGGACCGGATCGGCGTGAAGGACGATGACCGTCCCGAGCGCCGTCACGTGGCGGGGCGACGGCGTGAGCAGCACCTCGCGGACGACGTCGGCGACCTGTTCGAGGCGCTCCGCCGGCGGCATGTCGGCAACCTCCTGCAGGTGACCCGCGCCGAGGCGCACCAGCGCGTTCTGCACTGCGGCCCCCGTGTCGCCCGCCGGCGGCGCGAAATGGCTGGCGGGCACGTTGAACACGCGCAAGAGCACCAGGAACTGCTCCGCCGTGAACGAGCCGTCGCCCCGCTCGATCTCGCTCAGCCGCCCCTGACTCATCCCGAGCCGACGGGCGAGCTCCACCTGGGTCGCGGCGCGCTCCGTCCGGAGCGCGCGGACCTTGGCGGCGACCGAGCGGCGGAGATGATCGAGTTCTTTCGGTGTGTTGCCTGAAGGCATATCGCTATGGCGATAACTATATCGCAATGGCGATTGCATGCGCCATGACATCTAGAAATGAGTCACGATCGCCGCCGCCGATGACGGCAGACGCCCCGCCGACGCGGGCCGCTGGGACGGCACCACGTGCGTCGGACGGGGCGCCAACCGGACTACCTCCCGACCCCGGCGGCCTCCTCAAGCACGCCGTGGCCACCTCGCGCCGTCCGAAGGAAGCGGTCCAGCATGCCTGCGCGGACGTTATCGGGTTGCTCATGGAACACGCACCACGCCTTCGCCTCCTCCTCGGGCGCGACCGAGTACCCGAGCTCGCGCGCGTAGCGGCGCATGCGCTCCACCGTCGTGAGCGCGTACTTCCAGTTCACGAGCGGCTCGAGCAGCAGCACCTCGCGCCGGCGGACCGACTCGACGGGAGCGCTCATCGGGAAGCGCGGCGTTTCGATCGGGCCGCTCGGGAGCGCGTCCGTCGGGGGCAGCGCCCGAACGCGAGCCCCGCGGGGGGACAGACCGTGGCCGGTCTCGTCGACGCGCAGTCCGATGGTGGCGCGATCGGTTGGCCGCGCTTCTCCGCGATCGCTTCCAGCTCTGCGGTCGGGTCGTGCTCGTGGGCGGCGCGACGACGGAGCTCTTCGTGACCGACGTGATGCCGACGGTCGGCGGCGTGCTCGGACGTCGCGATCCGCGTCGTGACCGCAGGGCATGGGGCAGGCCTCGCCGGGTAGGCCCGACGACAAGCGGTGGCGAGGTGAGGTGGAGCCAGATCGTCGCGACGTCGCGACCTTCGTCGCGGACCCCACCGCCGAGGAGGGTGACGACGTCGATGCACCCGGTTCTGCTCGGTGACGAAAACAGGTGAAGCCCGTCGCGCGCGGCATCACGGTCGGGGCATGCGCCTCGATGCTCTCACCGCCGCCGACTTGCCCGAGGTTCTCGCACTGAACGAAGAGAACGTCCCCGACGTCGGGACGCTCAGCCCCGCGTCGCTCGCGCTCGTCGTTTGCCAGTCGACGCTCGCCCTGGTGCTGCGGGACGAGCAGGGTGTCGCCGGCTTCGTCCTCGCGATGAGTCCGCTCTCGGACTACGCCAGCCCCAACTACCGCTGGTTCTGCGCCCGCTTCGCGCGCTTCCTCTACGTCGACCGCATCGCCGTGGCGGCTCGGTGCCGGGGCCAGGGGCTGGGGCGCCTTCTCTACGGCGACGTCTTCGCCGAGGCGCGAGCGCGCGACCTCGAGCGCGTGACCTGCGAGGTGAACCTCGTACCGCCCAACCCCGGTTCGCTCGCCTTCCACCACCGGCTGGGCTTCGAGCGCATGGGCGAGCTCCAGCACATCCCCGGCGAGAAGGAGGTCGCCATGCTGGTTGCGACGGCGTGAAAGTCGAACCGATCGTCGAGAAGCGCTGCGGGACGATCGAGCCGCCATCGGCCCGCCCCTCCTCACGAGCAGCCGCGATCTCACCACCCGCCGGGCCGGCTCTGTGCCCGAGCACGGTTCGCTGCCCGTCGCCATAATCTCCAGCGTCACTTGACATGCCAGCGTGGGAGGGCGTCGAATTCGCGCGCCACCCGCGGTCACCCCGACCGCCCGTGACGAGGTGAACCTCATGACCCTCGGTGGATCGGCGCGGCGCGCGCACGGCGCGCATGGTTGGTTGGTCGTGGCGCTGGCGCTGGTGGGCGCGGCGGGCGGCTGCAGCGGCGCCGACCTGGGCGCGGGAACGTCCGGTGGGGCGACGACCGGCTCGCACTCGACGGGGTCGGGCGGATCGTCGACGACGGGCGCCGGGGGCGCGGGTGGGCATGGCGCCCACGGAGGCGGGACGGCGGGCTGCGCCGGCAACCAGGCGGAGTGCAGCGGGACCTGCGCCGACCTCGAGAAGGACGCGAAGCACTGCGGCAGTTGCGGCCACGCCTGCAAGGAAGGTGAATCGTGCTCCGCCGGGAAGTGCGCCCTCACGTGCGCCGAGCCGCTCGCCGTCTGCAACGGCACGTGCGTCGACCTCTCGAGCGACAAGGCGAGCTGCGGCGCGTGCAACCACGCGTGCGCCGCGGCCAAGACCTGCGTCAACGGCGCGTGCGCAGTGGCCTGCGGGCCCGGGCAGCTCGTGTGCGACGGCGCCTGTGTCGACGTGCAGAAGGACGCCGCGAACTGCGGCGGCTGCGGTAACGCGTGCGACGCGGGGAGCGTGTGCTCGAACGGCAGCTGCGCGCTGTCGTGCCAGGCGAGCCTGACGGCGTGCCAGGGCGTCTGCACGAACCTCCAGACCGACGTGGCGAATTGCGGAGCGTGCGCCGCGACCTGCGCCGCCGGACAGGTCTGCTCGAGCGGGTCTTGTGCGCTCACCTGCCAGCCGGGGCTCCTCATGTGCGGCGGGGCCTGCGTGAATGCGAGCACCGACCTCGCCAACTGCGGCGGCTGTGGCAAGGCGTGCGCGGCGGGCGAGGTCTGCTCGAACGGGTCGTGCTCGCTGTCGTGCCAGGCGAGCCTGTCGATCTGCGACGGCCTGTGCGTCAACCTGCAGACCGACCTGCAGAATTGCGGCGGATGCGGCGCCGCGTGCGCCCAGGGCCAGGTCTGCTCCAAGGGGACGTGCACGCTGTCGTGCCAGGCCGGTCTCACCAACTGCCTCGGCACCTGCGCCGACGTGCAGACCGACATCGCCAATTGCGGGGCCTGCGGAACGACGTGCGCGGCGGGCGAGCTCTGCTCGAACGGTGCCTGCGCGCTCTCCTGCCAGCAAGGGCTCACCAACTGCGGCGGTCTGTGCGTGAACCTGCAGACGGACACGGGCAGCTGCGGCAAGTGCGGCAGCGGATGCGCCCCGGGGCAGGTCTGCTCGAAGGGCGCGTGCGCGCTGAGCTGTCAGGCCGGTCTCACCAACTGCACCGGCCTCTGCGCGAACCTGCAGACCGACGTGGCCAATTGCGGCGGCTGCGGGGTCCCCTGCGGTCCCGGGCAGGTGTGCTCGAACGGCGCGTGCGCGCTGTCGTGTCAGGCGAGCCTGACCAACTGCAACGGCCTCTGCATCAACCTGCAGTCCGACCTGGGCAACTGCGGCAAGTGCGGCGCGAGCTGCGCGGCCGGTCAGGTCTGCTCGAACGGGACGTGCGCCCTCTCCTGCCAGGCGGGGCTCACGAACTGCGGCGGGGTCTGCGTGGACCTCGGCACGGACATCGCGGACTGCGGGAGTTGCGGCGCTGCCTGCGCGGCCGGACAGCTCTGCTCGAACGGGTCGTGCGCGCTGTCGTGCCAGCAGGGCCTCACCAACTGCAACGGCCTCTGCGTGAACGAGCTCACCGACCTGGGGAACTGCGGCAAGTGCGGCGCGGCGTGCGCCGCGGGCCAGGTCTGCTCCAAGGGGTTGTGCGCGCTGTCCTGCCAGGCAGGGCTCACCGACTGCAATGGCACGTGCGTCGACCTGCAGACCGACATCGCCGACTGCGGCAAGTGCGGCACCGCGTGCGCCGCCGGACAGATCTGCGCCAAGGGTGCCTGTGCGCTCTCCTGCCAGCAGGGGCTGACGGACTGCGCGGGCGTGTGCGTCAACCTCGACAACGACCTCGCGAATTGCGGCAAGTGCTCGAGCCCGTGCGTCGCGGGCCAGGTCTGCTCGACCGGGAAGTGCGCGCTCTCGTGCCAGCAGGGGCTCGCGAACTGCGGAGGCGTCTGCTCCAAGCTGTCCGAGGACAACCAGAACTGCGGCAAGTGCGGCGCGGTCTGCGGCGCAGGCCAAGCCTGCTCGAACGGCGCCTGCGTCCTCACCTGCCAGGCGAGCCTGACCAGCTGCGGCGGGGTCTGCGTCAACCTCAAGACCGACGTCGACCACTGCGGAGCCTGCGGGGCGGGGTGTGCGGCCGGGCAGGTCTGCTCGGCCGGCGCGTGCGCGGTCACCTGCCAGGCCGGGCTGACGAACTGCAGCGGCTCCTGCGCGAACGTGCAGAGCGACATCGCCAACTGTGGGGTCTGCGGCGCCTCGTGCGGCGCTGGCCAGGTCTGCTCGAACGGCCAGTGCGCGCTCTCGTGCCAGGCGAGCCTGACGAACTGCGGCGGAGTCTGCACGAACCTGAAGACGGACCTGTCGAACTGCGGCAGCTGCGGGACGGACTGTGCCGCCGGCCAGGTCTGCTCCAACGGGTCGTGCGCCGTCTCCTGCCAGGCCGGCCTCAAGAACTGCGCGGGCCTGTGCGCGAACCTCCAGAGCGACGTCGCCAACTGCGGCGCGTGCGCGAAGGCCTGCAACGCGGGCGAGGTTTGCTCGAACGGCCAGTGCGCGCTCTCGTGTCAGCAGGGGCTCACCAGCTGCGCCGGGGTCTGCACGAACGTGAAGAGCGACCTGTCGAACTGCGGCAAGTGCGGCACGGCGTGCGACGCAGGCCAGGTCTGCTCGAACGGCGTGTGCGCCCTGTCGTGCCAGGCGGGACTCATCAACTGCGC
>CAIVJW010000347.1 GCA_903906315.1 uncultured delta proteobacterium | reverse complement strand
CTCCGCTGCCCGCTCCGCCGCCGCCCGGCGCGGAGCCGCCCGACCCGCCCGTCGTCGCGTCGCCGCCCGCTCCCCCGGTCCTCGAGCCTGCGGTCGTCGAAGGGGCGGCGTCGCTCGCGCTCGAGCAGGCGGCGAGCGGCGCGAGGGCGACGAGCATCGCCGCGCAGCAGGGCAGGGACGCGAGGGCGAGGCGGGGCGCGGGGCGCATGGCGCGCGCCGGAAGCACCCGGCGAGCCAGGGCGATCACCCCGATCGCGCCTGCGCGCGCCGCCTGGCCCGCCACGTGCTTCCGGGGGCTCGTCCCCCTGGAGCCCGCCATGCGCCTCGCTTCGCCCTTCGCCGTGTTCGCGATCGCCCTCTCCGCCTGCGCACCCGTCGCGGACGACGTCGCCGACGTCGGCGCGCCCGAGGGGACCCCACGCGAGGACGCCGTCGTCGGCGGCACGCCGGCCAAGGGGCACCCCGAGGGCGTGCTGATCGAGTTCTCGTCGAAGGGCGTGCACGGCTACCACTGCTCGGGCGCGCTCGTCGCCCCGCGCGTGGTGCTCACGGCCGGGCACTGCGTCGCCGACGCCGAGGGCTGGCGCGTGACGGCGCCGTACGCGGGCTTCGCGACGTCCGGCGTCGTCCGTGCCTCGACGTTCGACTGGAAGGGATCGGCCGACGCCGTGCCGCACGACGTCCACGACGTCGCGCTGCTCGTCCTCGCGAAGCCGATCACGCTCGCCGCGTACCCCGCAATCGCGACCGAGCCCCTCGCGGAGGGGCGGCCGGTGCAGTCCGTCGGCCGGCTGATCGACGGCGTCGTGTCGTACGACGCGCTCTACGTGTCTCCGCTCTTGCCCGTGAGCGACGGCGCGGCGGTCGGGTTCGCGTTCGACTACACGACCTCGCGCGTGCTCGAGCGGGGCGACTCCGGCGGTCCGGTGTTCGAGGAGGGGACGCGCACGATCGTGGCCGTCAACTCGGCCGTCGGCCAGAAGATCCAGTTCCTCGCGCGCACCGACCTCGTGGCCGGCTGGATCGCGGACGCGATCGCGGCCGACGGCGGCGGCGTCCCCGCGAGCCCGCCGGCCGGCGCGTGCGGCGGCCTCGGCTTCGAGGGGCTGTGCGACGGCGCGGTCGTGCGGTGGTGCGAGGACGGCAAGACCAAGGCGTACGACTGCTCCAAGCAGGGCAAGTCCTGCGGCTGGAACGCGGACCGCGCCTACTACGACTGCCTCTGACGGCATCGCGCCCGACGGCGTCTACTTCGACCCGAGCACGATCGTGTCGCGGTAGGGAATGGCGAGGGCGTCCTCGAAGTAGGCGTCGCCGCACGCGACGTCGTAGGCGAGCCCGAACGTCCCCGAGCCGGCCGGCAGCGTGAGGCTCACCGGCACGTCCACCGCCTCGCCGGGCGGCACGGGTGCGGCGATCACGGCCTCGGCGCGGGCCTCCGGCGCCGCCTTCGCGGGGGTGGCCTCCGGGTCGACGGAGACTTCGACGCCGATCCGGCAGCTTCCCGCGCCCCAGGTCTCCCATCCGTCGTTGCGCACGCGCACCGAGGCCTGTACGGCGTCGTCCGCCGTGGCGACCCGCGGGATCGTGTCGTCGACGAAGGAGGCGCGCCGCGTGTTCGACCCCCCGTGCGCCTGCCGGAAGAGGAACCCGAACGTGTACGGGTCGACCGCGGTGTAGTCCCGCTCAGGGTGGGCGGCGCGCGCGCCCTCGAGCATCGCCAGGGAGAAGTCGGGGCCGAGGAAGACGTTGCGACCGGCGAGGAAGCGCGCGCCGTCGGTGCTCGCCCCGAAGCGGCTCGTGTACGCCTCCCGGGTTCCGCAGGCGCTGATTGACGTAGCCGAGGTCGGCGAGCTCCGTCGGTGTCGGCGTGCGCCGCCGGGGCGCGTGGCGCGGGAAGCTGCCCCAGCGGTGGAAGGAGGCATTGCCCATCTCGAGGCCGTAGCCCTGGCCGCCGCCGCCCGTGACGCGCGCCCCGAACGACGAGGTCAGCTGCGCGGTGATCCACTCGCCCGAGACCGGCTCCTCGTGCGCGCCGGTCGCGTACTTCTCGATCGGATGCTTGTAGGCGCGCACCGTGATCGAGTGGAACGTCGTGCCCTCGACGGCGCGCCAGAAGGTGCGCGCGAGGATCTCGACGCCGTGGAAGCCGGCGCGCTCGAGCTCCGCGAGCAGCTCCGCCTCCGTGAGCGCGCCCGACAGGCACTCTCCCCAGAGCTGCGGGCTTACGCGGAGGTGCGGCGGCACGGCGCCTTCGGCCACGATGTCCGCCAGCACGAGGCGGCCGTGGTCCTTCAAGACGCGCCAGATCTCCGAGAATACCGCGCGCTTGTCGGGCGACAGGTTCACCACGCAGTTCGACGTCACGCAGTCGACGTGCGCGTCCGGCAGCGGCACCTCCTCGAGCAGGCCCTTGCAGAAGGAGACGACGTCGTAGCCGAGCTTGCGGGCGACGAGCGGCCGGTTCTCGTTCGCGACCGCGATCCTCGCGTCGGTCATGTCGACGCCGATCGCGCGCCCCATCGGCCCGACGTGCTTGGCGGCGATGAAGACGTCGATGCCCGCGCCCGATCCGAGATCGAGGTGCGTCTCGCCCGGCGCGAGCGCGGCGTCTCGCACGGGCGATCCGCAGCCGTAGAAGCGGTCGACGACGTCCTTCGGGATGTGCGCGAGGTCGTCCTCGGACGGTCGCACCGGGCAGCAGAGGTCCGCTTGGGGCGTCTCGGCGGCGGCGCCGTAGAAGGCGCGCATCAGCGCGCGGGGCCGGTCGACCTCGAAGGCCAGCACGCAGTTCGAGTGCAGCGTCCGCACGGCGCCGGGGACCTCGTCGCCGCACGCGAGGGCGCCCTCGCCCATGGCGTGAAACACGACCGGCGCATCGAAGCCGGATCGCTCGTTCACGCGGGCGCGCCCCGCTCGCGCGAGCTCGACCATCACGTCGCGCGCGAGCTCGGAGACGAGGGGCGCGTACGGGTCGGCGCCGACGAAGCTACCGCTCCAGAAATAGGCGTGCTCGAGGTCGCCGCCGCCGGTGATGAAGCGGAGCGGGTCCGCGATCGCTTCAGGGTTCTTCGCGAGCGTCGCCTCGCGGAGCTCTCGGACGATCGGAGAGGCCCTCCAAACCTCGGCGATGGATCGGCCATCGATCCGGCCGATCGAGAGCCCAGCGTGGCCCGCCGTGGCCGCCGACGGGTACAGCTCGCCGTCGGTGTAGAGGCAGACCGACTCGACGCCGGCCATGCCGAGGTCGTGCTTCACGTTTGGAAGCGCGTTGACGCGCAGTCGGAGGCTCTCGACGTTGTCGAGCCGAATGCCCTGCTCGCGCGCGGCCTCGCGGACCGCGCGCGCGACGGGCAAGAGCTCGCCTGCGCCGGGGAGATCGCCCGCCACCGCGAGGCCGCGCCCGCGGCGGTGGCCCCACATGAGGTGGACCGACTTCGCCCCGAGGCGCCTCGCGAGCGCGGGCAAGCCGGGCAGTCCGCCGAGATTGCGCCGGTGCGGCACGAGCGTCAGCGCGGTCTCGAAGCCCATCGCCGACAGCAGCGCGAGTCCGGCGGACGCGCGCGCGAACGTCCCCGCGCCGCGAATGGGGTCGTTCTCCTCGGGCGAGGTGCCGTCGATCGACACCTGGAAGCGCACCTTCGTTCGAAGGAGCCGCTCGAGCGCGCCCGCGTGCGCGCCGCCGTCGAGCGCCGTCGCGTTCGTGAGGATCACGAGATCGAGGCCGTGGTGGCCGGTGACGCGATCGATGAGCGCGTAGACGTGCTCGACGCCGAGCATCGCGCGGAACACCGGGGCGCGGACGAAGAGGGCCTGATCGCCGTACGGGAGCGTGGAGGTGCGCGATCGCAGGTCGGCGAGGTGAAGGAGCGGGCCGAGGCGCGTCGGGCGGTCGGCCACCGTCCACGTGCGGAACGCGCCGCCGACGACGGCCGCGTCCGAGAGCGCCCGCTCGACGTGCGCGCGCGCGTCGCCGGGGAGCGCGACGTCGGCGTGGACGAACCAGAGCACGTCCCCGGTGGCGACCGCGGCGCCGGCGTTCATCTGCGCGGCGCGCCCGCGCGGGGCGTCGACGAGGCGCGCGGCCGGGTGGCGCCCCACGATCGCGCGGGTGGCATCGCGGCTTCCCCCGTCGACGACCAGGATCTCCCAGGCGCCGATCGCCGCGAGCTCGCGGAGGCGCGCGTCGATCACGCGCTCCTCGTCGAGGACCGGGACGATGACCGAGAGGCGCATCAGCGGGCGGCTCGGAGCGCGGCGCGCGTCCACGGGGCGGGGCGCGCGTCCTCGGCGAGCAGGCGCTCGAGCCGCGCGAGGTCCGCGGCTTCGTCGACGTCGAACCACCCGGGCGATCGCGCGATCGAGATCCCGAGGGCGGCGAGCCGATCCTCGGTGCGTCGGAGCGAGTCGGCGCGGCTCCAGGGCAGGCCGAAGAGCGCGCCCGCCGGCAGGCGCGAGGCGCCGATCAGGTAGAATCCGCCGTCCTCGCTGGGCCCGATCACGACGTCCGACCGGGCCAGCGCCGCGCGGGCCGCGTCCAGGTGCGCCGCGGGCAGCCCGGGAACGTCCGCGCCCACGAGCAGCGTCGAGGGCGCCTCGGCGAGGCCGCGAAGGAGGACCCGCTCCATGCGATCGCCGAGATCGCCGTCGCCTTGCAGCCAGATCTCGACGTCCTCGCCGAGGCCGAACGCGGTCGCGTCGGTCGTCGTGGTCGCCAGGATGGGCCGGGCCCACGCGAGCGATCGCACGGTGGCCCAGGTGTCGTGCACGAAGGCCGCCGCGATCCGCGCCGCCGGACCCTCGCCGATCGCGCTCGCGAGGCGCGTCTTCACCTGGCCCGCGACGGGCGGCTTCGCGAACACCGCGACCGGGACGCGGCGGTCGGCGCGCGGCGCGGGGCTCACGTCGCGCGCTCCGCCATCACCTCCGCGAGCGCGGCGCGCGAGGCGCGCGTGAGCAGCACCACGACGCCGGCGGTCGCGGCGAGGCCACCCCAGTAGAGCGCCGAACCGGCCGCCCCCGCGCCGCCCTTGCCGGAGGCGAGCTCGGACCCAGGGCCAAATCATCATCCCACACGTAGGTTTGTTCCCGACCGAAATGAATTCGCCTGACGAATGTGCTGTCCATCGGCGCGAGATTGTGTTCCATCGTCCTGATGGACCGACCGGACATCTGCGCGTTCTTCGTGGAG
>CAIVJW010000346.1 GCA_903906315.1 uncultured delta proteobacterium | reverse complement strand
GGACGGCGCGCGCCGGACCATGCGTCTGCCGGCCGACGAGTTCCTGCGGCGCTTCCTTCAGCACGTCCCGCCGCCCGGGTTCCACCGCGTTCGGGCGTATGGCCTGCTGCACCCTCGGCGGCGCGAGGCGCTGCGGCAACTCCAGCTCTCGCTCGCACCGACGACGCCGCCCCCGCCCGCGACGCCGTCCCCCCGAGCCGCCCGGCCGCCGCTGAGCTGCCCCCGCTGCGGTTCGCCGATGCGGCTCGTCCGGCACCTCCCGGCCATCGAGTGCCTCGCGCTCGTCACGGCGATCCTGCCGACGGCCCGCGCACCGCCGCCCTGCGAGCGGTTCCGTTCAACAAGCGTATTAGCGCCGGCCGGCGCGCGGCTCGCTATCGCGTGCCCCGCCCCGTCGGCGCGAAAACGCTATTACGTTGGCCCGCTGTGGCGATTCAAATCGCGAAGACTCTCACCGTCCTCATTGAGCCGATGAGCCGGCGAATGTCATTCGGGTCGCCTGTCGCGATCGTTGCCGAGGAGAACTCCTGGGCGCTTGCGACGACGAATGCGTCAACCGCATGAACCGACGATAGGCTTGCTCGCGCCAGGAGGTGGCCGGCTCGCTGAGATATCTCGCGCGTGAGCTCGAGAACCGAGATCCCCCGGCCCGCGAGGATGCGATTGACGGGGGCGTCGTACTGCTGTCCGCGACAGACCTCCGCGAGTACCGGTGCCGGGACGCGGACCAGCGCCCCACGGTCGTGAGCGACCCGCAAGATCGCTCGGGCTCGATCGGCCAGAACACCGCGCTCGCTTGCGTGCGCAAGCGCGTTCAACGCCTCGGCATCGAGGATTAGCGCTTCGGCCATGCTCGTCGCGCTCCCGCGAGCGCGCCCTTGGACACGGGGCCGAGCTCTTCCTCGAGTTCGGCAAGCAGCGCGCCGAGCTGTTCACGCTCCAGTTCGTGGGCGATTGCGCGGGCGACGAATCCCGAAAGCCCACGCGCGCCTACGCGACGGCGAACCTCAGCGGCAAGATCGCCCGGGACGCTGACGGATAGTTTCGCGGCTGCCTGTCCCATGGCGGAATCCTACCACGGTAGGACGCGCGGTCAACGCGGACGACGGTTCGCCCGGCCGAGCACGGCTGGTCGGGCCAACCGGCTTGCCGATCCTCCGCGAAGGCCGGACGACCGCCTCGCCGTACGCGGAGCGTACATGTCTCGGAAGCGGTCGCAAGTCGGAAGGCACTGCCTTTGTCGGGCGCATCGGCTTGTTGGACGGGCACGCGTCCAGTTGGCAGGTTGCTAGTGAAGCGCCGGCCCGCGGCCGCGGCGCACGCTCCAGACACGAAGAATGACGACGGAGCCGGTGACTTCGTTCAACCGGTAGTAGACGTGGACCTGTGTGTCGAGCAGCAGAAGGCGACGCACCGGCAAGCGGGTTGGTGCCGCGTAGGGCGTGCCGATGGCGGGCGATTCGCGGAGCAGGGCCAGGGCAGAGGTCAGCTCGGCCGAGAAGAGGTTCGGCGCGGCGGGCCGGTTCGCCTGCCACCACGTGTCGATACGGTCGACGTCGGCGAGCGCCTTCGGGGCGAATCGGACGCGGCTCACGCGGAGCGGCGAGCTCGCAGATGGGCGAGGACCTCCTCGGCCGGGATGGTCTCGCCGGCGTCGACCTCGGCCTCGGCCTCGAGCAGCGCGCGATGGAGCGCCGCCCGCTCGGTGTCGTCGAGGTCGTCGTCACCGACCGCTACGAGGTCCACCTCCGTTCCGTCGGGGAGCGTCGTGGCCGTGTCGACGATGAGCCTGCCGTTTCGGACGCGCGCCTTCAGCGGAAACATGCTCGCAGTGTAGCACGCGGTGTGCAGGGCGAGGCCCGTGTGCACACCCGAGCCGGCGGCAGCCTGGTCGGTGGCTCCGAACCGGTCGAACAGGTGCGGCGCGGCAGAGCGTCCGGGTGGCCGACGACAGGTGACGCGCTGGGTACCGGCTCGGCGCGACCTGCGGCGGTGGAGTCGGCCGAGCTCGTGGCGTCGCGGTGCAGCCCTTCCTCGCCCCGGCCTCGGCGTCCACGCTGCGGCGTGCGTCGCCGACCGTCGCGCCGTCGATCCCGCTCGTCGCGCGACGACCAGCCCAGCGGCCGAGGCTGCACAACGCGTGGCCCGCGGTGTCGGGGGCCGTGGCGGCGTCCGCGTTGCTGCCGGTCGCGAGTTCGGTCCGGCTCGCAGCGCGAACAGCAGTCTCGGAGTCTGGGCGGCCGGCCATCTCGGCGATGAGCTTGGAGCTCGTGCTGCCGAGTGCACGAAGCGTCGACCGGCTCTTCTCTGCTCCGTCCAACGGACGGACGGTCGATGAGCCGCGAAGGCCGGCACGACCGCCGTTCGACGTGGGACATCGTATCGAGCCCTCGAACGTCTGCGGGACGCGATCACCCGGCCTTTGTCGGGTGCATTGGCTTGTTCGGCGGGCTCAGGCAGCGCGGCCGATGTTTTCGCGAATGATCCGCGGATGCCGTGCGGCAATGCGCAGGAGCGCAATCGCCGGGCCCTCCGGATGACGCCGACCCTGCTCCCAGTTTCGCAGCGTCGAGACGCTGATCCCGAGCGCGCTCGCGAACTGCACTTGGGTGAGTCCGACGAATCGCCGGAGCGACGCGACGTCTTCACCGGAACGAATGTCGCCAGCGACCAGGCGCCGTCGGACAGAGGCCCGAAGCGCGCGCGCCATGTCGGCCGAGGTCAGCTCAGGAATGTCGTCGGTCGTCATCGGTCCTCCATGTAGCTCGTGAACAGGCGTGCCCCCGCCGGCGTCGCCCAGCGCGCGCTGATGATTCGCACCTCGTCCTCAACACGCTCGGTCCAGACGACGAGCACGAGGCCGCGCCGGATGGGCCCGATGGACCGGCAGCGATCCTCGTCGATCGAGTGAGCTTCGTCGAAGATCTCGAGGTAGTCGACGCCCGAGCTGAAGAGCTCCGAGGCCTCCTGGAACGAGACGCCATGCTTGCGAAGGTTCGCGCGATTCTTCTCGGGGTCCCATGAGAGCGCTGCCACCAGCCGAGGGAGTGTACGCCGTCGGACGACTACGTCAACGGCGCACCCGCGCGCGGCGGACCGGAGCCGCATCCGGACGCCATCCGGACGGATCCGGCCTGGGTTCCGGGGCCGACCACGGCTGGCCCGCTACGACTCGCGAGGCCGTCCCTCCGCTCCGCCGAACGCCTGAAACTGAGCCGCGAATGGCGGCTTCCACTGCCGGGCAGAGTGCCACGCGGCCTGGTTCGCGAAGCGCCTCGAAACGCGAGGCCGCCGTTCGTCGGATCCAATTTCCTGTTGGGGGGCGGTGTTCAAAGCATCGGAGTGCGTCCGCGCTGCGTACTCCAGAACGCAACGATGACGACCACCTCGTCGTGGCGGTCGAGGCGGTAGTACGCGTGGAATCGTGTCTGCGGAAGCAGGACCCGGCGGACGCCGTCGTCAGGGCGAATCTCGTGGAGCGGGCCGGCAGCAGGAGCGCCACGAAGCAGTCGGAGGGCGTCACCGACTTCGGAAAGGAAGAGCTCTGGCGCCGCCGGACGGTTGTCGCGCCACCACGCATCGGTCCTGCGAAGGTCCCGTTCCGCCCGGCGCGCGAGCCGGACGGCGGTCACGATGCGTGGCCTCGAAGCTGGGCCAAGACGTACTCGGCGTCGACGGTGTCGCCTCGGTCGGCCTCGGCGAGCCCCTCAGCGATCGCGGCGTGCAGTGCAGCCCGCTCGGCGTCGTCGAGCGAATCGTCCGCGTCGACCGCCACGAGGTCGACTTCGGTCCCTTCCGGAAGGTCCGTGGACTCGTCGAGCACGAGCCTGCCGTTCCGAACCCGAGCTTTGACCGCCAGCATGCGTGCAGCCTAGCACGTGACGGGTGGATCCAGGATGGCTGGCCGCCCAGCGGCGACGAGCCGGGCGGGGCTGCGTGTGCGCGGCGCGTGGCCCGTCGCGTGCGGCCGGGACCGTCGCGGCGGTAGTGCCCCGGGGGACGGGGTGCTGGACGCGTGACCGGCGGTCGTGGCACGCGGACGCCGGATGCGCGCCCACAGAACGTGTGCCTCGGGCCAGCGGCCGCTCGTGCGGTTCGCAACGTCGTTTTCGTCGGGTTAGCGGGCTGTGCTGTGGCTCGAACAAGCGGTGTCACGAACGCCCCGGCGGGCAAGTGCGCTTGCGAGTGCACTGCGACAGCGCCGGCGCAATTGGGTCCAGTCAGTCCCGTCCCCCCAACGGCTTGAAATTGAGCCGCGAACGGCGGCTGCGAGCGCCTCACTGGGCACCACCCGGTCCCGCTCGCGAGGCTCCTCGAAACGCGAGGCCGCCATTCGTCGGATCCAATTTCTTGTTGAACGAAACCGCGCTTCGCGCGGTAGCCAATCGATCGGACCGCGTGCGCCCTCCGCTGCGTCTCGCGGGCTCGGACCTGCGAGCCTCCTGCCGCCCGGTTGCACGGTGCAGCCGGTCCCGAAGGAGGATCTCATG
>CAIVJW010000345.1 GCA_903906315.1 uncultured delta proteobacterium | reverse complement strand
GGGGGCCGGCGCGGCGGGGGCCGGCGCGTGCGCAGCGTCGGGCACGCGCGGGGTCGGCGCGGGCGGCGTTGGTGACCCGGCGGCGAAGCGAATCGGGACACGGATACGGGCGCGGATGGGGGCACCGGCCCGGGTGGCGGGCTCGAAGCGCGCCGCACGTGCCACGCGGCACGCCTCGTCGTCGAACGCGCGCTCGCCCGGCTCGACCGGCTTGGCGTCGGACGCGGTGCCGTCCCGCTCGACGAGGACCTCGACGACGACGACGCGGTCGGACGCGAGCGGCGCGCCAGGCGCGTGCGGCTCGGGCGCCTCCATCAGGCGAGGCAGGGTGACTTCACGGGGTTGGGCGAGCGCGGACGACGCGCTCAGGGCGAGCGCAGCGCCCGCGATCCAGCGGATCGCTCGAACGAAACGAGGCATGGCCCGGCCTCCTGGGATGAGGGGCGGACCGGCCGCGCCGGGCGCGCGGACGGACCAGGGTGCGCGACCGCGCAGCGGCGGCCCTGGCGTGCCATCGCGGGGTCGCGATGACGACGTGCGCGCCGGGGTGAGGCGACGCGACGACGCGGGGCTGGGCGCTGCGGAGCGCGCGAACGGCTACGCCGCGGAGGCGGGCGGCGAGCTCTTGGGCGCGAGCGCGAGGGGCGTGAAGGGACGATGCTCGGGGCGTGGAGGCGCGGAGGGCGCGTCCGCGAACGACAGCAGCGACGCCTCCCCGACGCGGGGCGTGACGTCGAGCTCGACCCGGTGACGAAGCGCGTTCGAATCGCAGTGATCGTCGCCGTCGGCGTCGGAGTCGCCCACGTCGACGCCCGTGACCGCTCGCCGCCAGGCGGACGGATCCGCCGGCGCGACGCCGCTGTCGTGGCGCTCCGCCTCGTGGGCGATCGCGCCGTGCTCGCACACGACGTGCCGGACGATGGCGAAGTGCGCGAGGCTGCCGAGCTGGCCGACGACCAGGCCGACGATGAGCATCAGCGTCGCCAGGCCCTGCGCGCGCGGGCGCTCGACGCGGGAGCGTCGGCGAGGCGGCGTGCGTCGACCCGAGGCCATCGAGCCCGACTAACACGAAGCGCGCGTTCCTGTCACGCGGTTCGAGCCTCGCGCGGCGTGGTCATGCGTTCGGGGCGCCGGCTCGGCGCACGCGCGCGAGACGGCCGCGCCGGAGCCGCTCAGCGAGAACGGTTCGGCGCGCAACCAGAACGAGCCGGAGCTCGCCTCCACCACGTTCCCGCCCGAACCCCTGGGGCAGGCGCATGGGGCCAGCCCGCCGGCCTACTCGGCGTCGCCCCTCGCCTTGCGGCGCATCAGCGCCGACTTCCCGTACGGCGGCCCCGCGGCTCGGCGAGCGCTCGTGCACGTCGGGGGCCGCGCCGCATCGCCGGCACGGCGCCCGCGCCGCATCAACGCCCCGTGATGCCCAAGCGAGCCGCGACGAGCGTCCCGCCGCCGCGCTTCCACACGGTGAAATACGCGGGAGTGCTCGCCTCGGCGAGCCCTTGGCGCCCGCGCATCGCGCCGCCGAGCTCGGCGCCGAGGCGCTTCGGGTCGCGCCCGGCTCCGCCTCGGTCTCTACGGCGGCAGCGCGGAGGAGGATGCGACCTGGGGCCGAGAGGGCGAGATCGCCCTCGGCCACGCGGATCTCTGTGGCCCC
>CAIVJW010000344.1 GCA_903906315.1 uncultured delta proteobacterium | reverse complement strand
CGACGGCGGCCGCGTCGGGGTCCTCGGGCGGGAGCGGGCCGGCGGGCGCCGGGTCGACGACCGAGAGGGCCTCGCCGAAGCGCGCGCGGCCCGCGGCCGACAGCGCGAAGATCACGCCGCGCGACTCGCTCGGGCCGACGCTCGCGACCACGCCGAGGAGCGGGACCAGGCCGAACGGCGCCAGGCCGAGCGACGCGAGCTCGGCGGCGGCCGGGCCGAGCGGCTCGAACAGGCGGTCGAGGACGACCAGCGCGCCGCCCGCGACGATCCGCCGCGCGCCGGCGATCACCTCGACCTCGAGGCCCGGGGCGCCGACCCGCAGGATCGCGAGATCGCCCTCGATCGCCGCGTCGATCGGGACGGTCTGCACCCGCGCCGCGCCGACCTGCGCGGCGCCCGCGGCGCGCCCGGGCAGGCGCCGATCGATCCGCAGCGCGCCCGGCGCGGCCGACGCGAGCGTCGCCTCGAGCACCGGCGTCGGCGCCGGGTCGAACACGTGGACGACGCCGCGCCCCTCGACGGCGCGCGCCATCGCGAGGGCCGCGGCGCCCGTGCCCGGCAGGACGTCCGCGCACGCCGCCGGCCCGCCGACCGCGCCCATCGCGCCCAACGCGGCCGCGAGCTCGCCGTCGTCGACCCGCCCGAGCTCGACCGCGCGGAACGCGAGCGGGTCGGCGAGCGTCGCGGGGAGCACGACGCGGCAGGCCCCCACGGTCGCGAAGCGCGCGGATCCGCCTGCGACGAGCGCGAAGCCAGGCAGCGCGGCGCGGCGCGCGTGCTCGGCCTCGTAGATCGCCTCGAGCGACGCCGTGAACCGGCGCGCGTCGCCGAGCGGGGATGCCAGCACGCGACCGCGCAGCTCCCCGCGGAGCGCCGCGCGGCGGGCCGGATCGGCCGCGATCGCCGCGGCGATCGCCACGTAGGCCTCGGCGCTCCCGGCCACGAGGTCGTCTTGGCCCACCGCCCCGAGCAGGCTCGCGCCGACCCGGCTGACGTGCGTCTCGCCCGCGAGCGTGACGACCGGGACGCCCATCCAGAGCGCCTCGCACGTCGTGGTCGTGCCCGCATACGGGAACGTGTCGAGCACGACGTCGATCGCGCGCAGGCGCCCCAGGTGATCGCGCCGATCGGCGACCGGCGCGAGCACGGTGACGCGATCGCCCGGCAGCCCCGCGGCCGCGAGGCGCCGCTCGAACGCCGCCCGGCTCGCCTCCGTCGTCGTCCGCACCGACGTCACGAGGCGCGATCCCGGCACCCGCGCGAGGACCCGCGCCCAGACCGCGAGCATCGCGTCGGTGGTCTTCGCCAGGTTGTGGAGCGCGCCGAACACGACGCCGCCGTCGCCGGGCGCCCGCGTCGCGTCGAGGTCGTCGACCCTCGGATCGAAGGTCCACGCCGTGTGCGGCAGCCGCACGAGCGGCTCGACGGCGTAGGCGTCCGCGCCGGGCGGCGACGCGATCGCGTCGGTGACGAAGCCGTCCATCTCCGGGAGGCCGGTCACGTCCGGGTACCCCAGGAACGAGAGCTGAAGCGGGGCGAGCCGCCGCGCCAGGATCGCGAGCTGATGCGGGGCGGTGTGCCCCGCGAGGTCGACGACGACATCGATCGCGTCCTCGGCGACGCGGCGCGCCGCGCGCCCCGCGTCCAGCTCGCGGAGATCGACGAACGCGCTCGAAAGGGCCGCGATCGTGCGCGTCGTCGCGTCGTGATCGCGCAGGCTGGTCGAGTAGCAGATCACCTCGAACCGGTCGCGATCGTGGGCGCGCAGGATCGGCAGGAAGAAGCTCGCGACCGAGTGCTCGCGCAGATCGGGCGAGAAGTACCCGACGCGGAGCTTGCGGCGCCCCGCGCCCCGCCGCGCGCGGCACACGGTCGCGAACGGCACGCCGAAGCGCTGCCCGAACCGGCGGTGGTCCGCGCAGAGATCGGCGAGCTGCCGGGCGCGGTCGGCCTCGGGGGCCTCGAGATCGGGCACGTCGTAGTGCGCGGTCATCAGCCGCGCCGAGTGCGTCACCGGGAGTGTCGCCTCCCGGCGGTCGACGCGATCGAGCAGCGGCCTCGCCTCGCGCGGACGGCCGACTCGGCAGAGGTGCCCGTTCAGCGCGAGCACCTCGGCGACCGGCGGCGCGCCCGCGGGGTCCGAGAGCTCGATCGCCCTCGAAAGCGCCGCGATCGTGCGCTCGGCGTCGTCGTCCTCGTCCGCGGCGTCGGCCAGCGCGGCCCACACCCGCGCCGACCGCGGGAAGCGCCGCTCGGCCGTCGCGAGCAGCGCGTCGCGCCGGGCGCGGTCCTTGGCCGCGGCCGCGAGCCCGGCGGCGCGGATCAGGACGGCCGGGTCCGCCACGTCCGGGGCCGCGGCGGCGAGCACCAGGATCGCCTCGTCCGCGCGACCGCACGCCGCGAGCGCGTCGGCGTACGCGAGGAGCACCCCGGCCACGCGCGACGCCCGCGCGCCGCCCTGATCGAGCAGCGAGAGCGCCTCGGCCGCGGCGCCGCGGTCGAGGTGGGCGCGGGCGCGCCGGACGAGCTCGTCATGGGAGACCTTCACGCGCCCATGGTAGCCGCCCGCGCGAGGCGCGCGCTCGCCCCCGCCGCCCCCCCGGGACCGCGCGCCGAACGATCGGCCCCCGTTCCCCCGGCGCCTCCGCCCTGATAGGGACTTTCCAACCCCATGGTCGCGCCCCTCCGCCTCCTCGCGCTCGCCTCGCTCCTCGCCCTGACGGCCTCGCCGGTGATCGCCGGCTGCGGGGGCGCCGACGACCCGGCCGGCACGAGCGACACGAGCGACCTCGTCGACGCCGAGAAGAAGGGCGTCGCGAGCCAGAAGTGGATCTACGTCGGCCTGCTGCCGAAGCTCGAGAAGGCCACGGTCAACGTGTCGCTCAAGGCGCACACGGCGCGCGTGACGGGCCTGCTCCCGGCCGGCTTCGCGGGCACGCTGCCGTTCTACGCGGTCACGAGCGCCGACCCGAGCGGACGGGCGCGCCTCACCGTCGTCTACCCGGTCGCGACCGGCAAGATCGACCCGTCGACCGGCGCGGCCCCCGCGGGCCCCGGCAAGTACGCGCGCCTCTTCGCGGTGCCGTACACGGTGACGACCGACAAGGCCGCGTGGGGCGGCTTTCCCTTCATGATGTACAACGCGGGCCGCGGCCTCGCGTTCCACGGCCCGATCACCTCGGTGTGGGACGCCGAGCTCGGCGAGTACGAGTGGCGCCTCACCCGCGGCCCGGTCTCGCACGGCTGCCAGCGCATGCAGGGCGAGCACGTCGTCGAGCTCGCGAACCTGCTCGGCATCGACATGTCGAAGCCGCACTCGTCGGGCGAGTCGAAGACGCTCGAGGTGCCCGTCACGATCAGCGCCGACTACGACACGTTCGAGGGGCACCTCGTCGACGTCGACTACCCGGCGCTCGCGTCGGTCGCGCGGCCGAAGGGCGACGTGAAGATGTTCCCGACCTGGGACTCCGTCGACTTCCCGCGGTGGGTCTGCGCCTACGACAAGACGCGCCCGCTCGACGCGCACCACTGCGAGGCCGTGGGCCCGGAGCTGCGATCGCCGGTGACCGGCAAGCTCCTCGCCGAGCCGCCCGTCGTGCCCTGGGTCGGATCGGCCTGCAGCACCGACGCGCAGTGCTCGTTCTCGGCCAGCGGCAAGGCGGCCGCGTGCCTCAAGCCCGACGCGAAGGCGTCGCTCGGCTACTGCTCGATCCCGTGCGAGGGCTACTGCCCCGACAAGGCGGGCGCGAACCGGACGTTCTGCGCCGAGTGGAGCGGCGGCGGTCGCTGCATGGCCAAGGTCGGCGCCGAGAACGCCGACTGCGCGGACGTGCCCGGCACGCACGCGGCGCTCGCGAAGCGCTTCCTCGGCGCGAGCAAGGCGACCGCGGCCGAGGCGAGCGTCTGCTCGTACTGACCGCGCGCGCGGCCGATCGGCGCGGCTGAAGCCCGCCGAGATCCGGCGCGAAAGGGGCTTGTTTCGGGGCGCGCGTCTCCTACGTGAGACGCGCGTCGTGGGTCGCCCCCGTGCGCGCCGAAGCGCCCGTCGACCCGCGTCCCCCCGGAAGGAACGCAGCGATGAAGACCGCGCCCCGGTACCCCGGCATCCGCATCACCACGAACGGCAACCAGCTCGTCTCGTATTACACGGAGGCGCGCATCACCGACGGCGGCGTCTTCTACCCGATCACGCCCTCGACCGAGATGGGCGAGAACTACCAGCTGTCGTACGCCGAGGGGAACCTCAACGTCTTCGGCGGGCCGAAGCTCGCCGTCGAGACCGAGGGCGAGCACTCCGCGCAGGGCGGGGCGATCGCGCTCTCGGTCTGCGGCAAGCGCACCGTCAACTTCACCTCGGGCCAGGGCATCGTCTACGGCGCCGAGCAGTACTACCACGCGCCCGGCAAGCTCTCGACGATGGTGCTCGAGGTCTCGGCGCGCGCGCTGACGAAGACCGCGCTGAACGTCCACTGCGGCCACGACGACATCTACGCCGTGCTCGACACGGGCTGGATCGTGCTGTTCGGCAAGGACTCGCAGCAGGCCGCCGATCAGGCGCTCGTCGCGCGCAAGGTCGCCGAGCTCGCGCTGACGCCGGCGATCAACGCGCAGGACGGCTTTCTCACCTCGCACCTCGAGCGCACGTTCTTCCGCCACGAGGCCGAGCTCCTGCGCGAGTACCTCGGCGCGCCCGACGACCTCGTCGACTGCCCGACCGAGGCGCAGAAGGCCCTTTTCGGCCCGAAGCGCCGCCGCGTGCCGCGCATGATCGATCTCGAGAACCCCATCCTGCTCGGATCGGTGCAAAACCAGGAGCATTACATGGGCGGCGTCATCGCCCACCGCACGGCCTTCTGGGAGCCCATCCTGGGCTTCCTCGAGCAGGCGTACGCCGAGCTCGCCGAGCTCACCGGTCGCCCGTACGGCCTCTTGTCGCAGTACCGCGCCGAGGATGCCGAGACGGTCTTCGTGTCGATGGGATCGGCCGCCGAGAACCTCGAGGCCGCCGTCGACCTGCTCCGCTCGCGCGGCGAGAAGGTCGGATCGATCCACGTCAACGTGCTGCGCCCCGTGCCGGAGGCCGCGTTCATCGACGCCCTGCGCGGCAAGCAGAACGTCATCCTGCTCGAGCGCACCGACCAGCCGCTCGCGGGCGACAACCCGCTCGCGCGCGACGTCCGCACCGCGCTCACCAAGGCGCTGCAGGGCGTGGCCGGGCTGCCCCGGCTGACGGCGGCCGAGCTGCCCCGGCTGTTCTCGGGCGTGTACGGCCTCGGATCGCGTGACTTCCGGCCCGAGGGCATCCTCGGCGCGTACGGCTTCGCGACGGGCACGATCGCGCGCAAGGACGGCCGCACCGCCGCCGACGGCACGCGCCTCTTCGTGGTCGGCGTCGATCACCCCTACGAGGTGAAGGCCGACGAGCGCCCCTCGCTCCTGCCCGACGGCGCGATCGCCGTGCGCCTGCACTCGATCGGCGGCTGGGGCATGATCACGACGGGCAAGAACCTCGGCGAGATCATCGGCGAGCTGGGCGACTTCGTGTCGAAGCGCGACGACGCGCGCGACGACCTCGGCCGGCTGCGCGAGAAGGTCCACGTCAGCGCGAACCCGAAGTACGGATCCGAGAAGAAGGGCGCGCCGACCGAGTACTTCCTCGTGGTCGCCCCCGAGCGCATCCGGGTCAACTGCGATCTCCGCCACGTGAACGTGGTGCTCTGCTGCGACCCGAAGGCCTTCACGCACACGAACCCGCTCGACGGCATGGCCGAGGGCGGCGCCTTCGTGTGGGAGTCCGACGAGCCGGCGGAGACGGCGTGGGACCGCATCCCGAGCCGCTACCGCACGATCATCCTCGACAAGAAGATCCGGGTCTTCATCCTGCCGGGCTTCTCGATCGCGCGGAAGGCGACGAGCCGCGTCGACCTCCAGCTGCGCATGCAGGGCAACGCCTTCCTCGGCGCCTTCTTCGCCGTGTCGCCGTTCCTCGACGAGTTCCACATCGAGCGCGACCACTTCCACGACCAGGTAAAGCACCAGTACGACAAGAAGTTCGGCCGCTTCGGCGAGGCCGTCGTCGCCTCGAACATGGAGGTCATGCTCCAGGGCTTCGAGCTCGTGAAGGAGATCACCTACGGCGACGTGGGCGCGCCCGACCGGTCGAGCATGCGCGGCGCGTCGATCCTGCCCCTC
Organism: uncultured delta proteobacterium; assembly: GCA_903906315.1. GTDB lineage: Bacteria > Myxococcota_A > Polyangia > Polyangiales > Polyangiaceae > CAIVJW01. Next base: position 7,622 of record CAIVJW010000344.1, on the reverse strand, counting down.
GTGACCGAGGGCTGCGCGCCGACGTGCGGGCGCATCCCGCTGCCGCCCGGCCAGGACCGCGCCCCCCTCTTCCGCCGCACGAGCTTCGACCAGGAGTTCCGTGCCGGCCTCGGCTACCACCAGCCCGCGTCGGTGTTCGCCGCGGCGGGCGCCATCGCGGCCGCGAGCGGCGACGTCGCGTCGAAGTACGTCGCGCGGCGGCTCGTGCCGGTCTTCGTGGCGGACCACTGCACCCAGTGCCTCGAGTGCATCTCCGCGTGCCCCGACAGCGCGCTGCCGAACACGGCGCAGGATCTCGGCGTGTGGCTCGCGACCGCGGTGAGGAGCTACGTGCCCGCCGCCGGCGATCGCGAGGCCCTCCTCGGCAAGCTCGCCGCGATCGAGGCCGACGTGCGCGCCGCGATGATCGCGGGCCTGAAGGCGAAGGCGCCCGAGCCGGTGGCGCAGCTCGTGCGCCGCGTCGTCGAGCCGATGATCGACGTCTCGGCCGAGGCCAAGCGACACCTCTTCGGCATCCTCGCCACGCTGCCGCTCGCGTACGCGAAGGCGAACGCGATCTTCGCCACGCCCGAGCGCAAGACCCCGGGATCCGGGGGCGTGTTCGGCATCTTCGTGTCGGACATGTGCAAGGGCTGCGGCGAGTGCGTCGAGGTCTGCGGCGATCACGCGGCGCTGAAGATGGTCGAGGAGAGCGAGGAGCTGAACGCGCGCCACACGACGGCCGTCCACTTCCTCGATCAGGTCGCCGACACGCCGCAGAAGTACCTCGGGCTCTACGACGCCGATCATCCCGAGACGTCGCGCGAGGCCACGCTGCGCAACCACCTGATGCGCCGATCGACCTACGACGCGCTCGTGTCGGGCGACGGCGCGTGCGCGGGCTGCGGCGAGAAGAGCGCGCTGCGCGCCGTCGCGACCGTGACGGAGGCCTACATGCGGCCGATCTACCACGCGAAGGCCGACCGCCTGCGCGGCAAGGCCGCGGCGCTGAAGGATCGCGGCGTCGCGCGGCTCGAGGCGCTCGCGGCGAGGAGCCCCGAGGAGCACGCGCTCTTCGTCCGCACGGTGGCGCACCTGGTCCTCGGCCTCGGCGGCGAGAACGACGCCGACACGAGCGACCGGATCGCCAAGCACGGCCCGGTCTCGAACGCGGCCGTCGTCGAGGCGATCGCGGCGGTGCTCGAGACCGACGCGACGAACCACAGGGATCTGCAGGCCGTCGACGGGCGCCTCGCCAACGGCATGAGCGTGATGGCGATGGGCGCGCACACCGGCTGCAACAGCGTGTTCGGGTCGACGCCGCCGAACAACCCGCACCCCTACCCGTGGATGAACTCGCTCTTCCAGGACGGCGTCACCGTCGCCTGGCTCTTCGGCGAGAGCTTCATCCTCGACCACGCGCGCCGATCGGTGATCCCCGAGCGCCTCGCCGACGCGCTGATCGATCGCGACGCGGGCGTGATGACGGCGCGCGATCACTTCGACCTCACGCACTTCAGCGACGCGCTGATGACCGACCACGAGGTCGCCGAGCTGCCGAAGGCGTGGGCCATCGGCGGCGACGGCGGCATGGGCGACATCGGCTTCCAGAACGTCTCGAAGGTGGTCCTGCAGAACCGCCCGAACGTGAAGATCCTGATGCTCGACACGCAGGTCTACTCGAACACGGGCGGGCAGAACTCGGACTCGTCGCTGATGACGGGCGGCTTCGACATGAACCAGATCGGCCGCGCCACGCAGGGCAAGCTGGTCGAGAAGAAGGGCCTCGCGGAGATCTTCGTCTCCGGCCACGGGTCGCCCTTCGTCGGCCAGGTGACGCTGGCGAACGCGCCGAAGTACTACAAGGCGCTGCTCGACGCGCTCGAGTACCGGGGCACCGCGTTCCTGCAGTGCTTCACCACGTGCCAGCCCGAGCACGGCGTGCCCGACGACGCGAGCGTGCTGCAGGCGCAGCGCGCGCGCGACTCGCGCCTCGTGCCCGAGTTCACGTTCGACCCGCAGAAGGGCGAGACGTACGTCGAGGCGCTCGACCTGAAGGGCAACCCGTCGCCCGACCGCGACTTCTGGGAGAGGCCGCTCAAGGCCACGGGCGAGAAGGTGCGCTTCACGGTCGCGCACTTCGCCGCGACCGAGGCGCGCTTCCGCCAGCACCTCAAGCGCGTCGACGCCGAGAAGGCCAGGGGTCTCGTGCGGCTCGACGACCTGCTCGTCGCGGTGACGCAGGACGACGTCGTGCACCGCCGCGTGCTCGACGAGAAGGCGCGATCGTTCGTGCCCGACTTCGGCGTCGTGATCCGCACGGAGGCCGACGACGGCAAGGTCGTCGACTACGCGATCTCGCGGCAGCTCGTCCTGCTCTGCGTCGAGCGCCGCAAGTCGTGGCGCCTCCTGCAGGGCAAGGCCGGCCTCGTGAACGCGGAGTACAAGGCGCAGCGCGCGGTGATCGCGAGGGCCGACCGGGGCGAGATCACGCGCGAGGAGCTGTGGACGCGCGGCGCGGATCTCGTGAAGGACGAGCTTTCGCGCGCGGCGGCGAAGTAGGCCGCAACCGAGGCCGAGGCTGCTCGCTGCGCGGGACCCGCGCGGCGCGGGCGGCCGGACCGACCCGTCGACCGGCCGCGAGCGGATCCGGGGGCCGCGTCGCCGCGGCCTCGTGGGTCAGCCCGCGCCGCCTTCGGGCGCCTTCGGCGGCAGGAACAGCCGCCCGACGGGGAGCTCCACGGCCTCGAACGGCGGCACGCGCGCCGTGGCCGTCTCGTCGTACGCGCCGACCTCGACCCAGCGGCCGCCCACGAGCTCGAGCGCCTCGAGCGTGCGGGCGTCCGGGTCGACGACCCAGTCGTGGCGCACGCCGCTCCGCGCGTAGAGGTGCTTCTTGTAGACGCGATCCCTCGAGGCGGTCGACGGCGAGGCGATCTCGCAGACCCAGTCGGGCACGACGTCGAACGGCCGGGCCTCCGGGTCGATCAGGCGCTCGCGACGCCAACCGGAGAGGTCGGGGCGGACGATGTCGTGCGGCCCGAGGCGCACGTCGACCTCGACGAAGATCCACCACCCGCCGGGGCCGCCAAAGCCGTCGTCGTCGTCGAAGGGGCCACCGACGAAGCGGTAGACGCGGCCCTGCGGCTTCGAGTGCCGCGGGAGCGGCGAGGGCATCGCGACCACGACGCCGGCGAGCACCTCGTAGCGATCGCCCTCCGGCAGGGAGAGGAGGTCGTCGTAGGTGGCGAGCTTCGGCGCGCGCAGCATGGCGATCAAAGTAGCACGCCGCCTGCGCTGCGAGCCGGGGCCTGCCGGCATGACGGGCGCGTTGCCCTGCATTCATGCCAGTCCCGCGGACCAGCGCGGCGAGGTCGCACCAGGACCAGCCGCTCGCGGGAGCGGGGGATCCCGAGGTCGCTCGCCTCGGACGGACTCTCCCTCTCTCGATCGCGCGGTCCCCAAACGACCGATCCGCGCTCTCGAGGTGAGACGCCGGGCGAGGTCCTGGCCTTTCGTCGGCGGAGCCTGGCCGCGGACCGGAACACTCGTCGCGGCGACGCTTCGGATCGGCGGGGGAGGCGCGCAGGTCGTCGCGGTCGACGCCGAGGTGCTCGATCAGGCGGTAGAACGCGAAGCGGCTCGAGAGGCCGAGCGCCTCGGCCGCGCGCGTGAGGTTGCCGCCGCTCCGCGCGACCGCGGCGCGCCCGGCGGGGGCCGCGTCGGGCGCGGTCGGCGCGGCGGCCGGCGGCAGGACGACGACCCTGGCCTTCCACCCCGACGACCCACCGTTGCCACCTGCAGGCCGAGTCGCGGAAGCAGTCACCTTGACAGGGCCGGGCTCAGGGCAGAAACCGGGATCCGAGCGGCAACGTGGCGCGAGCCGCTCATCGCTGCCGCTCGGCGTCCGCCCGCTCGAGGCGCAGCATCTCTTTGGCGCGTTCGCTGTAGAGCTGGATACCGTCCCAATTGGGCGCGGCCGTCAGGCGTTGCAGCAGAAGGGCGTCTGTGTCGAACCAGCGGGGCGCGACGCCACCGAGGAAGGCGCCGTGCCCCTGCAGGGCGCGCGCGGCCCGCTCCACGCCTTCGGCGCCGAGGCAGAGCCAGAACTGGTGCACCGTGCAGCGCGCCGCCTCCGGCCCCGATAGCCAGCGCGTCACGACCTCGGCGAAGTCACGGCCGATGTGGGAGACATGCACGCGGGCCACGCCGGCGAACTCGAAGATCTCGACGGTGAACGCGGTGGCGCCCTCGGCCTCGGTGCCGTCGTCGAAGGCGAGCTCGCGCCGGTCGTCGAGCCCAGCGTAGATGAACTCCAGCTCACGGGCGTAGCAACGCGGCACGTGGACGGTGTGGGGCTGGGGCGTGCACGCGCGAGCCAACAGCACCGAGGACACGCGGCCGGCGGCGCTTCGCTCCGCGTCGTAGGCCGCGGCGGGCATGAGATCGATGGCGAGACCGGTCTCGCACCAGCCGCTGCGCAAATGGGCCTTCTGCATGTGCAGGTGATTGCAGACCGCCTCGCCGTAGAGATGCTGGACGCCGAGGGCCGCAAGCCGTGACGGCTCGTAAACGAACTCGACCAGAGCGCGGTTGATCCCGCCACCGCGGTGAGCCAGCAGCACGAGCCCGGCGCCGGCTTCGTAGACCCCCGGGTAGGGCGCAATGCGAAACAGCGCTAGCTGTCCCAGAATCTCGCCGCTCGTCGTGCGGGCCACGCCGAGGTGGGTACGCCCCGAGCGCGTGCGCTCGATGAGCTCGGCGGGGTCGTAGAAGTAGCGCATCGGGTAGGCCTCGCCGTAGACCGAGCGGAACAGGCGGCCGACGCCGTCGGCGTCCGCCTCGCGGAACATGTCGATCTCGAAACCCGCGCCCGCGGTGCCGGAGGGTTCGTCTTGAGCTCCCATCGAATGATCCTCTCTCGCCCGCGATCAGGTACCGCGCGGGGACCGGTGGTTGTCGAGCAGCTGCTCGAGCGCTGTCACGCACGTGGTCATCGCCTCGTGCGCGGCGAGGCTGATACGGATCCAGTTGGGGAAGCGAAAGCCGGTCATGGCGCGCACCATCACGCCCTGCGCCATCAGCTTGCGGTACGCGAGGGTGTCGGAGAGCGGCAGCTTGACCATCATGTAGTTCGCCGTGCCCCGCACCACGGGGAGCCCCAGTCCTTCGAGGGCGTCGCCGAGGTATGCCCGCTCGGCGCGCATCAGCTCGCGCGTGCGCTGGGCGTGGGTCGGGTCCTCGAGCGCGGCCAGCGCTGCCTCCTGCGCCACGGTGTTGACCGAGTACACGACGCAGGTGCGCCGCACGACGTCCACCACCTCGGGCGCGCCCACCAGGTAGCCGATGCGCAGGCCTGCCAGCGCGTGCATCTTGGAGAAGGTGCGGAACGAGACGAGGTTCGGATACTCTCGACAGAGGCGGACCGCGTCGGGAAAGTCGGGGGCCTCCACGAACTCGCAGTAGGCCTCGTCGACGACGACGATCTGCCGGCCGCCCACGGCGTCGAGGAAGCGCCGCAGCCGCGCCTCGCTCCAGTAGGTGCCAGTCGGGTTGTTGGGGTTGCAGACGAAGAGAATCTTGGTGCGCGCGTCGATCGCCGCCAACATCCCCTGGTCGTCGAAGGTGAGATCTTTGAGCGGCACTAGCCGCGCGGCGAGCCCGGAGAACTCCGCCACCCACTCGTAGACTGCGAAGGTCTTGTCTGCGGTGATGATGTTGTCGCCTTCCTGGCAGAAGGCCTTGATCACGAACGCGATGACTTCGTTGGCACCGTTGCCGACGAGCACCTGCCGCGGCTCCACGCCGAGCCGCTCGGCCAGGGCCGAGCACAGGTAGAAGCAGTCGCCGCTCGGGTAGAGCGCAGCGCGCGGCGGACGGAAGCCGCGGATCACCGCCTGGGCCGCCGGGGCCGGGCCGAGGGGGTTCTCGTTGTTGTTCAGGCGCAGCAAGCGCGCGCAGCCGAAGAGCTTCATCAGCTCCGGGTCCGGCTTGCTCGGCACGTAGGCCTCGAAGCGCCGGATGTGCTCGGGCACGAGATGCTGGAGATCAACCCCCGGCATGGCAGTACACCACCACGTCGGCTTCACCCGCGTAGGGCAACAGGAGCTGCGGCACAAAACCCGCTGCCGCCAGCACGCCGCCGAGTGCCGCCTGCCAGCCCACGCCGAGATCGAGCTCGAACAGCAGCCCCTCCACACCGCTCCGGCGGAGGACGGCGAGGTGTTGACGCAGGTTGTCGGCGGCGTCCGCGCCTGGCCACAGCGGTCGCAAGGTCACCGCACCACGGGATCTGTCGTGCTCGGCGGCGAACACGGAGTGGACCGACTGCCGCTCTCCTTCGTCGCGGACGGGCACGACCTCGCGCGCGAGCGCCAGGCGCTGGTACTCCGCGTCGAGGAAAGGAATGAGCGCCGGGTGGGCCCAGACGCTCGTACCGAGATCCTCGCGCAGCATACGGTAGTGCACCTGCCCCTCCGGGTCGCCGCCGAGCGCGCCGAGCTCCTCGAAATAGCCCTCCGGCAGCGGCGGCCCGCCGTGGCGCCGCAGCACCCCGAGCGCCTCGGTGCGGGCCACGGCGCTGATGCAGCCGTCGAGCAGCTCCGTCGCCGTGTCCTCGGCCGCACCGAAGATGTACGGGCCAAAGCACTCCACCATCCGGCGCCCACGGGAGTGGCACCACGCCACCGCACCACCGAGGCGGCCCCGGGCGTCGAGGGCCACGAGCAGCCCATACTCGCCGCTCTGCACCATGTCGACGAGCTTGCCGGGCACCGCGAAACCCGCCGGGAAACCGGCGGCCGGGCACTCGCTCGCCAAGGCGTGGGCCAGCGCCTTGAGGTGCTCCGGCCGCGGCGTGGCGAGGGTGCAGTGGGCGCCGGAGTCCACGCGCGCGAGCGGTTGCACCGCGGGCACTGGATAGCTCTTCTCCTTCTTGAGGCTGAGGCGCAGCCGCCCGCCCGGCTCCTCGGCGAGGGTCAGGCGGTCGACGACCCGCGCGGCGATCAGCAGCCCGACCTCGGCCAGCGACGACTCGTCGTCCGGCGAGACCGTGGCGGTCAAGTTGAAGGCGCGAAAGTCGGCGGTGGCGAGCTGGAACGCGAGCTCGATCTGCACGAAGTAGACGCCGTCCACGCAGCGCAGGGCCAGGCTGCCGCCTTGTTTGGCGGCCGCGCAGACGTAGGCGAAGACCTCCTCCCCGGCCAGGGCCAGATCGCCGGCGCCGGCCTCGTCCGCACCAAAGGCAGCCGCGGACTTCTGGGTGACGGCGACCACCAGCGGCACGAAGCGGCTGTCGAGGGGCAGCTCGAGGCTGACCGAAGGGACGTCATTTCTCGACGGGGTCATGCAGGATTCCTAACTCCGCGCGGGGCGCAGCGGCGAGGGCGGACCTAGCCCGATTTGTGCCAGCGCCGCCGGGCAGTGCGACGGCCGCGAGCCCGAGCCGCAGCGCCGCGCCGTGGAACAGGCCTGCGTAGCCGAAGACCGCGATCAACACGCCGCTGTTGTCGATCGCCGCGATCCGTAGAAATCTGCCCCTCGAGGCATCCGCCGAGAAGTGGCCGCAGGCGCCGGCATCTCGTAGGTGATCGCCTCGACCGCAAAAGCAGAAGGCCCAGGGGCTTGCTTCCCTGAGCCTTCGT